>CAZPMD010000039.1:0-9489 GCA_964587395.1 uncultured Hyphomicrobiales bacterium
CGCCCTGCGCCTCCACGGTGACCGTGACCTGCGGATCGAAGAGATCGCGGATGCTCCCGCCCCAGGGGCGGGCGAGGTCCGCATCAGGATTGCCGCCGTCGCCCTGAACCACATCGACGTCTGGGGCTTCCGCGGCATGGCCTTCGCCAAGCGCAAGATGCCGCTGGTCGTCGGTGCCGAGGCCTCCGGCACCATCGAGAGCGTCGGCGAGGGCGTCACCGCCTTCGTCCCCGGCGACAAGGTCGTGATGTTCGGCGCCAAGACCTGTGGCACCTGCCAGTTCTGCAAGGCGGGCCAGGACAACCTGTGCACCGACGTCCAGGGCATCATGGGCTTCCACATCGACGGCTTCGCCTCCGAGATGGTGACCATGGAGGCCCGCCACGTCCTGAAGGTGCCGGCCGGCGTGTCGCTGCGCGACGCCGCCACGGCCCCCATCACCTTCTCGACCGTCGAGCACATGCTGTTCGACAATTGCAAGCTCCAGCCGGGCGAGACGGTCCTCGTCCAGGCCGGCGGCTCCGGCATAGGCACGGTAGCGATCAAGGTGGCGAAGGCACTCGGCTGCACCGTCATCACCACGGTCGGCGATGACGACAAGGTGGCCAAGGCGCTCGCCATCGGCGCCGACCACGCCATCAACTATCGCACCGAGCGCTTCGAGGGCGTCGTGCGCAAGATCACCAGGAAGAAGGGCGTCGACGTCGCCTTCGAGCACACGGGCGCCGACACCTTCAACCAGTCGCTGTTCTGCCTGAGGCGCGGCGGGCGGCTCGCCACCTGCGGCGCCACATCCGGGGCCACGATCACCTTCAACCTGATGCAGCTGTTCCAGCAGCAGTACAAGATCTTCGGCTCCTTCGGCGCGCCGATGCGGGCCATCGCCGACGGTCTGAAGCGCATCGAGGCGGGCGTCACGCCGGTGATCGACACCGAACTGCCGATGGACCGGTTCTCCGAGGCCCTCGACCGGCTGGAAAGCCGCAAGGTCTTCGGCAAGATCCTCGTCCAGATCTGAAGGCCGCAGGCCCTTGGTCCGCTGGCTCCGCCACAGGCATCCCTGGGTGATGCTGCCCTTCGACTGGGTGGTCGGCATCCTCGTGCTCGGCGCCATGGCGGCCATCCGCGCCCTCGGCCCGGATCGCGCGAGCAACATCGGCGCCTGGATCCTGCCGCGCCTTGCCCCGCTGATCTCGGCCAACCGCACCGGCTACGCCAATCTGAAGGCGGCCTTCCCGGAGAAGTCCGAGGACGAGATCCGGACGATTCTGCGGGGCGTCTGGGAGAATCTCGGCAGGACCGCCTTTGAATATGCCTGCATGGACGATCTCTGGGACTATGATCCCGCCCGCCCCAACGAAGGCCGGATCGTCACCGAGGACGTCGGCCTCTACGAGCGCCTGCGCGACGACGGCAAACCCGCCATCTTCTTCGCCGCCCATCTCGCCAACTGGGAGATGCCGGCGGTCGCCGCCGCTGCCCACGGCCTCGATATGACGGCGCTCTACCGCATGCCCAACAACCGCTTCGTCGCCGGCGCCATCCAGAAGATTCGCGGCAAGACCATGGGCAAGATGGTCGCCTCCGGCGGCGGCGGCGTGCTGAAGCTCGCCCGCGAGCTGGAGGCGAACAACCACGTCGGCATGTTGATCGACCAGCATCTGCACCGCGGCGTGGACGTGACCTTCTTCGGCCGGCCGGCCAAGGCCAATCCGACGGCCGCCCGCCTCGCCCGGGAATTCGACTGCCCGGTCCATGGCGCCCGCGTCATCCGCCTGCCGGGCAATCGCTTCCGGCTGGAAGCGACCGAGGAACTCACCCTCCCCCGCGATGCAGACGGCCGCGTCAATGTTCAGGCCTCAATGCAGATGATGACCGACATCGTCGAAGGCTGGGTACGCGAGCATCCCGAGCAGTGGCTGTGGTTGCATCGCCGCTGGCGGTAGCCGGAAACCGCGATACTTTTCTGTGATATTCTTCGAATCCATCGTGGCGAATCCGACCACAGGTCCTCTAGACTTGGCCAGGAACAGAGATTTGCCACCCCGATGCACATACCCCGCATACGGCAGACGGCCTGGGCAGCGCCCCTGACCTCCGGTCATGAGAGAAGGCCGGTCTCGGGTCAGTGGCGCGTGGCGCTGATCGCCAGCGTCGGCATGTGGCTCCTCATCGGCTCTGCCATCGGGGTTCTTCTCGCGGCTTGAGGGAGCCAACCGCCGAATCGCCGACGGTGATGGTTAACGCGCGTTTCCGATTGTTCGCATTTTAGGAAAACCTGACGGCAATTCCCGTCCTCTAGTGTCCGCCTCCGGGAACTGTCCCGGGAGGCCGGCATGGCAATCATCGATCGGAACAAGCTGACCCGGTTCCGCCAGGACCTCGGCGGCAATATCGCCATCACCTTCGCGCTGGCATCCATTCCGCTGTTCGGAACTGTCGGCGGAGCGGTCGACTTCCACCGCGCCGCCCGCGATGCCGCCGAGTTGCAGGGCGTCTTCGACGCTGCATCCCTCGCCGCCGCCCGCCAGCATGCGCTCGGCGACGCGGCCGTGAAGGCCATCGCCCAGAACCACCTCGACGGTCACCTCGCCGGTCATCTCAAGGCCTATCCGGTCAGGATCGAGACCTCCGACGGCGGGCGGACGGTGCGCATCATGACCGATGGCGCCACCATGCCGACCGCCATCCTCGGTGTCATCGGCATGAAGACCCTCAACGTCGTCGCGAGGTCCGGCGCCACCGCGACCACGCATCACACCGTGACCAGCGCCAAGCCGATCGTCGCAGAGCTCGACCCGGAAGCCGGCGACTACAATCGCATGTACGTCTACTGCTTCGACAAGAGCCGTCAGCATCACGCGGACCTTGGCCGCTCGCAGATGACCGCCATCGCCGACAATGCCGGCACGAAATATTCTTTCAACATGCCGGTCTGCAAGGAGGGCGAGACCTTCTCCTACAGGCTCTACAACGTGCGCAATGCCCGCACGAAGCCGCACCTGTGGGACAATGCGACACCTGGGACCCTGATCCCGAACAACCCCGGCGACTGGGCCAATCCCTGGGCCAACAATCTGTCCTACAATTACTATTCCGACACGACGCTCACCGCCGGCGTACCGACCCACAACTTCACCAATGCCGTGCCGATCCTCGAGACGGTGATCTGCGACACGCTCAGCCAGTGCAAGGCGAAGGGCAAGGGCGGCATCATTCCCGAGGGCAAGAACCGTACCCCGCAACAGGCGACGAAAGCCTGCGAGCCCGGCAAGTTCATGTACTTCGGCTGGGAGGACCGCCCGCCCGGCTATGGCTGGACCGATGGCGACTACGACGACATCCGCGTCATCGTCGAATGCCCGAAGGTGAGCACCTCGACCACGACGGTCGTTCGCCTCATCGAGTGATCGGCGCCGGCCGGCAACCGACCAGCAGATGCTCGGCCGCATCCGGGGACCAGCCGCGCGGGAGGCGCGCTTTTCTGAGGGGCGGACGCGTCCTAAGAAGGGGGCATGATCGCTCGCTCCCGCCTCATCGTCCGCAGCCCATGACAGCCTGGTCCATCGATGCCGTGGTGATCGGCGCCGGCGTCGTCGGGCTCGCCACGGCGCGTCGCCTCGCTCTCGCTGGGCTCGACACCCTCGTGCTCGAAGGTGCCGATGCCATCGGCACCGGCACCTCGTCGCGCAACAGCGAGGTCATTCACGCCGCACTCTACTACCCTTCCGGATCGATCAAGGCGACGGCCTGCCTGCGCGGCAAGCACCTCCTCTATCGCTACTGTGCCGACCGTGGCGTGAAGACCGTGAACTGCGGCAAGCTGATGGTGGCAACATCGGACGACCAGTTGCCGAAACTTCAGGCCATATGGGACCAGGCCCATGCCAACGGCGTCGCCGGCCTCAGCTGGAAGACGCCGGACGAGGTTCGCGCGTTGGAGCCGGCCGTCTCCTGCGTACGGGCCTTCTTCTCAGCCAGCACCGGCATCGTCGACAGCCACGGCTTCATGCTGGCCCTGCAGGGCGACCTGGAAAACGCAGGCGGCATGATCGCCTTCGAGACGCCGATCGTCTCGGCCGATGTGACGCCGGATGGCCTCGTCCTGCGAACCGGCGGCGCCGAGGCCGCCGAGATCACCGCCCGGACCGTCGTCAACGCGGCGGGGCACTTCGCCCCGAAGTTCCTCAAGGCGCTCGCCGGCTTCCCGCAGGAGCACGCGCCGCGCCAGTGGTACGCCAAGGGCAACTACTTCTCCCTTGTCGGCCGGCAGCCCTTCTCCCGCCTCGTCTATCCGATGCCGGACGGCGCCGGCCTCGGCGTGCACGCCACCGTCGACCTGCAGGGGCGCTGCCGCTTCGGGCCGGACGTCGAGTGGGTGGAGAGCGAGAACGACCTCGTCGTGAATCCGGCCCGCTCCGAGAGCTTCTACGCGGCCATCCGCGCCTACTGGCCGGACTTGCCCGACAATGCGCTGCAGCCCGACTATTCCGGAATCCGACCCAAGCTGCACGGGCCGGGAACGCCAATGCCGGATTTCCGCGTCGACGGACCCGAGGTCCATGGCGTGCCGAACCTGGTCAATCTGCTCGGCATCGAAAGCCCGGGCCTCACCGCCTCCCTCGCCCTCGCCGACCTCGTTGCGGCCCGCCTGGGCCTGCCTGAAATGGAGACCGTCCCATGACCGATGCAGCCGCCGTCCTCGCAAAAGGGGCCGTCGCCACGGCGGGTGCCATCGCGGCGGGAGAGACGAGCGCGCGTGCGGTCGTGGAGACCACCCTCGCCCGGATTTCCGCCACCAACGGCCGCCTGCACGCCTTCATCGCCGTCATGGCCGACGAGGCGCGGGCCGAGGCCGACATGCTCGACGCCCTGATGGCGCATGGCCATCGGCGCGGCCCGCTCCACGGCGTGCCCGTGGCGGTCAAGGACATCATCGACGTCTCCGGCCAGAAGACCCGCGCCGGCTCCGTGACGCGGGACCACCTCCCGGCTGCCGCCGCAGATGCCTGGTGCGTCTCTCGCCTGCGGGCGGCGGGCGCGATCGTCGTCGGCAAGACCCACACGGTCGAATATGCCTTCGGCGGCTGGGGCACCAATCCCATCGCCGGGACGCCGGTGAACCCGCACGATGCCGCCACCCATCGCGTGCCCGGCGGCTCATCGTCCGGAACCGGCGTCGCGGTCGGCGCCGGCCTCGTGCCCATCGGCTTCGGCACCGATACCGGCGGATCGGTGCGCCTGCCCGCCGCCTGGTGCGGGACGGTCGGCCACAAGACCTCGATGGGCCTGGTCAGCCGGGCCGGCGTCGTGCCCCTCGCGCTTCACTTCGACACGATCGGCCCGCTGGCGCGCACCGTCCGCGACGCCGCCGTGATGAGCCAGGTCATGCTCGGCTCGGACCCCGCCGATGGGTCGACCACCGGCGCCCCCGGCCTCGATCTCCTCGGCGGCATTGACGGCGGCGTGAAGGGCCTGACCCTTGGCGTCCTTGCCATCGATGCGGGCCTTGCCGTCGACGGCGAGGTGGCGGCGCGGTTCGATGCGACAGTTCGGGCGCTGGAGGCGGCCGGGGCGCGGATCGTGCCCGTTTCGCTGCCCGAGACGCTGATGACCTACACGACGTCCTGCGGCGAGCTGATGATGGTCGAGGGCGCCCATCACCACGGTGCCCTGGCCCGCGAGACCCCCTGCCGCCTCGGCACCTGGGCCGCGCGGCGCATCGGCGGCGGTTTCGACATCCCGGCAACGCGCTATTTCGCCGCGGTGGAAACGCGCCAGGCGCGCATCGCCGCGGCCCATGGCCGGCTCGCCGGCAGCGGCATCGATGCGCTGGTCCTGCCGACCACGCCGATCCCGGCCGTGCCCCTGTCGCAGGTCGACGAGGCCGGGGTGCCAGGCATTTTCACCCGCTTCGTCAATTACCTGGAATGGTGCGGCGTCTCCGTACCGGTGGGCCTGACGGCCTCCGGCCTGCCCATCGGCTTCCAGGTCGTCACCCCACGCTTCCAGGATGCGCTGGCTCTGCGCATCAGCCGGTCGGTCGAGACGGCAGCGGGTGGCCCGCTTCCGCTGCCCGCCTGACGGCTCGCCCCCTCCTCTCGACGCTGCTGCGGATTTCCGATCCGATAGGCGGCCACGATGGAGGGATGCGTGGAGGTCAGGTTTCTCCTCATCGGCTTTGCCTGCGTGGTCGCCGCGGTGCTGGCCATGGCCATCGTCGTCAAGTGGTGGGAGGTGCGCAGGGCCAGTCGCTGGCTGCCTACCCCCGGGCGGATCGTCTCTTCGCGCGTTGTGCAGCGCGAGGTGAGTGCGGGAGAGGGGCGCACGGAGATCCGCAACTTCCCCGCCATCACCTTCACGTACAAGGTCGGCAACCGCACCTACCGGAGTGATCGCTACAGCGTCCGCGAGAACCTCGGAAACACCGACGTCTCGGAGACCCTTGCAAGGTTCAGGAAGGGTGCTGCGGTCACCGTCTTCTACAACCCCGACGATCCCGGCGAGGCCGTCATCGAGCGCGACCTGCCGGAGGGCGCCTTCCAGGCGCTCTCACTCGTCGTGGTCCTCATTGTCGTCGGGGCTGTCGCGCTCGTCCTTGGCACGACCGACATCGTCCGCTGGCTCCGCCCTCATATGCCCGAGCCGGGCCAGGCCGGCATGGCCGTCGTCCTCGCCGCGATGGGCCTCCTCGCCCTGCGCATGGGCTTCATGCTGCGGGCACAGGTCGCCGCCTCCCGGCTCTGGCACGAAGCGCCGGGGCGCATCCGCTCGTCGGGCATCGAGGAGGTCGAGATGACGCCGCGCGATGCCTCACGGAGGGGACGGCGCGGGTTCCGCTCCCGCGTCATCTACAGCTTCACCGTGAACGGTCAGACCTATGGCGGCGACCGCGTCGCCTTCGGCGCCAATGCCGCATCGACCCTTCCCCGCCTGATCTCGGGCGCTGCCGGGCGCTATCCCGCGGGATCGCACGTCACCGTTTACTACAACCCCGACAACCCCGCCGAAGCTGTGCTGGAGCGCCGCGCATCCGGTCTCATGATCGTCTGGGTTCTGGCCGGCGCCCTGCTCGCCGGCGCGGTCCGTGTCGCCGGGTTGATCTGAGCTCTCCGGCCGCCGACGGCGAGGTCCGAGCGATCTCGCGCCGCGCCTTGCGCCGCCCGTCGCGGGCTCGCCAGAATGCGCTGGCGACGAAAGCGCCAATTCGCAAATAGTGGCCACGGAATGCCCTTGCGACGGCATCGGTTCTGCTGAAGGATTAGGCAACCTGCCCCTCTGCCCGGCACACGCATGTCAGTGACGGAAGGTCAGGTGACGAGAAGCCGGATCAACCGGCTCTTTGGAATGGCTGGCATGTGCCTTGCCAGCCAGTGCCGAGGAAGCATCAGGGAGACTTCGTATGCGAACCATGTTCCGTCCGGCTTTGATCGCCGGCGCCTTCGCCCTTGCGGGCGCGCTTCTCACCTCGGCCTCGGCCATGGCGCAGGAAAAGGTCCTGCGCATCGGCATGACCGCCGCAGACATTCCGCGCACGCACGGACAGCCCGACCAGGGCTTCGAGGGCAACCGCTTCACCGGCATTCCGATGTATGACGCGCTCGTGCACTGGGACCTGTCGAAGGCCGATGCCGCCTCCGTGATCATCCCCGGCCTCGCCCTGTCCTGGCAGGTCGACGCCGCCGACAAGAACAAGTGGGTCTTCCGCCTGCGCCCGGGCGTGAAGTTCCACGACGGCTCGCCCTTCAACGCCGCGGCCGTCGTCTGGAATGTCCAGAAGGTCCTCGACCAGAACGCCCCGCATTTCGACCAGAGCCAGGTCGGCGTCACCGTCTCGCGCATGCCGAACCTCGCCTCGGCCCGCGCCATCGACGACCTCACCGTCGAGCTGACCACCAAGGCGCCGGATTCGTTCCTGCCGATCAACCTGACCAACCTCTTCATGGCCTCGCCGGCCCACTGGCAGAAGCTCCTGTCCGAGGTTCCCGCCTCCGTCGCCGATCCGAAGGCGCGCGCGGCGGCCGCCTGGACTGCCTTTGCCAGCACCCCCTCGGGCACCGGCCCGTTCCGCGGCGTGCGCCTCGTGCCGCGCGAGCGCTTCGAGATGGTCGCCAACAAGGACTACTGGGACGCCGCCCGCCGGCCCAAGATCGACCGCGTCGTTCTCCTGCCGCTGCCCGAGCCGAACGCCCGCACCGCCGCGCTCCTCGCCGGCCAGGTCGACTGGATCGAGGCCCCGGCCCCGGATTCGGTGCCCCAGATCAAGCAGCGCGGCTTCACGCTCTACACCAATGCCCAGCCTCACGTCTGGCCCTGGCAGTTCTCCTTCCGCGAGGGCTCGCCGTGGCTCGACCGCCGCGTCCGCCACGCCGCCAACCTCTGCATCAACCGCGCCGAGTTGAAGGAGCTTCTGGGTGGTCTGATGGAGGTTCCCGTCGGCACGGTGCCCGCTGGCCACCCCTGGTGGGGCAACCCGACCTTCGCCATCAAGTACGATCTGCCGGCAGCGCAGAAGCTGATGCAGGAGGCCGGTTTCTCGGCGGCCCGTCCGCTGACGGTCAAGGTGCTGACCTCGGCCTCGGGCTCTGGCCAGATGCAGCCGATCGTCATGAACGAGTGGCTGCAGCAGGCGCTCAAGGAGTGCTTCTTCAACGTCCAGCTGGAAGTCGCCGAGTGGAACGCGGTCTTCACCAACTGGCGTGAGGGCGCGGGCCACGCCAATGCCCGCGGCGCCAATGCCACCAATGTCACCTTCGCGGCCATGGACCCCTTCTTCGCCATGATCCGCTTCGTGACGCGGCAGACCAACCCGCCGGCCTCCAACAACTGGGGCTTCTTCAACTCCGACGAGTTCGACCAGCTCGCCGCGACCGCCCGTTCGACCTTCGACGATGCCGGCCGCGACCGGGCTCTCGCCGCGCTCCACAAGCGCATCGTCGAGGAGGCGCCGTTCCTGTGGGTCGCCCATGACGTCGGCCCGCGCGCCATGTCTGCCAGGGTGACCGGCGTCGTCCAGCCCCGCTCCTGGTTCATCGACATCGCGCCGATGGACATCAGGTAAGCAGCCTCGGACCACTGCACGTCACGGATCGGGCGGCCAGACGGCCGCCCGATATCCTCTCCGATGCCTGTGAGGCTGTCATGAGACCCGATCGCCGCCAGTTCCTCGCCGCCAGCACCGCCGCAGCGGCAGCGTCCGTTCTGGACCTCTCCTCCGTGCGGGCGCAGGGCAGCGGAACGCTGACGATCGCCATGACGGCCTCGGACATTCCGCTTCCCAACGGGCAGACCGATCAGGGCGCCGAGGGCATGCGGTTCGTCGGTTACAACGTCTTCGACAGCCTCATCCTGTGGGACCTCTCCAAGGCGGACGCGCCCGGCGGCCTCATTCCTGGCCTTGCTACCTCCTGGAGCGTCGATCCGGCCGACGCGACGCGCTGGACCTTCGTCCTGCGCCCGGGCGTCACCTTCCACGACGGCAGCCCGTTC
>CAZPMD010000039.1:9499-33510 GCA_964587395.1 uncultured Hyphomicrobiales bacterium
GCTCAGCCTTCGACGCCGCTGCCGTGATCTGGAACTTCGACAAGATCCTCAAGAACGATTCACCCCAGTACGACCCGCGCCAGGCCGGCCAGGGGCGGACACGCATTCCCTCGGTGAAGAGCTATCGCGCGCTCGACCCCATGACGGTGGAGTTCGTCTCGGCGACGCCCAATGCGCTCTTTCCCTACGAGATCTCCTGGATCCTGATGTCGTCCCCCGCCCAGTGGGAGAAGGTCGGACGGAACTGGGACAGCTTCATGCGCAGCCCCTCGGGCACCGGCCCCTGGAAGGTTGCCCGCTACACCCCGCGCGAGCGGCTGGAGATGGTGCCGAACGCCGCCTACTGGAACCCGGCACGGCGGCCGAAGCTTGAGCGCGTCGTTCTGGTGCCCATGCCCGAGGCCAATTCGCGGACCGCCGCGCTCCTGTCCGGCCAGGTCGACTGGATCGAGGCTCCCGCAACGGACTCCCTGCAGCAGCTGCGCGCCCGCGGCATGCAGATCACGTCGAACGTCTATCCGCACAACTGGACCTGGCACTTCTCGCGCGTCGAGGGCTCGCCGTGGAACGACATCCGCGTCCGCAAGGCGGCCAATCTCGCGGTGGACCGCGCCGGGATGGTCGAGCTTCTCGGCGGCATGATGCTGCCGGCCAAGGGGATGGTGCCGCCATCGAGCCCGTGGTTCGGCAAGCCCACGTTCGAGGTGAGGACCGATGTTCCCGCGGCCCTCAAGCTGATGGCCGAGGCCGGCTATGGACCGTCAAGACCCGTCACCGTGAAGGCGATCATCTCGCCGTCGGGCTCCGGCCAGATGCAGCCTCTGGTGATGAACGAGCTCATCCAGCAGAACCTCGGGGAGATCGGCATCAAGGTCGAGTTCGAGGTCATGGACTGGAACGCGCTGATCGCCTCATGGCGCGCCGGCGCCCGACACGCGTCCTCGCGCGGCGCCCACTCGACCAATTCGTCCTACTTCAGTCAGGACCCCTTCACCGCCCTCATCCGCCACCTCGACGGCAGCGCTCTGCCGCCCACTGGCACCAACTGGGGGTTCTATGTCGATGCCGACATGAATGAGAGCCTGGCGAAGATCCGCTCGTCCTTCGACGCCGGCGAACAGCTTGCCGCGATCCAGCGTGCGCACGAGAAGTTCGTCGATGACGCGCTGTTCCTCTTCGTCGCCCATGATGTCGCGCCGCGCGCCATGTCGCCGCGCGTGAAGGGCTTCGTCCAGGCACAGAACTGGTACCAGGACATCACCCCGGTCAGCGTCGGATGATGGCGATCGCAGGACGCACCGCATGCTAGTCTATCTCGGCAAACGCCTCGTCTACACGATCCCGATCGTCATCGGCGTTTCGGTCGTCTGTTTTGCCCTCGTCCATATCGCGCCCGGCGACCCGCTGGTCTCCGTCCTGCCGCCGGATGCGTCCGAGCAGCTCAAGCAGCAGATGATGCAGGCCTACGGGTTCGACCGTCCCTACTACGAGCAGTTCATTCTGTGGTGCTGGCGTGCCCTGCAGGGCGACCTCGGGACCTCCATCGCCACCGGCCGCTCGGTCTTGAGCGAGGTTTTCCGGGCGGTGAAGAACACGCTGCTGCTCTCGGTCGTTGCGACCTTCATCGGCTTTTTCTTCGGCCTGCTGTTCGGCTTCGTCGCCGGCTATTTCCGCAACAGCCCGGTCGACAAGATCGCCTCCATCCTCTCGGTGATCGGCGTGTCCGTGCCGCACTACTGGCTGGGCATGGTGCTGGTCATCATCTTCGCGGTGCAGCTCAACTGGCTGCCTCCCACCGGCGCCGGGCCCGGCGGATCTTCCGAATGGCAGCCTGACTGGGCCCATTTCCGCCACCTGATTCTGCCGGCCGTTACCATGAGCGTCATCCCCATGGGCATCGTCGCCCGCACCATCCGCGCCCTCGTCGCCGACATCCTGTCCCAGGATTTCGTGCCGGCGCTGAGGGCCAAGGGCCTCTCCGAATTCGGCATCTTCGGCCATGTGGTGAAGAACGCCGCCCCCACCGCGCTCGCCGTCATGGGCCTGCAGCTCGGCTACCTGCTCGGCGGCTCCATCCTCATCGAGACGGTCTTCTCCTGGCCCGGCACCGGCTTCCTGCTGAACGCCGCCATCTTCCAGCGGGACCTGCCGCTCCTGCAGGGCACGATCCTCGTGCTCGCGCTGTTCTTCGTCCTGCTCAACCTCATGGTCGACGTGGTGCAGACCGCCATCGACCCGCGCATCCAGAGGAGCTGACCCGATGGCCTCCGTCGCCTCGCTCCTGCCGCAGGACCCTGCCAAGATTGTCGTTCCCATCGAGAAATCGCCGGGCTACTGGGCCGGGGTCCTGAAACGCTTCGGCAAGGACAAGCTGGCGATCGCCGCCGGCATCCTTGTCCTGCTGCTCTTCCTGATGGCGATCTTCGCGCCGCTCATCGCACCGATGGACCCCTATCTCGGCCGCACCATCCGGCGCCTGCGGCCCGTCGGGACGGCGGGCTTCCCGCTCGGCACCGACGAGCTCGGCCGCGACATGCTCTCCCGCCTCATCCACGGCGCGCGCTATTCGCTGATGATGGGCGTGACGCCAGTGATCATGGCCTTCGGCATCGGCAGCCTCGTCGGCATCGTCGCCGGCTATGTCGGCGGCAAGACAAACACCGTCATCATGCGCACCATCGATGTGTTCTACGCCTTCCCGTCGGTGCTGCTGGCGGTGGCACTGTCCGGCGCTCTGGGTGCCGGCATCCAGAACGCGCTGGTGTCGCTCACCGTCGTCTTCATTCCGCCCATCGCCCGCGTTGCAGAGGCGGTCACGACCCAGGTCCGCAACCGCGACTATGTCGAGGCAGCGCGCGCCTCCGGGGCCGGCGGCTTCACCATCATCCGCGTCCATGTCCTCGGCAATGTCCTCGGACCGATCTTCGTCTATGCGACGGGCCTCATCTCGGTATCGATGATCCTCGCCTCGGGCCTCTCCTTCCTCGGCCTCGGCGTCCGCCCGCCGGAACCCGAATGGGGCCTGATGCTCAACACCCTGCGCACCGCGATCTACAACCAGCCACTGGTCGCCGCCCTCCCCGGCGTGATGATCTTCATCACCTCGATCTCCTTCAACGTCCTGGCCGACGGCCTGCGCAACGCCATGGATGTGAAGATATGAGCCAGCCGCTCCTCACCGTTCGCGGCCTCGTCAAGCATTTCCCCATCGCGAGCGGCCTGTTCGGCCCGAAGAAGGTGGTGCGCGCCGTCGACGGCATCGACTTCGACGTCCTGGATGGCGAGACGCTCGGCATTGTCGGCGAATCCGGCTGCGGCAAGTCGACCACCGCCCGCCTGCTCATGCACCTGATGGACCCGACGAAGGGCGAGATTCTCTTCGACGGCGCCAAGGTCGGCTCGCCCGACCTGTCGCTCAGCGAATACCGCCGCCAGGTGCAGATGGTGTTCCAGGACAGCTACGCCTCCCTCAACCCGCGGCTGACCATCGAGAGTTCCATCGCCTTCGGACCGCAGGTTCACGGGGTGCCGCAGCGCGAGGCGATCGAGCGCGCGCGCGACCTGCTCGCCAAGGTCGGCCTCGAGCCCTCGCGCTTCGCCGGCCGCTATCCGCACGAACTCTCCGGCGGCCAGCGCCAGCGCATCAACATCGCCCGCGCCCTCGCCCTTCAGCCGAAGGTCGTCATCCTCGACGAAGCGGTCTCCGCCCTCGACAAGTCGGTGGAGGCGCAGGTGCTCAACCTCCTTCTCGACCTGAAGGAGGAGTTCAAGCTCACCTACATCTTCATCTCCCACGATCTCCACGTGGTCCGCTACATGTCCGACCGGGTCATGGTCATGTACCTCGGCAAGGTCGCCGAGATCGGCCCGTCGGAAGCGATCTTCGACGACCCGTTCCACCCCTATTCCGGCGCCCTCACCCGCTCCATGCCGACCATGGACCCGGACAACCGCACCGAACAGGCACCGCTCTTCGGCGATCCGCCGAACCCCATCGACCCGCCGCCCGGCTGCCGCTTCCACACCCGCTGCACCTTCGCCGAGGGCGTCTGCTCCCAGCGCGAGCCAGTGCTGACGCGGGCCGCGACGCTGCATGACGTGGCGTGCCTGAGGTCCGAGCCCGGCTCCGGTCACAGCATGGCGCCCGCTTCCGTGGCGGCGGCGTGAGAAGGACGGACCGATGCTGACAGCCCCTCCTCTCGTCGACATCCGCAACCTCAAGGTTACCTTCACCGGCGGCCCGAAGCCGATCTGCGCCATCAACGGCGTCGACCTGTCGCTCGACCGCGGCGAGACCCTCGCCATCCTCGGCGAATCCGGCTCGGGCAAGTCGGTGACGCTGCGCGCCATGCTCCGCCTCAACCCGGAAAAGCGGACCCGGATCGAGGGAGGCATCACCGTCGCCGGCAAGGACGTTCTGGCGCTCGGCCCGAAGGACCTTCAGGCCTTCCGCGGCCGCGACGTCTCGATGATCTTCCAGGAGCCGGCGCTCGCCCTCGACCCCGTCTACACCCTCGGCCACCAGATCGCCGAGACCATCGTCAAGCATGACGGCGGCTCGTGGGACGACGCGATGAAGCGCGCGCTCGACCTGTTCGAACGGGTGCGCATTCCCTCGCCCGAGCGGCGGCTCGGCAACTATCCCCACGAGATGTCCGGCGGCATGCGGCAGCGGGCGATGATCGCCCTGGCGCTGGCCTGCAACCCGAAGGTTCTGCTGGCCGACGAGCCGACCACCGCCCTCGATGCGACCGTCCAGATCCAGATCCTGCTTCTGATCCGCGAACTGCAGCGCGAATTCGGCATCGCCGTGATCTTCGTCACCCACGACATCGGCGTCGCCGTCGAGGTCGCCGACCGCGTCGCCGTCATGTATGGCGGCCGCATCGTCGAGACCGGGCCGATCCGCGACATCCTGCGTAGCCCCCGCCACCCCTATACGATCGGCCTGCTGAAGAGCCGCGCCCACGACGCCATGACCAAGGGCACGCGGCTCGACGCCATTCCCGGCTCGCCGCCGGACCTTGCCAACCTGCCGCCCGGCTGCTCGTTCGCCCCGCGCTGCAAGCTCGCCCTGCCCGCCTGCACCGAGGCGACGCCCGAGCCGGTCGCTGTCGGCGCCGGCCACGAGGCACGGTGCTTCCGGACCGATGCGACCACCCCCGCCACCTAGGGTCCGCGGCGGTAGATGCCCGAGAAGCTGACGTTGAAGCCGCCGCACTGGCGGTTGTCCGACACGACCAGCCAGGGGCCGACCAGTTGCATCCGGACGCGGCAGGCGGTCGGTTCTCCCTCATCATAGGACAGGGTGCCGTCCGGGCCCTCGGTGAAGGCGACCGTCGTCGGCCCGCCCCTGTCACTGCGCGGCAGGGTGGCGGACAGGGTTCCGATGTTCACGCTGCCCCGGCGCACACGCTCCGGATCGCTCCCGCCGTGGGTTGCACTGCCCTCGATCTCCCAGGTGGCACCATTTCGCCTGATGGCAATCGACTGCTCCCGGCCGGCACGCCACCGACCGCTCCAGTCGGGCGCGAGCGGCGGCGGCAATGTCATCAGTCCGGCTTCGGGGAGCCAGCCGGTCCGGGACTGGCCGTTGGACGCGAGATAGATGGCGCAGCGAAACCCCTCATGGCGTCTGCCGACGATGATCGCGTTGCCGGGGACGAGATAGGCTCGCTCCTGGCAGGCCTCGCCTGCGGCCGGGCATCCCGCCTGATCCTGCGCGTTCTTCACGTAGTTGAGCCGCGGGCCGTCATTGCGGACGATCGCCGCCTGGAGCTCGGCCTCCGCGGTGAAGGCGTCGGAGAAGCAGTTGTCCTCGCTGGCCTTCGTCGCGCCGGCGGCAACCAGCGGTGTGAGAAGAGCAAGCATCGCGAAGAGCCGCACGAGGGCCGTCTCCATCGTCATGGATCGAATTTCTCGCGCGCCGACGTTTCCGCTTCATTGCGTCGCGTCGCCTGTGCGACACTCGGGCTTCCCTTCCCGACCGCCGCCGGTGACCGTCCCGCCATGCATCTGACCATCGTCAACCCCAACACCACTGCCTCGATGACCCGCACGATCGGCGAAGCCGCCCGCGCCGTGGCAGGCCCGGGAACCATGATCGAGGCCGTCAATCCGGACAGTGGCCCGGCCTCGATCGAGGGCTATTACGACGAGGTCTATTCCATTCCCGGCATGCTGGCGGAGATGCGCGCGAGGCCCCATGCGGACGCCTTCGTCATCGCCTGCTTCGACGACACCGGCCTCGATGCCGCCCGCTCGCTCATGCCGGTTCCGGTCGTCGGCATCGGTGAGGCCGCCATGCACATGGCGACGCTGCTGGCGACGAAGTTCTCGGTCGTCACGACGCTTGCCGTCTCCGTTCCGGCCCTCGAGCACAATGTCCACAAATACGGCTTCGCCCACCGCTGCGCGCGGGTGCGCGCCTGCGAGGTGCCGGTCCTCGAACTGGAGAACCCGGCCTCCGATGCCCGCACGCGGATTTCCGACGAGATCGCCCGCGCCAAGATCGATGACCGGGCCGAGGCCATCGTCCTCGGCTGCGCCGGCATGGCGGATCTGGCTGCGGCCCTAGCGGCCGAACACGGTCTGCCGGTCATCGACGGGGTCGCGGCTGCGGTGAAGCTCGCCGAAAGCCTCCACGCCTTGAAGCTGCGGACATCGAAGGTCGGCGGCTACGCCCCGCCACGGCCGAAGGCCTATACTGGCCAGTTCGCCTCGGCAGCCATCGCAACGGAGCATTAAGGCGCGCCACCTAGACTGGTCGTGGACCAAGTTCCGCAATCCAGGCTTTATCGCCGTGACGACCAGCACTTCCCCGGAGCGACGCACGATCCCGCGCTCGCGCACCTTCTGGAAGGGAATGATCCTTTTCCCGGGAGGATTGCGCTCGGTCGAATGCACGGTGCGGAACTTCTCGGCCGCGGGGGCTCGCCTCGATTGCGGCGGCGTGAACGACGTCCCCGATCACTTCCAGCTGAAGGTCCCGCAGAAGGGCGAAACCTTCGACTGCTCGGTCATCTGGCGCCAGCTTCCCGAAATCGGCGTCGCCTTCCGGCAAGCTGATCTTCCCACCGCGGATGCCCTGGCCGACAAGCTCAAGACCCTGGAAGTGCAGAACCGGCGCCTCATGCGTCGGCTGAGTGAGCGCGAATAGAGCGACCTCCGGAGAGCGACCTGCCGGGCTCCACCCTTGCGCGGACGGCCATAATCGGCACTGATCCCGCCATCCCGCAGGAGTCGTTCATGCCGCCCAAAGCCGCCATCATCCAGCCCGTCCTCATGGCGGCCGTCATGGCCTTCCTGATGACGGCACTCATCACCTGGCTGAACCTCGGCTTCCCCCCGGACTACTTTCGCCGCTGGCTGACGGCCTTCGCCATCGCATGGCCGGCTGCGGCGGTGGCCGCCTATATCGCCATTCCGATCGCCCGCAGCCTGACGGTCCGCATCGTCGGCTGGATGGAAGCGAAGGGCCTGTGAAGCCGCTCGCCGCCGCCGAAGGTCTGGCAGCCAAGGCGACGCCCCGGCAGCTCGCGCTCGCGCTCGCCGCGGTGCTGGCGAGCTGCCTCGCCATCATCCTTGTCCATGCGCCGATCGAGGCGGCCTTGAGAGCCATGCCTTGCGACGGGCTGGCCTGTCTCCGGTCGCGGCGCCCGGACACGCTCCTCAGCGGCTATGGGGCCGCCGATTTTCGCCTCTATCTCGATGCCGTCTGGGCGCAACGCGGCCGGGCGCTTCTCGGCCTCGCGGTGGATCTACCCCTGATCGCGGCGGTGACAGCATCGCTCCTGCTCGGTGCAGGACTTGCCGCACCGGGATTGCCGCTGGGCGATCGGACACGACGGCTACTGGTGATCATGCCGCTGGCCTATGCTGCGAGCGATCTGGCCGAGAACGCGCTGCTGGCCATTGCCTATGCAGGCATGGCCGATGTGGCCCTTCTGGTGCCATGGGCGTCCGCCCTGAAGTTCGGCACCGCCGTCGCCAGCGCTGCCGTCAGCATGATTCTCGGCCTGATGAGGGCCACGACCTGACCGTCAGCCACCAGACCCCTGAGCCGGGGCTGCGCGCTCGGCCATGAACTGGTCGAACTCGGCACGGTCGCGCGCCCGCTTCAAACGATCGAGATGTGCGCCGAACTGTTCCTGCGCCTCGAACAGCCGGCGACGCTCCGCCTCGAGGCGCGCCAGTTCGGCGGCCTTGTAGTCCTCGAAGGCGCTGTTGCCGGTGTCGCCCGGGCCAACCAGCGGACGCATCGGCTGCTGGCGGCCGTCGGCGGGAGCCATCCACTTCTTCCATGCGAGAACGGCAAGGCCGATGGGCCAGAACAGCACAAAGCCGACGATCATCGCGGTGAGCTCCACCGGGTGCCAGCGCCGGTCGAGAGCCCCACGCCAGCCGCCGCGAAACGGCGGGGTGCGGTCGAGACGATCCGCGGAATGGTGAAGATAGGACATGCTCACTCTCCCCTAGTGTGAATGTTATGTATATTCTCATTTGTCTACGCAATGTCAACACCTCTCACTTCAGGGTGAGAGTGCGAGCGCACACAGACCGGTAACGGGATCAAACGGAACTCAGACGGCTTTGAGTCCGGCGAGCAGCGCCCCAACGCCGATGTCGAGCAGGTGTTCGGGATCCGCCAGGCCTCCCGGCATGGCGATCGATCCCGGCGCGGACAGGGAGGCCAGCCCGTGCGTCAGGGCGAAGACCAGTGTCGCCGCCGCCTTCACCTTGGCGGGATCCTCGCTGCCAATGGCCCGGCCGACCGCCTGCTGGAGCGCCGCGAAGCCCGGATCATCCTTCGGGCCGGCCTCGCCGGTATGCCCCGTATTGAACATCGCTGCGTAGTAGGCCGGTTCCTCGCGTGCGAAGGCCAGGTAGGCGCGGCCCATGGCGAGGAAGCCTTCGGGCCCGCCGGAACGGGCGGCGGCGCCCAGGCGCTCGCCCAGCGCCTGGAAGCCCTGCACAGCGATCTCCTTGAGGAGCGCCTGACGGTCCTTGAAATGCCGATAGGGCGCGGCCGGCGACACGCCGGCCAGCTTGGCCGCATCGGAGAGGGTGAAACCCGCAGGCCCGCGTTCGGCAATCAGGCGGCGGGCGGCTTCAAGAAGCACCTCACGCAGGTTGCCGTGATGATAGCCACGCCGTTCGGACAATGCGGAATCGGGCTGTCGCACCATGATGTTAAAATTCGTGACATCTGCGACACCAGCCGTCAAGCCGCTTCGTGGCATGTCCGTGGCGGAGGGAATCATCCATCCGCGAAGCAAAGCGGTCCCGCGGCCCTGCCGGTGTGAACCGCGCGGCAGGCGCGGACGGGTCAGGAACCCTCACCTAACCACGCGCGTTGATGGCCGGAATTTCCGCAGTCTTGTCAATCGGGTTCGGGACGATGCCGAAGAATGCTCACGAGTCGGCCTGTGGATTGCGAGAATCCGCTTTGCGCGTCTCGGTCAGCCGGCATAGTTTTACGATCCCGGTTCCTTCAAGGGAGGTCAGCCGTGGTCCTTTCGCGTCACGTCAACATCGTTGCTGCGTGTGCCGCCTTCGCCTTCGTTGGGGCCATTCTTTTCGGCGCTTTCTGACAGCCGCGGCCACTGCCGCTCAGTACCCCGCTTCACATCCCCTTCGAATGCCAGAACGCCGGGCTCCTCGCCCGGCGTTCCTGTTTTCCGCGCCAGATCTGGCCGCGCACCGCATCAGAGTGACCGCCGTTTCGTTGCGTGCCGCAGCGTCACGCAGGCCGGTCTGTGACATTTCGGCGCAACAAACC
Organism: uncultured Hyphomicrobiales bacterium; assembly: GCA_964587395.1. Classification (GTDB taxonomy): domain Bacteria; phylum Pseudomonadota; class Alphaproteobacteria; order Rhizobiales; family Phreatobacteraceae; genus Phreatobacter. The sequence continues at coordinate 19,281 of CAZPMD010000039.1, forward strand.
TCCGTCATGGATGAAGCCTCGACCTTCGCCCGGGAGGCGCTGGCTTTCGCCTTCGCATCACGAGCACGCCATCGATCCGCGTGTTCAACAAGGTTCGTCCCATGATCCCGCGTCCCATGATCCCGCGTCCCATGATCCCGCGTCCCATGACTCCGCGCCAGCCACGCCTGCCTGTCCTCGTCGCGGCCTTCATGCTGGCCGGCAGCGCGGCCCTCATGTCGCCAGAGCCCGCCAGTGCGCAGGATCGCGACGAATTCTACGCCATTGCCCGCGGCGAAAGCGGGCGGCGGGCGGCCGCACCGCAGTCGACGGGGCGGGGATTCGGCTTCTTTTCGCTATTCGGCGGTCGCTCGCGCGACGTGCCGGAAATCACCGTGCGCCCGCCGGAGAACGCGCAGGATCGTTCCCGTTCCGAGGCGGAGCAGAGCCGCAGCGCCTCGGGTGAGAACGTCGGAGGCGCCCGCGCCTTCTGCGTGCGCACCTGCGACGGCTATTTCTTCCCGGCCGGCCCGGTAACATCGGGCGAAGCGCGGACCGCTCAGCAGTCGAGCTGCTCGGCCATGTGCCCCGGCGCCGAGGTGGCGCTCTACTCCGTCGGCAACCGCGGATCCATCGAGGAGGCGGTCAATGCCCGCGGACAGACATATGCGGCCCTCAGGACCGCCTTTCGCTTCCGCCAGGGGCTCGACCGCACTTGCTCCTGCCAGGGCCTTGCGACGGCCGGCCTCGCCCGTCTGCCCATCACCCATGACGTGACGCTGCGCGCCGGCGACGTGGTGGTGACCGAGACCGGGGTTCAGGTCTTTCGCGGCGCTCCCCGTTTCCCCTACCGCGCCCAGGATTTCGTCGCAGCCCGGGCCTATGGACGGCTTCCCCCCGATGTTCGCCGCCGGGTCGAGGAGATTCAGGCCGGTATCCAGGCCCGTGACAACGGCACGGCCGCTCCTGTCGGACGCTTGCCGCAGGCGATCCGCGCCCAGGCCGCACGGTCGACTGCCGAGACCGTCGTTCCTCCGGCCGCCATCTCGATCCCGGTGACGGCCGGCCCCACCGACGGCCGGGCTGTAAGGGTGATCGACATCACCCAGCGCCGCGACACGGCGATGCACTAGAGACGTCCCCCGCGACAGCGTGGTTGCGGCCGCCCCATTGATCAGGCATGGCGTCATGGAGTAAGAGCCTGCCTCCGGAGGGCTATTGCTGGCCGCGGCGTCGAGGAGACGCAGTGCCGGACGATGTCTCGCCGTCGAATGAAGTAGCCGGAGATGCTTCCCGATTGCCGCTGGCACGAGGAAGGTGCAGCGTACCGTTTCGGGCTTGCGCTCCTTGAGGAGCCGGCTCCAACCAGACCGTTCTAAAGGTTCCGATCCGATGGCACATGATACGGCGGCCGGTTCTCCGAACCCGTCCGATGTCGAGGGCGCGGCCGCACCCGACGGCAGCGCGCCCCGGGCTGCAGCCGGCGAGTCCGGCCACGGCCATTCACAGGCGAGCTTCTGGGGCCTCTTCGTCGGGTCCGTCGGCGTCGTCTATGGCGATATCGGCACGAGCCCGCTCTACGCCTTCCGCGAAGCGGTGGTGGCGGCCACAGGCCATGGCGCCACGGGCGCGCCCAGCCGCGACATCGTGCTCGGCGTGCTTTCGCTGATCCTCTGGTCGCTGATCCTCATCATCACCGGCAAGTACGTGCTCCTGCTGCTGCGAGCCGACGACAAGGGCGAAGGCGGCATCCTGACGCTGCTGGCTCTCGCCCAGCGCGCCCTCGGCAAGCCGAGCTATGTGGTCGCCCTGCTCGGCATGGCGGGAGCCGCCCTGTTCTACGGCGACGCAGCCATCACGCCGGCCATCTCCGTGCTGTCGGCGCTCGAGGGCCTGAAGCTGGTGACGCCGGTCTTCGAACCTTACATCCTGCCCCTGACCTTGGTGATCATCGTCGGCCTTTTCGCCGTCCAGAGCCACGGCACGGCCAGCGTCGCGCGCTATTTCGGACCGATCTGCATCGTCTGGTTCCTGGCGATGGCCGTGACCGGCGCCATCCACATTTCCGACGACCTCGGCGTCTTCCACGCCTTCAACCCCTATTACGGCCTCGTCTTCCTCGCCAACAACGGCACCATCGGACTGCTGGCGCTCGGCGCGGTGTTCCTCGCCGTCACCGGCGGCGAGGCACTTTACGCGGACATGGGTCACTTCGGCCGGAAGCCCATCCAGTGGGCCTGGTTCTGCCTCGTCTTCCCCGCCCTGACGCTGAACTATCTCGGCCAGGGCGCCATGGTGCTGGCCGACCCCTCGAAACTCGCCAACCCGTTCTATCTCCTGACTCCGTCCTGGGGTCTGCTGCCGATGGTGATCCTCGCCACGATGGCGACCATCATCGCCAGCCAGGCGGTGATCACCGGGGCCTTCTCGCTGTCGCGCCAGGCGATCCAGCTCGGACTTCTGCCGCGCATGGCGATCCGCCATACCTCCGAGGAGCATTCGGGACAGATCTACATGCCGGCCGTGAACTGGGGCCTGCTGATCGGCGTGCTGACGCTGGTGCTGCTGTTCAAGAATTCCTCGAGCCTCGCCTCCGCCTACGGCATCGCGGTCACCGCCACCATGTTCATCACGGCCGTCCTGGCCTGGTTCGTTGTGCGCCGGCTGTGGAAATGGAACATCGTTCTGGCCCTCGCCATCATGGCGCCGCTGATCATCATCCATTTCATCTTCTTCGGTGCCAACCTCCTGAAGCTGGTCGACGGCGGCTGGGTGCCGCTGGTCATCGGCGCGGTCATCATGTTCCTCATGATGACCTGGCGGAAGGGCTCCGAGATTCTCGCCGACAAGACGCGTCGCATCGAGGTGCCGCTCGCCGACCTTCTCAAGAGCTTCGACAAGCGCCCCCCGCATCAGGTTGCGGGAACGGCGGTGTTCCTGACCTCGGACCAGGCCTACGCACCGGCCTCGCTCCTGCACAACCTCAAGCACAACAAGGTGCTGCACGAGCACAACGTCTTCCTCGCGGTGAAGAGCGTCGACACGCCGCGCCTGCCGGATGGCGAGCGCGTCAGCTTCGAGAAGATCAACGACCGCTTCTCGCGGCTCACCGTGCGCTTCGGCTACATGGAGACACCGCACGTCCCGAAGGCGCTCATCGCGTGCAAGAAGTACGGGCTCAAGTTCGACATGATGTCGACCTCGTTCTTCCTGTCGCGCCGGCACCTCAAGGCGTCCGGCAAGCTCGGCATGCCACTCTGGCAGGACTACCTCTTCATCGGCATGGCGGTGAACGCCAACTCGGCGTCGGACTATTTCCACCTGCCGACCGGCCGCGTCGTCGAGGTCGGGACGCAGGTCACCATCTGACCTGTATCCCCGCCGCCTGCGGCGCCGGTCAGCGCCATTCCGGCGGTGGCCAGAGTTCGCGCAGCCTCGGAACGTTCGTCAGCGGCCCCGGCCGATCGATGGGCCCGACCGGTTGCGCCTCGCAGGTGCCGGGCCGCTGCACCAGGCAGGTCCTGTCCAGGTAACAGGCGACGATCGGCAGGCCCTGCTCGGCGGCGAACTCCTTCGTCACGATGGCGGTGTTGAAGGCCGGCAGGCGCTGCTGCCATTCCGCGAGGGACTTGATCGGATAGTAGGGCACGCGTCGATGGAAGGAAGAATAGCCCCCGTACATATGCGGCGACAGGGGATAGCTGGCGATGCCGCAGACGTTCGGCAACGTGGCGATGGCGCGCGAGGCCTGCAGGGTGTCCCGCCGGTGCAGGACGGCAAGGCCGGCGAGCGGTTCGATGCTGAAGGTGGCGATGCGCAGGCCCGCCGTGAACAGAACGACCATCCAGATCGCGACCAGCACGCGCGGTGACGGAAGCCCCTGGAACAGCCGATCGAGGACGCCGCGCAGGCGCAGCCAGTTGATGACCTCCATGAGCCCGAAGCCGGCGAGGATCTGCGCCAGGAACAGGGTCGGATAGATGAAGCGGTATTCCTTGTGCCCGACGATCTGGTGCGCGACGAGGATGGCGCCCGCGACCAGCAGCAGCAGCGGCGCGCGCCGGCTGCCGAGCCCGGCGAACCCCAGGATGATCAGGGTCGGTGTGCCCCAGCTCAGCAGCAGCAGGCCGAGGTAGAAGTACCAGCCCCAGACGCCGAAGCTGGCGGCCACCCCGTACAGGATGTTGAGGCGGACGTTCTGGATGTGGGTGAAGAAGGGCGCGCCCCAGGTGAACCAGTCGACGAGTCCGCCGAGGATCAGGACGCTCGCAAGGCCTCCGAGGGTGGCAAGGGCCACGCGCTCGAACGGCCAGGAGCGCAGCATGGCGATACCGATCACCGCCAGTCCGGGAGCCATGTGGAGGCGGATCACCATGGCGGCGCCGAGCAGCAGTCCGGCGGCCAGTGCCCGCGACCGGCTCTCGCTCGCAAAGCCGGGGAAAGCGAGGTAGAGGCCGATGATCAGCAAATGGGTGCCAGCAACCTCCGTCAGCGTCTTCGATCCGAGTAGGACGAGTTCTGGAGCGGCAAGCGGCACGAAGGCGGCGACAAGCCCACCGCCGACCCCATAGAGCCGGCTCGCCCACAGATAGGCGCAGGTGACCGCGCCGGCCGCGAGCGCAGCCAGAACCACCGTGACCGCCGGCAGGTAGACGTGGGGGCCCTCGCCGAGCAGGCGGGAGGCCTGGATGATCCCCGCGAGGAAGCCCGGAAAGACCGACGACCGAATGCCGTACTCGGCCTCCCAGGTGACGTAGCCGTAACCGAAGACCATCCGGTGCGCATTCTCGAGCGCCTGATAGATCTCGTCGGGGTGGTAGAGCGTCGGCAGAGCCAGAGCGATGCTGGCTCTCAGAACCCAGGCGACCAGGAAAACACCCAGCGCGACCTGCCAGGGCGCGCGCTGCGCTATCGCCGTCTGCATAGAGGCCCCTCCACTACTGCCGATCCGTCGGTGTCATCGCAGGGACGCCGAGACCACGCAAGCGCGACGGTGCTATTCCGCCGCCTGGCTCATGGTCCGAAGCATCGCGGCATCGTAGTTCAGCACCGGGGCGAGCCAGCGTTCCGCCTCTTCCACGGTCCATCCCTTGCGCTGCGCGTAATCCTCGACCTGGTCACGCTCCACCTTGCCGACGCCGAAGTACTCACTGTCGGGATGGGCGAAGTAGAGGCCAGACACCGACGACCCCGGCCACATGGCGCGGCTTTCCGTGAGCTTCACGCCGATCGCGCGCTCGGCATCGAGCAGGCGGAACAGCGTGTCCTTCTCCGTGTGGTCGGGTTGGGCGGGATAGCCCGGCGCCGGGCGGATGCCGCGATACTGTTCGAGGATCAGTTCCTCGTTGGAGGTCGCCTCGTCGGGCGCATAGCCCCAGAGCTGCTTGCGCACGATCTGGTGCATGCGCTCGGCGAAGGCCTCCGCCAGCCGGTCGGCCAGCGCCTTGGCGAGGATCGAGGAGTAGTCGTCTTTCGCCGCCTCGAAGCGCTTCGCCAGCGCCTCCTCGCCGATGCCGGCGGTGACGACGAAACCGCCGATCCAGTCCGGCTTCGTTCCGGTCGGGGCGATGTAGTCCGCCAATGCGATATGGGCGCGGTCACGGCCCTCGCGACGGGCGATCTGCTGGCGCAGCGTGTGCAGGCGGCCGATCTCCTCGGTGCGGGCCTCGTCGGCGTAGAGCGCGATGTCGTCACCGACTGTATTGGCCGGCCAGAAGCCCACCACGGCCTTCGCGGTAAGCCACTTCTCGCCGACCATCCGCTGCAGCATGACCTGCGCGTCCTTGAACAGGTTGCGGGCCGCCTCGCCATACTTGTCGTCGTCGAGGATGGCGGGGTAACGCCCCTTCAGCTCCCAGGTCTGGAAGAAGGGCGTCCAGTCGATGGCGCTGACGAGGTCGGCGAGGTCGAAATCCTCGAAGACGCGGGTGCCGATGAACCCCGGCTTCGGCGGCGTGTAGCCGGCCCAGTCGAGCTTCAGGCTGTTGGCGCGGGCATCAGAGAGCTTCATGCGCTGCTTGTTCTGCTCGCCGCGCAGGTGCGCCTCGGCGATCTTGGCGTAGTCCGCCTTGATGTCCGCGACATAGGCCGGCTTCTGCTCCTCCGAGAGAAGCGCCGAGGCGACGCCGACCGCGCGCGAAGCATCGAGCACATAGACCGTCTGGCCGCGGCTGTAGTTCGGATGGATCTTCACCGCGGTGTGGACGCGCGAGGTCGTGGCGCCGCCGATCAGCAGCGGCACGGAGAAGCCCTCGCGCTCCATCTCGGCGGCGACATGCACCATCTCGTCGAGCGAGGGTGTGATGAGGCCCGACAGGCCGATGATGTCGACCTGATGCTTGCGCGCCTCGTCGAGGATCCGCTGCGCCGGCACCATCACGCCGAGGTCGATGACCTCGTAGTTGTTGCACTGGAGCACGACGCCGACGATGTTCTTGCCGATGTCGTGCACGTCGCCCTTCACCGTCGCCATCAGGATCTTGCCCGCGGCCGGCTTGTCGACCAGCCCCATGTCGCGCTTTTCCTGCTCCAGGAAGGGCTGGAGATAGGCGACCGCCTGCTTCATCACGCGGGCCGACTTCACCACCTGCGGCAGGAACATCTTGCCGGCGCCGAACAGGTCGCCGACATGGTTCATGCCGTCCATCAGCGGCCCTTCGATGACGTGCAGCGGCCGGGAGGCCTGCTGGCGCGCTTCCTCGGTGTCCTGCTCGATGAACTCGGTGATGCCATGGACGAGCGAATGGGTCAGGCGCTCCCCGACCGGCTTCTCGCGCCAGGACATGTCCTTCTTGTTGTCCTGCTGGGCGACACCGTCGCCCTTGAAGCGGGCCGCCGCGTCCACCATCCGCTCGGTCGAATCCGGGCGTCGGTTGAGGATGACGTCCTCGCAGAGCTCGCGCAGTTCGGGATCGATCTGGTCATAGACCGGCAGCGCCCCGGCATTCACGATGCCCATGTCCATGCCGACCTTGATGGCATGGTACAGGAACACCGAGTGCATGGCGGCGCGCACCGGCTCGTTGCCCCTGAAGGCAAACGACAGGTTCGACACGCCGCCGGAGACGTGGGCGTGCGGCAGGTTCTGCCGGATCCACTTCGTCGCCTCGATGAAGTCGACGCCGTAGTTGTTGTGCTCGTCGATGCCGGTCGCCACCGCGAAGACGTTGGGATCGAAGATGATGTCCTCGGGCGGGAAGCCGACCTTCTCGGTGAGGATCTTGTAGGCGCGGGCGCAGATCTCGGTCTTGCGCGCGAAGGTGTCGGCCTGGCCGACCTCGTCGAAGGCCATGACGACCACGGCGGCGCCGTAGCGGCGCACCTTCCGCGCCTGCTCGATGAACTTCTCCTCGCCCTCCTTCATGGAGATCGAGTTGACGATGGCCTTGCCCTGCACGCATTTCAGGCCGGCCTCGATCACCTCCCACTTGGAGCTGTCGACCATCACCGGCACGCGGGCGATGTCGGGCTCGGCCGCCATCAGGTTGAGGAAAGTCACCATGGCCTTCTCGGAATCGAGCAGGCCCTCGTCCATGTTGACGTCCAGCACCTGTGCGCCGTTCTCGACCTGCTCGCGGGCGACGTCGAGAGCGGCGGAATAGTCGCCGTTGGTGATCAGCTTCCTGAACTTCGCCGAACCGGTGACGTTGGTTCGTTCGCCGATGTTGATGAAAGACGCGACGGGGGTGGTCATCGGGCACTCACGCAATGAGAGAGGCGGTCGCGGCGCATCACGCCGCGAACTCGAAGGCTTCGAGGCCGGAGAGCCGGAGCTTGGTCTCGATCGCGGGGATGGCGCGCGGCTTCACGCCCTTCACCGCCCTGGCGATGGCGGCGATATGGTCGGGCGTCGAGCCGCAGCAGCCGCCGACGATGTTGACGAGGCCCGCGGTGGCGAACTCGCCGACCATGACCGCCATGGCCTCCGGGCTCTCGTCATAGAGGCCGAACTCGTTGGGCAGGCCGGCGTTCGGATAGGCGCAGACGAAGGTGTCGGCGACCTTGGCGATGGCGGCGATATGGGCGCGCATTTCCTTGGCGCCGAGGGCGCAGTTGAGGCCGATGGAGAAGGGCCGCGAATGGCGGACCGAATACCAGAAGGCCTCCGGTGTCTGCCCCGAGAGGGTGCGGCCCGAGAGGTCGGTGATGGTGCCGGAGATCATCACCGGCAGGCGAACCTTGCGCTCCTCGAAGACCTCCTCGATCGCCACCAGCGCCGCCTTGGCGTTCAGCGTGTCGAAGATGGTCTCCACCAGCATGACGTCGGCGCCGCCGTCGATGAGGCCCCTCGCCTCCTCGGCATAGGCCTCGCGCAGCTGGTCGAAGGTGATGGCGCGGAAGCCCGGATTGTTGACATCCGGCGAGATCGAGGCGGTGCGGTTGGTCGGGCCGAAGGCGCCGGCGACGAACCGGCGGCGGCCGTCCTTCGCCTCGGCCGTCCTGGCGGCGTTCCTGGCGAGGCGGGCGCCCTCGTAGTTCAGCTCGTAGGCGAGTTCCTCCATGCCGTAGTCGGCCTGGGCGATGGAGGTGGAGGAGAACGTGTTGGTCTCCACCATGTCGGAGCCGGCCTCGAAATATTCGAGGTGGATCGCCTCGACCACGTCGGGACGGGTGAGGATCAGAAGGTCGTTGTTGCCCTTGAGGTCATGGTTCCAGTGGGCGAAGCGCTCGCCGCGGAAATCGGCCTCCGAGAACTTGTAGCGCTGGATCATCGTGCCCATGGCACCGTCGAGGATCAGGATGCGCTCCTGGGCCGCCTTGGTCAGCGCGGCGAGCACATCGGCGCCATCGGCATGGCGGTGGGGAAACTGGGTCATCGGACGTTCTCCTGACGGAGGAAAGGCTGAAGGGCTCAGGCGGCAACCGCGCTGGTGGCGGCATCCTTCGGCCGCATGCCGAGCAGGTGGCAGACCGCATAGACGAGATCGGCGCGGTTCATCGTGTAGAAGTGGAACTCGGTGACGCCGCGATCGACGAGATCGAGCGCCTGTTCCGCCGCAACCGCAGCCGCGATCAGCTTGCGCGTCGCCGGATCGTTCTCCAGGCCCTCGAAGCGGCGGGCGAGCCAGTCCGGCACGCTGGCTCCGGTGCGGGCGGCAAAGCCCGCCGTCTGCTTGAAGTTCTGCACCGGCACGATGCCCGGCACGATCGGAATGGTAATGCCCGCCGCGCGCACCCGGTCGAGGTAGCGCAGGTACACGTCGTTGTCGAAGAAGAACTGGGTGATGGCGCGGGTCGCCCCGGCATCCACCTTGCGCTTCAGCATATCGATGTCGGTATCGAGCGACGGACTTTCAGGGTGCCGCTCCGGATAGGCCGAGACGGAGACCTCGAAATCGCCGATCGCCTTGATGCCGGCGACGAGCTCGGGCGAGCCCTCGTATCCGCCGGGATGGCTCTCGTACTTCGTGCCGACGCCGCCGACCGGGTCGCCGCGCAGCGCAACGATATGGCGCACGCCCGCCGACCAGTAGTCGCGGATGACCTCGTTGACCTGCTCCTTGGTGGCGGCGACGCAGGTCAGATGCGCCGCCGGCTTCAGGGAGGTTTCCCTGATGATGCGGGCGACGGTCGCATGGGTCCGCTCACGGGTGGAGCCGCCGGCCCCGTAGGTCACCGAGACGAAGGAGGGCTCGAGTGGCGCGAGGCGCTCGATCGACTCCCACAGCGTCGCCTCCATCTCCTCGGTCTTCGGCGGGAAGAACTCGAACGAGACCTTGAGGCGCGAACGCGACACGTAGCGGCTGGGCTTGTAGGCGGAGGACATCAGGCGACCTCGATGGCTTCGGCCGCCGGCAGGGCCGGGGCGTCGGTGATGATGCGCGGGTCGCGGCCGACCCAGATGGAAACGGTGAGCTTGTCGCTGCCGGCGGCGTCCGGAGCGAGGTTCTGGAAGCGGACCGGGGTCAGACCGGCAGCAGCCATCCAGCCCTCGACGATGTCGCGGGAGAAGCCGAGGCGGCGGTGAGCCTGCGCCTCACGCAGGAACTCCTGCTCATGCGGGGCGAAGTCGACGACCACCAGCCGGCCACCGGGCCGCAGCACCCGTGCGGCCTCGCGGATGGCGCGGGCGCCGTCGTCGAGGAAATGCAGCACCTGGTGGATGATGACGGCGTCATAGGCGTCGCGCGGCAGCGCCAGCGAATAGATGTCGCCGGTCCGCACCGAACAGTGGCGGATGCCGGCGCGGTCGAGGGCGGCACGGGCGAGCGTCAGCATCTCCGGGCTGGCGTCGATGCCGAGGCCGCGCTCGATCTCGGGGGCGAAGAGCTCCAGCATGCGGCCGGTTCCGGTTCCAAGGTCGAGCAGCGAGCGCAGCGGCGCGCCGGACAGCGCGTCCCTCACCGCCTTCTCCACCCGCTCCTCGGGCACATGCAGCGCCCGCAGGCGGTCCCAGTCGGCCGCATGGCGGCGGAAGAAGGCCTGCGCCTCGGCCGAGCGCTTGGCGCGGACCTCGGCGAGCCGGTCACGGTCGCTGGCGAGGATGGCGTCGGCGGGATCGACGAGCGACACCAGAGCCTCGACGGTACGGGCACCCGCACCCTCCCCGGCCGCCCGGAAGAAGGCCCAGGAGCCCTCCTTCACCCGCTCGACGAGACCGGCCTCCAGCAGCAGCTTGAGATGGCGGGAAATGCGCGGCTGGGATTGGCCGAGGATGTCGACAGTATCGGTGACGGTGAGTTCGGCTTCTGCCAGGAGCGCGAGGAGGCGCAGGCGCGTCGGCTCGCCGACGGCGCGCAGCACGGCGACCGCATCGTCGAAGGCATAGGCCGCCAGCGGCGCCCTCAAGGGTTTGGCGAAGGAGATCGTCACAGGCCTCACTCACATATAAAGATATCTTTATGCCCGTTCGCCGTCCGAGGCAAGGGGCTGGTTCGACCCTCAGCGCGAAGAGTCATGTTCTCTTTTTGTTCTTGACCGCAACGCTCCCTCAAGCTATTTTGCCTAGTATGCCCCGGTCCCTCGCCACCAAGCCCATCGACGATCTCGCCGACCGGCTGAACGCCGGCGGACTGGAGACCGTCGCAGCGCGCATCTTCGGCACGCGGACGGCGCGGGCGCTGGACTTCTCCTCTGGACCCGGCATCGGGGACGACCGGCGGCGCGGCCGCGGCACGCTCTCCAATGCATCAGGCCGCTTCGAATCCGAGGTCCGCGAGGCTGTCGATGACGGCTGGGGATCGCTGGAGGACCTGCCGGCGCTCGCCACCACCGTCACCGAGGAAAAGGCGAAGCGGATCATCACCCGCAACGACTCGCCGGACCTCTCCTTCGACCGCTCCATCAACCCCTATCGCGGCTGTGAGCACGGTTGCGCCTACTGCTTCGCCCGCCCGACCCACGCCTATATGGGCCTGTCGCCCGGCCTCGATTTCGAGACGCGCCTCTTCGCCAAGCCCAATGCGCCGGACCTGCTGGAAAAGGAACTTGCAGCGCCCGGCTATCAGCCACGGACCATCGCGCTCGGCACCAATACCGACCCCTACCAGCCCATCGAGAAGCAGTGGGGCCTGACCCGTCGCATCCTCGAGGTGCTGGAGGCGGCGAACCATCCCGTCGGCATCGTCACCAAGAACCACCTCGTGACCCGCGACATCGACATCCTCTCGCGCATGGCGGCCAAGGGTCTCGCCAAGGTGGCGCTGTCGGTGACCACCCTCGACCGCAAGCTGGCGCGCTCGCTGGAGCCTCGCGCCTCCACGCCGGCGAAGCGACTGGAGGCGATCCGGCTGTTGTCGGGGGCCGGCATTCCGACCGCCGTTCTGGTGGCCCCGATCATCCCGGCGGTGAACGACGCCGAGATCGAACGCATCCTCGACGCTGCCTGGCACATGGGCGCGCGGGAGGCGGGCTACGTGCTGCTCCGCCTGCCGCACGAGATCCGCGATCTCTTCCGCGAATGGCTGGTGGCCAATCGACCGGACGCGGCGCGGCATGTCCTCTCGCTTGTGCAGCAGACCCGTGGCGGAAAGGACTATGACGCGACCTTCCACCTCAGGCAGAAGGGCACCGGCCCCTTCGCCTGGATGATCGGCCGCAGGTTCGAGGTGGCCCGCGAGCGCATCGGTTTCAACAAGCGGACGCTGCGGCTGGAGACACGGCACTTCACTCCGCCGGCCCGCAAGGGCGCCGCCGCCGCCGAGCAACTGAGCCTTTTCTAGGAAGTGCCATCCGGGACAAGGGCCGGTGCCCGCCCTGCGTCGAACAGGAGTTCCCATGACTGCGCCCCCGCCCGCCGCCATCGCCCTGATCACACTGGGGGTCGCGGACCTCGCCCGCGCCACCCGGTTCTATCAGGCGCTCGGCTTCGCCCTGTCCCGCTCGCAGAGCCAGGAGAGCGTCAGCTTCTTCCGCGCCGGCGGCGTGGTGCTGGCCCTCTTCGGCCGGGCAGCGCTGGCCGAGGATGCCCAACTCGACGACACACCACGCGGCCCCTTCGGCGGCATCACCATCGCCCGCAACCTTCCGTCCAAGGAGGCCGTCGACGCGGCCTTCGCCGACTCTCTGGCAGCCGGCGCCACGGGGCTCAAGCCGCCGCAGGACGTCTTCTGGGGCGGCTATTCCGGCTATGTGGCCGACCTGGATGGCCACCCCATCGAGCTTGCCTGGAACCCCTTCTTCCCCCTGCGGGACGACGGATCGATCGACCTGCCGATGTAGGGAGATCACGGCAAAGGGCTGGCCCCCGGCTTGACCGCAGTCCGGGCCGGGGCCTCGTTCACAGGCGGCAGGACAGAGAGGAGCGCAGGGCGCGACGGCGGCGCAGGGACCCGCCCTGAATCGCCACGTGAAGGCGTTGAATCAGATTGTCGACCGACAGAATCAGGCCCTCAGGCGACGAGCGCAAGTCATTGACCCGCCTCGCCATTCCACCCCTCACCTGAATCGGAACGGCAGGCCAGCCGCCCGCCATCCCGATACCGTCCCTTGCCCGTGCGACGCGTTTCGGCGAGACAGCGGCATGGCTCAGCCGATTCCCACGTTTGCCGTCGAGACCCGCGCGCTGATGCAGGGTTTCGCCCCTGTCGCCGGGGTCGACGAGGCCGGTCGCGGCCCGCTCGCCGGCCCGGTGGTGGCGGCCGCCGTCATCCTCGACCCCAAATCCATCCCGGCCGGCCTTGCCGATTCCAAGGTGCTGGACGAGGCGAGCCGCGAGTCACTCTACGAGGCGGTCACGGCGAGTGCCCTCGCCTGCGCTGTCGCTTCCGCCTCGCCGGCCCGCATCGACGCCACTGACATCCGCAAGGCGACGCTGCATGCCATGAGCCGGGCGGTCGCGGCGCTTGCGCTTCCCCCCCGCCACGTCCTCGTCGACGGACGCGACGTCCCACCCCTGCCCCTCGGCGTCACCGGCGAGGCGATCATCGACGGCGATGCGCTGGTGCTCTCCATCGCCGCCGCCTCCATCCTCGCCAAGGTCCATCGCGACCGGCTGATGCGCCATGTCGACCTCGCCCATCCCGGATACGGATTCGCCGTGCACAAAGGCTACGGCACGAAGGCGCATCGCGAGGCCATCACGGCGCAGGGGCCGTGCATGCACCACCGCATGAGCTTCGGCAGCCTGAAGCAGTGGAAGGCCTGACAGGCGCCCCCGCGCCTAGAGCCACAGCGTCTTGCGGATCGTCAGCATGTCGCGCCAGGCGTGCCGCTTGGCGATGGGGCTGCGCAAGAGATAGGCCGGATGCAGGGTGGCGATGGCCTGGATGGTGCGTCCGCCGGTCTCGAAGCCGACCAGCCGCCCGCGCGCCTTCATGATGCCCTTGAGGCCGAGCAGCGTCTCGGTCGACGGTGCGCCGACGCAGACCAGCAGGTCTGGCGCCTTCAGTTCGATCTGCCGCCGGATGAAGGGTTCGCAGATGGCGATCTCCTGCGGAGTCGGCGTGCGGTTGCCCGGCGGCCGCCAGGGAATGACGTTGGCGATATAGGCGTTGGTCCTGCGGTCGAGGCCCACCGCGGCCAGCATCCGGTCGAGCAACTGGCCGGAGCGGCCGACGAAGGGCCGGCCCTCGATGTCCTCCTCGCGTCCCGGCGCCTCGCCGACGAACATGACGCGGGCGTCGCGGGCGCCGTCCTCGAACACGGTGCGCGAGGCGGTTGCCTTCAGAGCGCAGCCCTCGAAGCCCTCGACGATGGCGCGCAGCGCATCGAGGCTGGTGGCAGTGCGAGCCGCCTCGCGGGCGGCGGCCACCGCCGATTCCGGCGCGGGAGGCGCGCCGACCGCGCTCACCGGCTGCGGACGGGCAATGGC
>CAZPMD010000040.1:0-4689 GCA_964587395.1 uncultured Hyphomicrobiales bacterium
CCAGATGGCCGCGGGCGCGGATCGCGTCGAGCGTCGGCGAGGGCGCGAGCTGCTGGGCGGCGGCGGTGCCGGCGCCGAGCGCGAGGACGGCGGCGGCAAGGGCGCCGCGGGACAGTGTGGTCATGGGACAGGCTCCATCAGCACTCCGACCGAAGGGACGGTCGGAGAATAACTATCGTCACAGTCGGAACGGGCGAGGAAAGAGTCAACTGTCCCACGTGCTGGGACGACAGGGCTTTTCATGCCCGGCGCGCCGGTCGTTCAGCTGCGTACGAAGCCGACGATGTCCTTCACCGAGTCCATCACCGGCCGGGCGATGGCCCGGGCGCGCTCGGCGCCCGTCGCCAGGATACGGTCGATCTCGGCGGGATCGGCGACCAGGCGCTTCATCTCGGCGGTGATCGGCGACAGCTTGGCAACCGACAGGTCGGCCAGCGCCACCTTGAAGGTGGAGAACTGGCCGCCGCCGAACTCGGAGAGGACATCCGCCTTGGAACGCCCGGACAGGGCGGCGAAGATGCCGACGAGATTGTCGGCCTCGGCGCGGCCCTTCAGGCCGGCCTCCTCCGAGGGCAGGGCCTCCGGGTCGGTGCGCGCCTTGCGGATCTTCTGGGCGATGGTGTCGGCATCGTCGGTGAGCGCGATGCGCGAATAGTCCGAGGGGTCCGACTTCGACATCTTCTTGGTGCCGTCGCGCAAGGACATGACGCGCGTCGCCGGCCCCATGATCACCGGCTCGGTGACGGGGAAGAAGGCGTCGCCATGGCCGAGCTCGGCGATGCGCGCGGCATAGTCGTTGTTGAACTTGATGGCGATGTCGCGGGTCAGTTCCAGGTGCTGCTTCTGGTCCTCGCCCACCGGCACGTGGGTGGCGCGATAGGCAAGGATGTCGGCGGCCATCAGGCTCGGATAGGCGAAGAGGCCGAGCGAGGCGTTCTCCTTGTCCTTGCCGGCCTTATCCTTGAACTGCGTCATCCGGCTCATCCAGCCGATGCGCGCGATGCAGTTGAACACCCAGGCGAGCTCGGCGTGCTCGTGCACCTGGCTCTGGTTGAACAGGATGGAGCGCTTCGGGTCGATGCCGGCGGCGATATAGGCGGCAGTGACCTCGCGGATCGCCTTCTGCAGCGCCTTGGGGTCCTGCCAGACGGTGATCGCGTGCATGTCGACCACGCAGTAGATGCAGTCGTGCGTCTCCTGCATGGCGACCCAGTTCACCAGCGCACCGAGATAGTTGCCAAGGTGCAGGTCGCCGGACGGCTGCATGCCCGAGAAGACGAGCGGCTTGAAGGTCGCCATGGTCGCGATATCCCAAAGCGGGGCGGCCGTCTGCCGCTCCGAAGGCGCGCTTCCTCGCATGGCCGGCGAGGTGATTCAAGCGCCGCGCGGGATCACTCAGCCAGCACGCGTGTCGGCGGGAAGACCACCTCGACCAGCGTGCCCTGGTTGGGCGTCGAGGAGATGCCGAAGGAGGCGCGGTTGGCTTCCACCAGCGCCTTGGTCAGCGGCAGGCCGAGGCCGGTGCCCTTGGCGGCGCGCGGATTGGACGTCGCCACCTGCCGGAACGGCTCCATGGCGGCCCTGAGCTCGGTCTCCGTCATGCCGATGCCGGTGTCGCGCACCCGCAGAACCGCTTCGCCGGCATCCGACAGCCCGGTCGAGACGATGATCTGGCCGCCGGCCGGCGTGAACTTCACCGAGTTGGACAGAAGGTTCAGCACGATCTGGCGCAGCGAGCGGGCATCGGCCACCACATTGGGCAGGCGCGGCTGCAGTGACGAGCGGATGATCACCCGGTCGCGGTTGGCCTGCGGCTGCATGGTGGCCACCGTCGACTGCACCATCTCGTTGAGGTCGACGCTGGTGAAGGCGAGCTCCAGCTTGCCGGCCTCGATCTTGGAGAGGTCGAGGAGGTCGTTGATCAGCGACAGGACATGGCCGCCGGAGGCGTGGATGTCCTTCAGGTAGTCGCGGTAGCGCTCGTTGCCGACCGGTCCGAAGCGCTCCTCCATCATCACCTCGGAGAAGCCGATGATGGCGTTCAGCGGCGTGCGGATCTCGTGGCTGATCTTGGCGAGGAAGTCAGACTTCTGCGACGAGGCCTGCTCGGCCTGCCGCTTGGCGGCGATGAGGTCCTCCTCGGCCTTCTTCCAATGGGTCATGTCGCGGAAGACGGCGGCGAGCTTCGGCTTCGACGCGGGGCCCGTGCGGCCCATGGTCATGTAGAGCGGAATGAGGCCGCCCTGCTTGACCCGGCCGATGATCTGGCGGCCGTCGTTGAGCACGCTGGCGACGCCGTTCGAGAGGAGCCCGTCGCAATAGTCGAGGGCCGAGCGATGGCTCTCGGGGGCGAAGAGCGCGGTGATGGAGCGGCCCTTCACCTCGGCGGATTCGTAGCCGAACAGAGCCTCTGCCGATCGGTTCATGCTCTCGATGGCGCCGTCGGCCGTGACGATGACGATGCCGTCGGTCGCGGTGTCGAGGATCTGCTCGACCTCGTCGAGGCGGCCGCGCAGTTCGCTGAGCGTCGCCGATTCATGGTCGGCGACGATCTCGACGGCGTGTTCCACCCGGCGCAACGAGAAGAGGAAGGCGGAATCCCCGGCCCAGGCGATCCGCGAAAGGTTCACCTCGACGGGAACAGCCGCTCCGTCCTCGGTGGTCAGCGTCACGGCGTCGCCTGTGGTCTCGTCGGGTCCGCCGGCGAACAGGCGGGCAATGCCGCCGGCGCGTTCCAGGGCGGCGGCATCGGCAAAGCCGATCCAGTCCAGCAGCGTACGGTTGGCGAAGAGGATGGCGTTGCCGCGATGCACCACGAGACCGGCCGGAACGCGGTCGAGCAGGCTCGCGAGGTCGGCCGAGGCGCCGGACATGTCCGGCACCGCAGCGGCGTCGGCGCCGAAGGCGCTCGGCAAGGGCCCGAAGGGCGTGCCGGACTCGACGAATGGCGTCGTCGGACCGTCGTCGGTCGGCGCGACGGTCGCTGCGGCGGTGTCCGCGGCCACTTCCCCGGCAGGCATGTCCGGCGTGGACAGGTCGCTCGGCGCGGACGTCGTCCCGTCCTCCGGGGCCGTCCGGGCATCGTCCGGCCCGGGCTTGGCCTGCTCGGCCGGGGGCGGAAGCGGCTCCGGTGCCCGCGACCCGGCGGTGTCCGGGCTGATGGTCTCGTCCTCGGTGCGGGCACCGAGGGCGCGGGCGATCTCGCGGAAGGCGTTGCGCTCGCCCGGCGAGAGTTGTGGCCGCTTGAGGTCCTGACCGACCGACGTCCTGAGGGCGACGACATTCGGCGGATTGGTGTGGACGGTGAGAACCGGCCGCGTCTCGGCCAGCGGACCACGCGGGCTTTCGGGCTCGCCACCGCTCTTGTCCGCGGCCTGCCCCGGATGGTCCTCTGCCGCCGGCATGGCGTGACCCGGGGCGGCCTCCACCGTCGGCCCGGCAGGCTCTGCGGCATCCACAGCCTGATCCGGGCGAACGTCCGCTTCGGTGACGGCCTCCGTGGCGTTGCGGGTCGGCTGACCCTCCACCGGTCCGGTCTGCGCCGCGGCCATCGACGACAGATCACCGGTGTCCTGGTCCTCGTCGGGCTCGGCCGCAGTGGGTTCGCCTGCGGCCTCGCCGTCGGGGCTCCCGCTCGCCCCGGCTTCCGGCGCGGCCACCACGGTTTCTTCCGTTGCAGGCAGGGCCGGTCCTGCGTCCGGTTCTTCCCCGACCGCAGGTGCGTCCAGCTCGGCCCTAGCGGTCGCCGCCGTTTCCACGGCTGCCAGTTCCTCGACGATCAGGCCGAAGCCGGCATAGCCCTGGAAGCTGCCGTCGCGCAGGGTCGGAAAAGCGGCGAGCGTCACGGCAAGGCGGCGCCCACGGGAACCGAGGGGCCAGACGGCCGGCACGCCGCTGAAGGGACGCCGCGCCGCCACCGCCTCGGCGAGAGCGCCTTGCGGGTCGAGACCGAAGCGACGCATTGCGTCATCGAAACGCGCATCGGCCGGAGCGGCGACGCTGTCGGGGGCAATGGCATGGAACCGCAGGTCGGCGTCGAGGCGCCAGGAGAAGCGCTGCGGCACCTCGAGGTCGTCGACATCGGCGGCCGGCGCGACGGCGATGACTTCCGCCGCCGTCTCGGGCTCGTGCACCGCGGCGACGGCATCAGCGGCAGTCTCGGGAGCCCCGATCACGACCGTCTCCGGCGTTCCGGGCTCCGCCATCGCGCCGGTCACGGCATCGGGCGCCGTTTTTGCCAGGGCGTGGGCAGCCCCGAGAGTCCCTGCCACCAGGGTCTCTTCCGCCGGAGTGTCCCGGGTCAGAATCTCCTGCTCGGGAGCATCGGCCTCTGCCGGCGTCGGGGCTTTCGCCGTGGGCGCGGTGGTCAGAGCGGCTGTCTCCTGCGCCGGCACACCGGCGACCGGCTCGACGAGCCGAAGCCCCTGAGCGACAGTCGGACCGGACGCGGTCGCGAAGACCGCCACCACCGCGTCGGCGGCGGGAACGGCGACGAGCGTCATCGGCCCGTTGACCAGCTGGACGGTCGCGCGCCCCGTGGCGGCGATCGCCGCCAGCGCCGGGTCCGTGTCTGGTCCGAGGAGGTCACGCAGCGCCGTCGATGCGAGCGCGGCGGCGCCTTCGCTCGCTCAGGTCGAAAACATACCGGAGGACGTGCGGCGGCTGTTCGTCACCGCCCACGAGATCGAG
>CAZPMD010000040.1:4699-26342 GCA_964587395.1 uncultured Hyphomicrobiales bacterium
CAGGGCCGGCTGCCTGAGATCGGTGACGAAGGCGATGGTGGCCTCTCGCGGCGAGCCCCGTCGCATGGCGGGCAGTCGCAGGGCGATAAGCCCGACATCGCCGGCCCGCAGCCTCCAGGCCTCCGCCACGACGCTCTCGGAGCCGAAACGGCCGGCGACACGGATACGCTCCGAACGAGGCGTTCCGTCGGCGGGAAGCAGTGGCGCCAGCCGGGCGACCTGCCCGGCGAAGGCATGGGACGCTGCGTAGTCGCGCTCCATGGCGATGGCGACGCCGGTCGCCCCCATGGCGCGGGCTCCCGACAGATTTGCGAGCAGCAGCTTGGAGGCGTCGGACGACCAGATCCACCAGGGACCCGGCTCGCCGATCAGGCGCGCGACATCCGGCTCCGACAGGATCGTCGACAGGCTGGAAATCTGGGATGTCATGCAGTCGATCCCGTGCGCGGAGCGCGGCGCGCCGCCACGGCGTCCGCATTGGTGAAGGATGTGTTGACAGATTGTGTCGGAACAGAGCCGAAACGTCCACGCCGGGCAGGGCATGACCAGACGTCAACCGGTGGTTAGGGTTAATCCGGCCGGTGCCCGCGGACCACGACGACGTGCTGCCGTAGCGTCACGGCCCGCGGCCATGCTACGAAATTGCTTCCACCCACGAAAGCCGCGATTCCCATGATCGACAAGCTGCGATCCCTCATCGAGCACCCCCGCTTCGAGCCGTTCATCGTCGTCCTGATCGTCATCAATGCGATCACCCTCGGTCTGGAGACCAGCCCGACGGTCATGGCGAGCGCCGGCCGGCTGCTGTACGCTGTTGACAGCGTGATCCTTGCGATTTTCGTGGCCGAGATCGCCGCACGCATGCTGGTGAGGGGGCGTGCCTTCTTCCGCGATCCCTGGAGCCTGTTCGACCTGTTCGTGGTCGGAATTGCGCTGGTCCCGACCACGGACTCGCTGTCGGTGCTGCGCGCCCTGCGGATCCTGCGCGCCCTGCGCCTCGTCACCGCCGTGCCGTCCCTGAAGCGGGTGGTCGGCGGTCTCATATCCGCCCTGCCGGGCATGGGCTCGATCGGCATGCTGCTCGGGCTGATCTTCTATGTCTTCGCCGTCATCGTGACCAAGCTCTACGGGGAGGCCCTGCCCGAGCAGTTCGGCTCCATCGGCGCCTCCGCCTACACCCTGTTCCAGGCCATGACCTTCGACGACTGGTCCAACGGCATCGTCAAGCCGCTCTCGGAGAAGGGGTTTGCCAGCGGCTGGTTCGTCATGATGACGTTCATGGTGGTCTCCGCCTTCATGGCGCTGAACCTGTTCATCGGCGTCGTCGTCACCGCCCTCGACGCGGAAACCGACGAGACGCAGCCCAAGCTGACCCATCCTGCCGGATCGGAAGCAGAGATCGCCGCGCGTCTCGACGCCGTCATGCAGGAACTGGCGTCGCTGCGCAGCGAACTGGGCCGCCGGAGCCAGACGGGCTGACCGGGCGCTGCCATCCGCCGGGACGCCTCCGGCGTATTCCGGCTATCCACAGGCCATGGCGTCCCGCTTTCACCCAGGCGCCGCGGGGACTACAGATAAAGGTCGGAAACGCCACGCAGGCTGGCGATTCGGGAGGTTTGCATGACCGGCAAGACCCCTGGCTCCTATGAAATCCCGCAGGAAATGCGGGAATTCGCCGAGAAGAGCGTCGAACAGGCCCGCAAGGCCTTCGACGGTTTCGTCGGGGCAGCGCACCGCACGGTGTCCGACATGGAGGAGTCCGCCGGTGCGGTGCAGTCCAGCACCCAGGATGTCGGTCGCAAGGCGATCTCCTTCGCCGAGACCAATGTCGCCGCCAGCTTCGCCTATGCCCAGCGCCTCGTTCAGGCGCGCGACGTGGCCGAAGTCATGCAGATCCAGAGCGAATTTCTGCGCGATCAGATGAAAACCATGGCGGAACAGGCGCGCGAACTGGGGACATCCCTGTCGCCGCGGACGAGCGACCGGAAGGGCTGAGGCGCAAGGATCTGAGCCGACGCGATTGTGCGTCGCAATATTTTGTTGCGTCGCACAACATCATGGCTTATAGGGGACGCATGCGGGTGCTCCTGTTGGGGACCCCGGCGCCATTGCGATCTCCGGCGGGGAAGAGGCATCGGCGGCAACTCTGCTGAAGCATCCCCGCGAGGAGGCCCATCATGACCCAGGTTGCCAAAGCGACGAAGACCGACAAGCCGGCTGCCGCTGCCCAGGCGTTCCCCTTCCCGACCTTCGACATCGCCAAGTTCGAGATGCCCAAGTTCGAGATGCCGAAGTTCGACGGCGCTGCCTTCGACTTCTCGAAGGTCGAGGTTCCCGCCGCGATGCGCGAGGCCGCCGACAAGGCGGTGGCGCAGCTGAAGGACGGCTACGCCAAGCTGAAGGCCGCTGCCGAGGAGACCACCGATCTCGTCGAGGACACCTATACGACGGCTTCGGCCGGCGTGAAGGACTTCAACCTCAAGGCGATCGAGGCTGCCCGCGTCAACATGAACGCCGGCTTCGACCATGCCCGTGACCTGATGGGCGCCAAGTCGCTCGCCGAGGTGATCGAGCTGCAGTCGGCCTATGTCCGCAAGATGTTCGAGGCCATGCAGACGCAGGGCAAGGACCTCTCGGCCGTCGCCCAGAAGACCGCGACCGACACCATCGAGCCGGTCAAGGAGAAGGTCGGCAAGGTCATCAAGACCGCGACCATCAACTGATTTCGCTGTCCGCCCCGGCGGAAGCGCACGTTCCTCCCCGGTCGCATCCTTGCAGCTGCGACCAGAACCTTGAGCCCGGGCTTCGGCCCGGGCTTTTTCCTTTCCCGGTCCTTCGATTCCCTCTTTCTCTCAGGGGCTTGAAGAAATCGGCCGATCCGTGACGAAGGTCACGCGGCGCGCCTTGCATTGCCCGGACCTTCGGACTAGGTTGCGCGCCGCTCGGGAGGGTTTCCCCTCCCCGCATGTGCAGCCGTAGCTCAGTTGGTTAGAGCGCCAGATTGTGGCTCTGGAGGTCCCCCGTTCAATTCGGGGCGGCTGTACCAAACTTCCCGAAAGCCTGTGTCGGTCGGCCGCGTCGTCGCGCCGAATTCGCCGTAGCCCGGGCGGAGAGCCATGGCGTGCATGCGTCGGTCGAAGGCTCGACGGTGGTCCGCTTCGCCATCGCGCGGGGCAGGACCATGGCGCCACCGCAGGGGCATGAGCCCGCCACCGGAACGATGGCGGGCCCGATGCCGGATGGACGTCTGTCCCCGCGACCTCGGTCAGGGCCTGAACACGTAGCCCGGTCCGATGGCGGCGTCCGCCGGGATCGGCGGCAGGTCGGCGAAGAGAGCCGGATGGTCCTGCATCACCTTGAGCATGTGCTTCGGCTCGAAGTGCTTGTTCACGTCGAAGGTCGCGCGCAGGAAGCCGAGCCGGTGCAGGCGGTCGAGAGCCTCGTGCATGGCGCGGTAGTTGTTCGCCGACAGGCGCCGGTCGGCCTGCTGGATGTTGAACTCCATCGCCGTCTCGGCAATGTCCTGCCTAAGGCCGGGAATCCAGCGGGTCGCCACCTGCGCCGCCGGCTTGGGGTTCTTGCGCATCCACTGGTCCGCCTCGGAGACGGCGATCAGGAACTTCTCGATGGTCGGTCCGTTGGCAGCGACCCAAGGCCGCAAGGCCACGTTGAAGCCGACATAGGAAATGGCGTCGCCGCCGCGGATGATCTCCACCGCGCCCGGAACGTCCTTCAGCGCGACGATCGGCCAGGGGTCCCAGCCGACGAAGGCGTCGATGCCCTTGGCGAGAAGGGCGACGGTCATGTCCGGCGGCGGCGTGTTGACGAGGGTCACGTCGGCCGGGGCAAGCCCGCCCTTCTCGAGCAGGGCGAGAATGTAGAGATGGTTGATGGTACCGAAGGAAGCGGCGATCCGCTTGCCCCGGAGGCTGGCCAGATTGCCCTTGGTGATGCCGGAATCGCCGCGTGCGATCAGCGCCATCGTGGCGTCCGACCCGCGCGCCGTGGCCTTGCCGGAATAGTTGGCGAGGGCGACGAGGTCCATGCCGCGCACCACGGCGCCGATCATCGGCACGCCGACCTGCACGATGTTGCTCTCGCCGGCCTGCAGCGCGTTGAGCGCATCGACGCCAGTGGCGTAGGGCCGTGCGATGTCGACGTCGAGCCCCTGCTTCTCGAAGAAGCCGCGCTCGAGCGCGATCGGCAGGCCGATCTGGTCGATGCCGGTGACCATGCCGGCCTTGAGCTTGGTCATCTGCTGGGCATAGGCGAGCGCAGGTGCTGCGAGCAGCGTTCCGGCGACGGCCGTCCGTCTCGTAATCATGGTCATCCTCCCTGTTGCAGTGGCTCTATCCGCCTCACCCAGTAGTACCGGGCGATGGCGCCGAGTTGGTTCTTGTCGATGCCGCGCACCTCGACGCTGTTGCCCTCGGTGCCCGAGACGCGGCCGTAGCGCTGGAACACCAGGATATGGAAACGCTCCGGCGCGAAGGGCAGCGTGATCAGCGCGTTGACACGCTGGCGGTCGGGGAAGCCGCCGGCGACCTTGGCCGGCGCGACCGCGAAGAGCCAAGCCTGCCAGAGCAGCCAAGCGGCGGCCAGCCCGAGAAGGATCAGGCCGCGCCTTGAGCCGAGCGCCGAGCGGACGAGGTTCATGCCGACCTCACCAGGGCGAGGACCTGGTTGGACAGGTCCTTGAACTGCTCGTCCGCCACCATCCTGTCCCAGACCCGGGGGCGCGCCAGCGGCACGTCGACCTCGGCAAGCACCTTGCCCTTCGACAGCACGACGACGCGGTTGGCGAGGAACACCGCCTCGGGCACGTCGTGGGTGATGAAGACCACGGTCGGGCGGCGCTGCTCCCAGATGCGCGACAACTCGTCCTGCAGCGTCATGCGCGTCTGCGCGTCGACGCTGGCGAAGGGCTCGTCCATCAGCAGGACGTCCGGCTCGTTGGCCAGCGCCCGGACGACGCCGACGCGCTGCTGCATGCCGCCGGAGAGTTCGTTCGGATAGCGGTCGGCGGCATGCGAGAGGCCGGCGAGGGCGAGGTATTCGCGGGCGATGGCATCGCGCTCCGCCTTCGGCACGCCGCGCATTTTCGGACCGAAGCCGACATTGTCGAGCACGGTCTTCCAGGGGAAGAGCGCGAAGGACTGGAACACCACGCCACGATCGGGACCGGGACCCTTCACCGGCTCGCCGCCGACGAGGATGTCGCCGCCGGAATGCGGGATGAAACCGGCGACCATGTTGAGGATGGTCGACTTGCCGCAGCCCGACGGCCCGACGATGGAGACGAACTCGCCGGCCGGCACCTCCAGCGACACGTCGCGGATGGCGGTGACGTGTTCGCCCTTGTAGGCGTCGAAGTAGGTCTTCGCGAGGTTCTTCAGGCTGAGCGACTTCACTGCGTGACCAATCCCCAGCGCCGCCCCGTGGCCCGCTCGATGGGAGCGAGGATCCACGCGTCGACGATGTACCAGAGGATGCCGAGCACGATCATGCCCAGCACGATTTCGGTGACCGAGCCGGCGCGGCGGGCATCGAACATCAGGAAGCCGATGCCGCTGGTGCCGACGATCATCTCCGCGGCGATGAGCGCCCGCCAGCCGTAGCCGAGGCCGTTGCGCAGGCCCGTCATGATGTTCGGCAGCGCCCCCGGCACCACCACCTCGGTGAGGATGCGCGCCGGCGAGGCACCGAGGCTCTGGGCGGCCCGGTGGAGTTCGATCCTCACCGAGCGGACACCGAGCACGGTGTTGAGGATCACCGGGAACAGCACGGTGTAGACGATGACGAAGGTCATGGTCGTAAGCCCGAAGCCGAACCAGATGATGAGGATGGGCAGCCAGGCGATGTCGCCGATGGCCTGGAAGAACAGCAGCACCGGCCAGAGCGCCCGGTGGGCGCCCTTGCTGAGGCCCACCCACAGTCCCAGCGGCACGCCGATCCCGATGCCAACCGCCGCGCCGATGGCGAGCCGGGTGACGCTGTCACCGAGATAGTCGGGCAGGATGCCCTTCTCCATCAGCGTGACGAACTTCGCCCAGACGTCCGGGGGGGAGGGGAAGAAGGCCGGCGGGAAGGGTCCCCAGATGGCGACCGCCCACCAGATCGCCACCACCGGCACGAAGGGCGCGAGCGTCTGCAGGACCGGCCACTTGACCGATGTCCTCAGACAGAAGCTCCACAGGGCAAGGAGGACGTTCATGCGCTGACCAGCCCCCAGCGCTCGATGGTCGCGCGCTCGAGCGGCACGAGGATCAGCCGGTCGATCAGCAGCCAGATCGTGCCGATGACGATCATGCCGAGGACGATGACTTCGGTCTGGTAGAAGTCGCGGGCGACGAACAGCATGTAGCCGAGGCCGACATTGGTCGCGATCATCTCGGCGGCGATGAGGCCGCGCCAGGCGAAGCCGAGGCCGGTGCGGATGCCGGTGACGATGTTGGGCAGGGCGCCGGGCAACAGCACGTCCGTCAGCATCGCCATGCGGCCGGCCCCGAGCGAGGCCGCGGCATGGCGCAGCGGCATCGGGATGGTCGAGACGCCGAGCAGCGTGTTGTAGGCGACGACGAAGAAGACGGCATTGAAGATGACGAAGACGATGGCGCCGAAGCCGTAGCCGAACCACAGCGTCGCGATGGGGATCCACGCGATGCCGGCGAGAACGGAGAAGAAGCGCATCAGCGGCGTCAGGAAGGCCGAGACGCCGCGGCTCACCCCCATCAGGATGCCGAGCGGCACGGCCACCAGAACGGCCAGCACCGTGCCGATGGCGACACGGGCGATGCTGGCGCCGACGTGACGGAGCAATGAACCGTCGATGAGGCTGTCGATCCCCGCCCGGCCGACGGCCCCGACGCTCGGGAAAATCTGCGGCCTGACGCCGAAAGCGGGCACGACCACCGCCCACAGGGCGACCAGCACGGCCAGAGGCGCAACAAAGATGAGGGCCGCATTGATGCGGCTTGTCCGTCCCATCCGTCCTCCCATCAGGCGCGGAATGCTTGCGCCTCTGCCGCGCTGCGCTCCCTTGGAATGACCCGGTCGAGCGGGCCGTGGAGCGTCATGGCGCGGCAGCAGAGACTTCAGGCGAAGCGGTCGGAATGCAAGATGCCGCAGAGCGCATGGCTCACCTGCAAGCCACAATGTCGCACGGGGGGCACCAGCGGGCCCGCGGCACGCGGCGAACGCGTCGCAGCCTCAGGTTCCGGTCCCTTGTTCCAGATGCGCGACGAGCTTGCGGCCTTCCGTCTCGTTGTGGACCCAGGCCTCGCGCTGGGCGCTTTCCGGATCGCCGGCGAGCAGCGCCTCCGCCATCGGCGCATGCTGGTCGACGATGGCCATGAGGTCGTCGCCGAGAAGCTGGTTGCTGATGGTGATGTACATCCGTACCTGGTTCTGGACCTGGACATACTGGTTCAGCAGCCGCGCATGGCGTGCCTGCTCGACGACGGCGCGGTGGAAGGCGAAGTCCCGGTCGTTGACGGCGTCGGTGTCGCCGCTCGCGGCGGCGGCGCGCAGGTCGGCCATGGCCGCTGCGATCGCCTGCCGCCCCTGCTCGTCCGGATGCTGCGCGACGAGCCGCGCGGCGAGCCCCTCGAGGCTGCCCCGCAGCGTCCAGAGTTCCCAGGCGTCGGCTGCCGTGATGCCTGCCACCTGCCAGCCGGTGTAGGGCACCTGCACGAGGATGCCCTCGGCGGCGAGCCTGTGCATGCCGGTACGGGTGGTCGCCCGCGATACGCCGAGCTGCCCGGCGAGGGCAGCCTCCGTCAGACGGGTCCCCGGCCGGACGCTGCCGGAGAGGATGAACCGCCGCAGGTTGTCGACCGCCTGCTGCTCGGCCGACTTCCTCTCCACGCGCATGGGGCCGGATGTCGGGGTCATCGGATGCTCCGCTCCCCAGGGCTCAGGCAGCGACCGTCCGCAGCACCGCGTCGATCTCGGTCAGCAGCCGGTCGGCATGGCTCTTCGCGAACACCAGCGGCGGGCGGATCTTCAGCGTATTGGCGTGGTAGCCGGTGGCCGAGATCAGCACGCGGCGCTCGCGCAGCCCGTTGACCACGGCGAGGGCCGCCTCGCGGTTCGGCTCCTTGGTGCCCCGGTCGCGGACCATTTCCACGCCGATGTACAGACCGGTCCCGCGCACATCGCCGATGACCGCGTACTGCTTCGCCAGCGCAACGAGCCCGTCGCGCAGATAGCGCCCGACGGTGTCGGCATTGGCCATCAGGCCTTCTTCGCGGATGACGTCGAAGGTGGCCTGCGCCGCCGCGACGGCCACCGTGTTGCCGCCGAAAGTGTTGAAGTAGCGCATGTCCTGGCCGAAGCGCTGGATCACCTCGGGGGCGACCGCGATTCCGGCCACGGGGAAGCCGTTGCCCATCGGCTTGCCCATGGTGACGATGTCCGGGTCGATGCCGTGGCGCTGGTAGCCCCACAGATGCGTGCCCGAGCGCCCGAAGCCCGACTGAACCTCGTCGGCGATGAACAGGCCGCCGGCCTTGCGCACCACCTCGGCGACCGGCGCCAGCAGCGTCACGGGATCGGAGTAGATGCCGTCCGACGAGAAGAGGGAATCGGCGATGAAAGCGGCGAGACCCTCGCCGCGCCGCTCCAGTTCCCGCACCTCGTGGGCCACCTGCGCGGCCATGCGCTCGCCCAGCGTCGCGGGGTCGAGCCGGTAGGAGTCGGGGCCGTCGACGCGCCGCACCCAGGTGCCGAGCCGCGACCTCTCGCCGAGCGACGGCGAGAAGCTGGCCGTCAGCTCCGAATTGCCGTGATAGGCCTCGGAGGTGATGATGATGCCGCTGCGGCCGGTCTGGTGCTTGGCGATGCGGACAGCGAGGTCGTTCGCCTCCGAGCCGGTGCAGGTCATCATGAGATGGCCGATACGGCCGCCAAAGGTCGGCAGCATCGCCTCGGCGAAGTCGAGAATGCCGTCCTGGAGGTAGCGCGTGTGGGTGCACAGGATGCCGAGCTGGCGCGACACGGCGTCGGCGACCTTCGGATGGGCGTGGCCGATGGAGACGACGTTGTTGTAGGCGTCGAGATACTCGTTGCCTTCGGAGTCATAGAGCAGCACGCCCTGGCCGCGGCACACCTCCACGGGATTGGCGTAGAAGAGGCGATAGGCCGGCCCGAGCAGGCGTTGGCGGCGGGCGATCATGTCGCGCGTCCGCTGCGGCACGCCGCTCGCATTGTTCGGGTCGAAGGCGTTGACCATATTGCCGGGCTGCCGGGCGGTGGCGGTCGTGTTCATGGCCTTGTCCTTGTCATCCGTGCCGGGGGAAAGGTGAAGCCGTCGTCGACGGCAGGAAGACCGCGCTGACCTCGTCGGGGTCGCGATCGAGGAACCAGCCGAGCTGCCACCAGCATGGCGGCGTGTTGCGCAGCACGTAAGGCGCGTTCTGCGGGAAGATGCGGGCGAGCCAGGTCGACAGGAGGATGCGGGCGATGACGCGTCCCATGGTCAGGTGCGGGATCAGCGCCAGTTCCTCGTCGGTCAGGTCGGCGACTGCCAGATAGCCGCGCAGCAGGTCGCGCCCGGGTCCGAAGGCATCCTCCACGGGGGTCAGCGGCAACTGGTTGAGAAGCGCGGTGGAGACGTCGACGGCGATCGCCGTGCGCACGGCGTCGCCGAAGTCGATGATGCCGTTCACGAAGGCCGGATTGGCGTGGTCGACGACGATGTTGGAGCGGCTGAAGTCGTTGTGCAGCACCTGGCGTCGCAGTGTGTCGAGCCCCTCCGTCGCCGCGGCGAACCGGTCGAGCGCCGTCTCCAGCAACTGTCGCTCGTCGGCGTCGTCGATGCCCGACAGCAGCGGCGCCAGCTGCATAAGATGCTGCACGTCCCAGGCGAGCACGCGTTCCTCGCCTGGATGGCGGAAGTCCGCGGTGGCGAGTCGGAGGCGGGCGAGGATCTCGCCCACCTTCTCGCGTTCCGCCGGCGAAGAGGTGGTGCTGTCCAGAGGCGTGCCTTCGAGGTAGCTCACCACCCGCACGATGCGGGTGGTGCCGTCCGCCGCGCGGTAGAGCGAGCGCAGGCCGCCTTCACGATCGGCGAGGACGCGTGGCACCGGCACGTCCGGCGCGCGCTGCTCGATATGGCGGAGGAGATCGATCTGGAAGTCGATCTCGACCGGCTTCTCCGCGGGATTGGCAATCTTGAGGACATAGGCTCCGCCGCCGTCCGTCCTGATCCGGAACGTGTCGTCCTTCTCGGTGTCGAAGCGCCGGAATTCGCCCGTGAGCCCGTAGCGATCCCGCGCGACCCGACGCACCTCGGCGTCGCTGAGATGCGCCGCGGAGGTGTCGAGGCCGCCGCCCGACAGGATGGAAGGAACAGTCATGAACTCGCCACCGGCTTCCGAATCCGGATAGCCGATTGTCGACAATCTTTCAAATCCAAGCAGCTCTGAGTCCGGAGGCGGTTCAGTCCGGGCGACATCGCAACAAAAACGCCGGGGCAGGGCCCCGGCGTCTGGTGATGATGGATCCGGCAGCCGGCGTCAGAAGTTGCCGGCCTCGCCCTGGCGGTCGGCACGGACGTCTGCGGCGACGGGGGCCTGGAAGTCGCGGCGGGAGGTGAACTCGCGTGGCGACTGGGTCTGGTACTGCGTGACCGTGTTGCGCGGCGTGGCCTCGACCTGGGCGAGGGCCGGGACAGCGGCGGCGAGGGGCGCCAGAACGGTGGCGGCGAGGATGAACTTCTTCATGACATGTCTCCTGGGGGAAGCCGGCGGGTCGATGGCGACCCGGCCGGTATTGCTGCGGGCAAGCCCGCAAGGCTGGACGCTGGCGGCGATCAGAAGTTGCCGGCCGGGCCCTGACGGTTGATCTGGCCCTGCTCGCCGCGGTTCAGGGCGGCGGGAACAGCGATGACGCGACGGGAGGCGAACTCGCGCGGGGTCTCGCTGCGCTGGGTGACGGCGACATTGGCCGAGGCGTCAACCTGGGCGAGGGCCGGGGCAGCGGCGGCAAGGGGGGCCAGCAGGGCGCCGGCAAGGATGAGCTTCTTCATGGTCATTCTCCATTCGAACCCGGGTGGGGAGGGACACGCGCCGCCCGGAAAGTGTTGGCGTGTCGGCGGGAGGTGTCCGCCGTCGACGACCGTGAGATGGACCTTCCTCTCTTCAACTGCCAATCACGAACTTGAGAAAATGCAATATTGAATACAATGAAACGATTGCATCTATGCACAATCGCAATTTCGTGAGCATTGGTCGCGCGGCTGTGAACGCCGCTACCTTGCCGAACGGCAAGCCGATACATGATGTGGGGTTTCAGGGCTTGCATGGTAGCCGCGAGGCCGGCCCCCGTCTCTGCGGGTGGCAGTTGAACGCGGCCGGGCCGCTGACGTGCCTTCGCGCCGTGGCGGTCCGTGGCCGCGTCACCTGCGGAAAGGGCCGGGGATGTCCGCCGACCCGTCACGTCGCGGGTCAGGCGACCGCCCGCGCCGGATCGCCGCGATCAGGGCGCTATCGGTGCGGTCAGGGCCCTGCGACCTCGAACAGCACCTCGTTGCGCCTGAGGAAGCCAGGCGTGAAGGGGTCGTTGTAATAGGCGTAGGTCGGCGCGCCGAGGATCGTGAAGCCGCGCCCTGCCAGCCAGGTCCGCAGCGCCGCCTCGTTCGATGCGATCAGGTCATCGGTCGCGACGCCCGAGAAGCGGATCGCGGCACGCCGCGCGGCTGGCACCGGCAGCAGCCGCACGTCCTCGCCCCCCGCCTTCGGCAGGGTCTCGAGCGTGTATTTCGACGGCATGATGAAGCGGACGACCCAGGCCTCGCCCGATTCGGAGCGCGCCGGCATCTGCGTGACCGGCGCTGTCATGGCGATGGTCTCGCGCTGCTGCGTCACGGGCGCCGTCATGCTGACGCTCTCGCCGCCGCGATCCCTGGCGAAGATATAGGCGGCGAGCGGCCTGAAGCCGGCGCGGACCGCGCTGCCCCGGTCACCCACCCGCGTCACCTCCGCCACCACCATGGCCGGATAGTCGCGCACTTCGACAGGCCCGTCGCGCGTGACGAGCCCGTAGCGCGGCTGCTCGACATTGCTCATGACATAGGCCCAGAGGCCGGCGCCCAGCACTCCCAGACCGACAAGCACGCCAAGGCCGATCACCATCCGTCTTCCGATTTTGCTCATGGCTTTGATGTGGGGATGATCCGCGGTTTTGCGAGCGACCATGTGACGCCCGGTCCCGTTGCAGAAACGCGATCGACCGGTGTCGGTTCCCAGCTCCGCCGCGTCCTTGCAGAGGCGCATCTTCGGTCGCAGCGCGCCGGGGCCTGCCGCGCGGCGCAGGGCCCCCGATCGACGGTCAGGCTCCGCATCGCCGACGAAAAAGGGCGGCCCGAGGGCCGCCCTTCGCAACCAGAGAAGGTTTTGCGTCGATCAGGCGGCGCCGTAGCCCACCGTGCCCTTGATCTCGAGGAACTCCTCGAGGCCGAACTCGGCATATTCGCGGCCATTGCCCGACTGCTTGTAGCCGCCGAAGGGCGCGCCGGCGTCCCAGGCGGGGTAGTTGATGTAGACATTGCCGGAGCGCATCTGCGCGGCGATCTTGCGGGCCTTCTCCAGCGATCCCGACTGGACGTAGGAGGCAAGGCCATAGGGCGTGTCGTTGGCCCGTGCGACGATCTCGTTCTCGCTGTCATAGGGCAGGATCGACAGGACGGGCCCGAAGATCTCTTCTTTCGCGATGGTCATGTCGTCGGTGACGCCGGCAAAGACCGTCGGACGGACGAAGTAGCCCCGGTTGAGGCCCTCCGGCCGGCCGGTGCCGCCGGTGACCAGCTCGGCGCCCTCCTTGATGCCGCTCTCGATCAGCTTCTGGATCTTGTTGAACTGCACCTCGCTGACGACGGGACCCATCCAGCTGTCCTCCGAGGACGCCGGACCGACCTTCAGCTTGTCGGCGACCTCCTTGGCGACCTGCTTGGCCTCGTCGTGCCTGGCGGCCGGCACGAACATGCGGGTCGGGGCGTTACAGGACTGGCCCGAATTGCGCATCATGCCCTCGACGCCGAGCTTGACCGCCTTGGCGATGTCGGCGTCGGGCAGGATGATGTTGGCCGACTTGCCGCCGAGCTCCTGATGCACCCGCTTCACCGTGTCGGCGGCGGCCTTGGCGACAAGGATGCCGGCGCGGGTGGAGCCGGTGAAGGACACCATGTCGACGCCGGGATGGCGGGCGATGGCCTCGCCGACCGTCGGGCCGTCACCGTTGACGAGGTTGAACACACCCTTCGGCACCCCGGCCTCGTGCATGATCTCGGCGAAGATGATGGCGTTGATCGGCGCGATCTCGCTCGGTTTCAGCACCATGGCGCAGCCGGCGGCGAGCGCCGGGGCGACCTTGCACATGATCTGGTTGATCGGCCAGTTCCACGGCGTGATCATGCCGACGACGCCGATCGGCTCCTTGGCGATGAGGGTCGTGCCGCGCAGCTCCTCGAACTCGAAGTTCTCCAGCGTCTCGATCATCTTGGCGAGGTGGGCCGTGCCCATGCCGGCCTGGGCGGTGTGGGCGAGCTTCTTCGGGGCGCCCATCTCGCGCGACAGCGCGTCGGCGACATCCGCGAAGCGCCTGTTGTAGACCTCGAGCAGCTTGCGCATCAGGGCGAGGCGCTCCTCCTTCGTGGTCTGCGAGAAAGTCTTGAAGGCCTCGCGGGCCGCCTTCACGGCCTTGTCGACGTCGGCCTCGGTGCCGAGGGCGATCTTCGTGAAGGGCTCTTCCGTCGAGGGGTCGATCACGTCGAGCGTCGCCGTGCCGGTGGGGGCGACCCATTCGCCGTTGATGTAGAACTTGAGATTGTTGGACATCGCGTTCGTCCTCCGAAGCTGCCAGACGCGGGAACCAGTGTCCGCAAGCGGAACCGGCCGGGCGCGCAAACTGCCACCATTCCCCCGTACCACGCCAGCCCCGGAGTCCGCGCTTTCCGGCAGGGCTCCCTTTCCGGAGCGTCCCGCACAACGAGAAAGGCCGCGCCCTCGCGGACGCGGCCTTTCCGTGTCAGTCGTCGGGAACGATCAGCGGCCGGCGCGGGCGCGGGCGCGGATCATGAAGGCGTCGAAGGTGAACTCGGCGACCTGCCACCACAGGTACTGCTCGGAGCGCGTCGCCTGCATCGCGTCGATGATCTTCTTGAAATCGGCGTTCTTGGCGCTGATCTCGCCGTAGATCTGGTTGGCGGCGGTGAAGGCGGCCTCCATGACCTCCTGCGGGAAGGGACGCAGCTGGGTTCCAGCGGCGACGAGGCGGCGCAGCGCCGCCGGGTTCTGCAGGTCATACTTGGCCTGCATCACCGTATTCGCCGTGGCGCAGGCGTTGTTGAGGGCGGCCTGGTAGGCCTTCGGCAGCGAATTCCACTTGTCCAGGTTGATCATGGCGTGGACGGTCGGGCCGCCCTCCCACCAGCCGGGATAGTAGTAGAACGGCGCCACCTTGTTGAAGCCGAGCTTCTCGTCGTCATAGGGGCCGACCCACTCGGCTGCGTCGATGGTGCCCTTCTCCAGCGCCGGGTAGATGTCGCCGCCGGCGACCTGCTGCGGCACGACGCCGAGCTTGGCCATGACCTGGCCGGTGATGCCGGCGATGCGCATCTTCAGGCCGTTCAGGTCGGCGACCGTCTTGATCTCCTTGCGGAACCAGCCACCCATCTGGGCGCCGGTGTTGCCCGCCGGGATCGCGTGGATGGTGTACTTCTTGAAGAACTCGTTGAAGAGCTCGTTGCCGCCGCCCTGATAGAGCCAGGCGTTCATCTGGCGGGCATTGAGGCCGAAGGGCACGGCCGTGCCGATGGCAAACGTCGGGTCCTTGCCGACATAGTAGTAGGAGCAGGTGTGGCACATCTCGACCGTGTTGTTGGACACGGCGTCGAGGGCCTGCAGGCCGGGGACGATCTCGCCGGCGGCGAAGACCTGGATCTGGAACCTGTTGTCCGTCAGCTCGGCGACCTGCCTGGAGATGTTCTCGGCGCCGCCGAAGATCGTGTCGAGCGACTTCGGGAAGCTCGACGTCAGGCGCCACTTGATCTCGGGCGCGGACTGCGCGACGGCGGGCGCGGCGACAGCCGCTGCGGCAAGGCCGGCGCCCGAAGCGGCGAGGAAGTTGCGGCGTTTCATGCGGATCCTCCGGGGGGGAATGGCGGCGAAATCTGAACGTTCCGCCAAAGGGCGCCATAAGCCGAAGGTTGCTGCACTGAAGCAACGTCTTTGCTGCAACGCAGCTTCCCGCTAGCCATTTGGCCAATAACACGAGGGTCGCGTGAAAAACCGGGAGCCGCCGGCTGTTTCAGGCTGTGACCAACGGCAATCTGGCGCGGCGGCACGGCTGGGCTATAGTCGAAAAAAAAACGACAATTCCGGGGAGAGCGCATGCCGGGACCAGGAGTCTGCTCCGAGCGGTTCATGCTCGTCGGGCCTGAACGGGTCTTCTATGCTGGCCTGCTCGGCCGGCCGAAGCGCCGCACGCTCGGCTCGCTCATCGTCTTCGCCAGCATGCACGGGGGTTTGAGGCTTTCGGTCGCAGGCGAGCCCGACCGGCTGGTCGAGGCCGCCGTCATGCCAGCCTATCGCGAGCACAGCATCGAACCCGAGCATCCCTCCGTCATCGGCGTCCTGATCGAGCCCGAATCGGTCGAGCCGCTTGCCCTGGCGCGCCTCGCCGGCGAGCTTGGCGCCCTCGAGGAGGGCGAGCTCGCCGCACGACTGCGTGCCGCCCATGCACGGCTGCGCGAGATGCCGCTGAAACACCGGGCGAGTTCGGCCGATTTCGACATCGCCGTCTTCGGCGCGCCGCTGCCGCCGCGATCGCTCGACGGGCGCATTGCCCGGGTCCTCGCGGCCCTGAGGGACCAGCCCGGCGAGGCCTTCTCCGCCGCCGACTGCGCTGCGATGGTGAACCTGTCGGTCTCGCGCTTCCTCCACCTGTTCAAGCAGGAGACGGGCATCGCCTTCCGCGCCTGCCGGGCCTGGAAGCGGGCGCGGCACCTCCTCAATTTCGCCAACGAGACCATCAACATGGCGCATCTGGCGCTCGACATCGGCTATCCCGACTCGACGCACTTCTCCCATTCGATCCGCCGCTTCTACGGTCTGCAGCCGCGCGCCATCTTCTCCGGCTCCCGCCAGCTCGAGATCTTCCGCAGCGAGGCGGGCGCGCGCCCGTGACCAGTTCACGCAAGCCCGGCGCGCTGCGGCGCCGCTAGCCTTGCGAATATCAGACCGACCACAGGGACGAGACGCCATGCTGTTCACGGCCGAGCACGAGGAGGTCAGGCGCAGCCTGCAGAGGCTGATCGCCACCGAGATCAACCCTCATGTCGACGCGTGGGAGGAAGCGGGGCGCTTCCCCGCCCATACCGTTTTCAAGAAGCTGGGTGAGGCCGGCTACCTCGGCCTCAACAAGCCGGTCGAGTACGGTGGCATGGGCCTCGACTATTCCTACGCCCTGCTGATGGCCGAGGAGGTCGGCGGCATCCATTGCGGCTCGGTTCCCATGGCCATCGGCGTCCAGACGGACATGGCGACGCCAGCGCTCGCCCGCTTCGGCTCCGACCATGTGAAGGCTGAGTTCCTCGCCCCGGCCGTGGCGGGAGACCATGTGGCCTGCATCGGCGTCTCCGAGCCGGGCGCCGGCTCCGACGTCGCCTCGATCAAGACCACGGCGCGCTCGGACGGCGACGACTATGTCATCACCGGCGGCAAGATGTGGATCACCAACGGCGCGCAGGCCGACTGGATCTGCCTGCTCGCCAATACCGGCGATGGCCCGGCCCACCGCAACAAGTCGCTGATCTGCGTGCCGATGAAGACGAAGGGCGTCACCGTCGCCCGCACCCTCGACAAGCTCGGCATGCGCGCCTCCGACACCGCCCAGATCTTCTTCGACGAGGTTCGCGTGCCGAAGCGCAACCGCATCGGCGAGGAGGGCAAGGGCTTCACCTACCAGATGATGCAGTTCCAGGAGGAGCGGCTCTGGGGTGCGGCCGCCGGCCTGAAGCCCGCCGAATGGATCATCGACCAGACCATCGAGTACACGCGCGGCCGCCAGGCCTTCGGCAAGTCCATCCTCGACAACCAGGTGGTGCATTTCCGTCTCGCCGAACTCAAGACCGAGGTGGAGATGCTGCGCGCGCTCATCTATCGCGCGGCGGAGATGATGATCGCCGGCGAGGACATGACGACCCTCGCCTCCATGGCCAAGCTGAAGGCCGGCCGCATCGGCCGCGAGGTGGCGGATGCCTGCATGCAGTACTGGGGCGGCATGGGCTACATGAACGAGACGCCGGTGACGCGCTACTACCGCGATGCCCGCCTCACCTCGATCGCTGGCGGCGCCGACGAGGTCATGCTCTCCATCATCTGCAAGGCCATGGGCACGCTGCCCGGTATGAGCAACCGCCAATGATCCTCTATCACTGCCTCTCCGCCCGCTCCTTCCGGCCCCTCTGGACGCTGGAGGAGATGGGCCTCGCCTATGAGCTGAAGGTGCTGCCCTTCCCGCCGCGGGCCTTCGCCAAGGAATATTTCGACGTCAACGTCCTCGGCACCGTGCCTTTCCTCATCGACGGCGACACGCGGATGACCGAGTCCGCGGCGATCTGCGAGTATCTGGCGGTGCGCCACGGACCCTCGCCGCTGGCGGTCGGGCCGGCCGAGGCCGACTACGGCCTCTGGCTCAACTGGCTGCACCACAGCGACGCAACCCTCACCTTCCCGCAGGCACTGGTGCTCCGCTATTCGCGCTTCGAACCGCCGGAGCGCCGCCAGCCACAGGTGGCCGAGGACTACGCCAAGTGGTTCCTCGGGCGACTGCGCATGCTCGATGCCCATCTCCTGAAGCACGACTGGCTGGCGGGCGGCCGCTTCACCGTCGCCGACATCGCCGTCGGCTATGCGCTGATGCTGGCCGAGGTCCTCGGGCTGTCGCGGGAGTTCCAGCCCCAGACCGCCGCCTACTGGTCGCGACTGAAGGAGCGCGACGGCTATCGGCGGGCGCTCGCCGTCCAGGACGAGGTGGCGGTGCAGCAGGGCGTGAAGCCGATCTTCTGACGCGCAGCTCCGGTGCCGGGGCGCCGGCGATCAGCCACTCCGCACAAGACGGTTCTCTCGTCGACGGCCAGTGTGACGGCGAGTTCACAGGGACGAACCGCCTCATGGCCGTGATCGAGAGCCGTATCTCTCCGACGAGCGAGACCTTCCAGGCCAACCGTGCCGCCATGCTGGCGCTGGTCGCGCGCCAGTCCGGCCTCGAGGAACGCGCCCGCCGCGCCTCGGCCGCGGCCGGCCCTCGCTTCCACGAGCGGGGTCAGTTGCTCCCGCGCGAGCGCATCGCGCTGCTGCTCGATCCGGGGGCGCCCTTCCTGGAGCTGTCGACCCTCTCCGGCTTCATGATGGACGTGCCGGACGCCGACAAGAGCGTACCGGGCAGCGGCGTCATCGCCGGCATCGGCTTCGTCGCCGGCGTGCGCTGCATGGTGTCCGCCTCCGATTCCGGCATCGACGCCGGCGCGCTTCAGCCCATGGGTCTGGAGAAGCAGCTTCGTGTCCAGGAGATGGCGCTGGAGAACCGCCTGCCCTTCATCCAGCTGGTCGAGAGCGCCGGCGCCAACCTGCTGCGCTACCGCGTCGAGCACTTCATCCATGGCGGCCAGATCTTCCGCAACCTCGCGCGCCTCTCCGCCGCCGGCCTCCCTGTCATCACCGTCACCCACGGATCCTCGACCGCCGGCGGCGCCTACCAGACGGGTCTCTCCGACTACATCGTCATGGTCCGCGGCCGCACCCGCGCCTTCCTCGCCGGTCCCCCGCTGCTGAAGGCGGCGACCGGCGAGATCGCCACCGAGGAGGAACTCGGCGGCGCCGCGATGCACACGACCATCTCCGGCCTCGGCGACTACATGGCGGAGGACGACCGCGACGCCCTGCGCATCGCCCGCGAGATCGTCGCCTCCCTCGGCTGGGACCGGGACCAGCCGCGGCAGGCCGCTCCGTCCTTCGAGCCACCGCGCTATGACCCCGAGGACCTGCTCGGCATCATGCCCGCCGACCTCAAGCGCCCCGTCGACATGCGCGAGGTCATCGCCCGCGTCGTCGACGGCTCGAACTTCCTCGGCTTCGGCGAGGACTACGGTCCCGCCACCGTCTGCGGCCATGCGGCCATCGAGGGCCATGCTGTCGGCATCATCACCAACAACGGTCCGCTCGATCCCGCCGGGGCCAACAAGGCGACGCATTTCATCCAGGCCTGCTGCCAGTCGGCGACGCCGATCCTCTATCTCAACAACACCACCGGCTTCATGGTCGGCCGCGCCTATGAGGAGGCCGGCATGATCAAGCACGGCTCCAAGATGATCCAGGCGGTCACCAATGCCACCGTGCCGCAGATCACCCTCTACTGCGGCGCCTCCTACGGTGCCGGCAACTACGGCATGTGCGGCCGCGGCTTCCATCCGCGCTTCTGCTTCTCCTGGCCGAATGCCCGCACGGCGGTGATGGGGGCGGAACAGGCGGCCGAGACCATGGCCATCGTGGCCCGGGCGGGCGCCGCCCGCCGCGGCAAGGAGGCCGACGAGGCGCAGATCGGCGCGATGAAGGCGCAGATCACCCAGCTCTTCGAGAGCCAGATGGACGTCTTCACGACCTCCGCCCGGCTGCTGGACGACGGCGTCATCGACCCGCGCGACACCCGCGCCGTGCTGGTCGAGGCGCTCGCCACCTGCCGGGAGGCGGAGAGGCGTCGCCCGGTGCCCATGCAGTTCTCGGTGGCGAGGCCGTGATGGTGACCGCGACGCCCTTCCGCACCCTGCTCGTCGCCAACCGCGGCGAGATCGCCCTGCGCGTGATGGCGACCGCCCGCCGCATGGGCCTTGCCACCGTCGCGGTCTATTCCGCTGCCGATGCCGGCGCCGCCCATGTCCGTTTCGCCGATCGCGCCGAACTGATCGGAGGGCCGCTGCCGTCCGAGTCCTATCTGAACATGTCCGCCATCATCGCCGCGGCCCGCCGCGCCGGCGCCGATGCCATCCACCCGGGCTATGGCTTCCTTGCCGAAAACGCCGCCTTCGCGGCCGCCTGCCGCGAGGCCGGAATCGTCTTCGTCGGCCCTGCGGCGGAGTCCATCGCGGCCATGGGTCACAAGGCCGGCGCCAAGGCCATCATGCAGGCGGCCGGCGTACCGATCGTGCCGGGCTGGCAGGGCGACGACCAGTCCGACGAGAGGCTTGCCGCGGAAGCTGCGGCCATCGGCTTCCCGGTCATGATCAAGGCTGTGGCCGGCGGCGGCGGCCGCGGCATGCGCCTCGTCACCGAGGCCTCGCAGTTCCCGGCCGCGCTGAGGAGCGCGCGATCCGAGGCGGCCAATGCCTTCGGCGATCCGACGGTGCTGCTGGAGCGCGCGGTGGTCGAACCGCGTCATGTCGAGATCCAGGTCTTCGGCGATCGCCACGGCCATGCGGTCCATCTCGGCGAGCGCGACTGTTCGGTCCAGCGCCGGCACCAGAAGCTGGTGGAGGAAGCGCCCTCTCCCGCTGTGTCGCCCGCGCTGCGCGCCCGCATGGGAGAGGTGGCGGTGAAGGCGGTGCAGGCGCTGGGATACGAGGGGGCTGGAACCCTTGAGTTCCTGCTCGACCGCGACGGCGCCTTCTACTTCATGGAGATGAACACCCGGCTGCAGGTGGAGCATCCGGTGACCGAGGCGATCACCGGACTCGACCTCGTCGAGTGGCAGCTCCGGGTCGCGGCCGGCGAACCGCTGCCGCTCGCCCAGCACGAGATCCGCTTCACCGGCCACGCCATGGAGGTCCGGCTCTGCGCCGAGGATCCGGCGCAGGAGTTCATGCCGCAGGCCGGCCGCTTCGGCCTCTGGTCGACGCCCGACGGCATCCGCGTCGACACCGCCATGTCGGCGGGTGCCGATGTGCCCCCCTACTACGACTCGATGGTGGCGAAACTCGTCGCCCACGGACCGAATCGGGATGCGGCGCGCCAGACGCTGGCGAGCGCCCTCGATCGCGCGGTGGCGCTCGGCATCCCTACGAACCAGGGGTTCCTCCGGCAGGTTCTCCTCCATCCCGCCTTCGCCGCGGGCGAGGCCACCACGGGTTTCATCGCCTCCCACGCAGCCGGTCTTGCACCGCCCGTCGACGAGGATCTGCCGGACGCTGCCGTGGCGGCGCTCGCCCTCTTCGTGACCATGGCCGATCCGCACCATCGCGCGGCTCCGCGTCATCTCGGGCCGCCCTTGCCCATCCCCATGGTCTTCGAGATCGCGGGGACGCGCCAAGAGGCCGCGATCCATCGGGAACGCGACGGCAGCTACCATGTCGCCCTTGGCGACAGGCGGTTGGTCCTGGCTGTGGACGCAGTGACGGACGACGTCATCCGCCTCAGGCGGGAGGGTTCGGCCCGCGCCGTGCCCTGGCTGCGCCGTGGCGCCGACCTGTTCCTCCAGCGAGGCGCCGACCAGGTCGTCGTCCGCGACCTCACCCGCGCCCCGGCGCGACGTGGCGGCCCGGACGGGGCGGACGGCCGGGTGATCGCGGCCATGAACGGGCGCGTCGTCGCCGTCCATGTCGCGCCGGCGGATGCGGTCACGGCCGGCCAGCCGGTGGTGACGCTCGAGGCGA
>CAZPMD010000040.1:26352-33377 GCA_964587395.1 uncultured Hyphomicrobiales bacterium
TTCACGACGCCATCAACCTGGGCACCAAGCTGGCGGAGGTGATGCGCGGCGAGGTGGCTGTCGCCGTCGGCGACCAGGTGACCACCGGCCGGTTGCTCGCCGTCGTCGCCAAGGCGATGGGCTGAGGGAGAGAAACCATGTCAGACGCCGTCCTCACCGCGAAATGCGGCCATGTCCTGACCATCACCATCAATCGCCCCGACAAGCGCAACGCCATGAATGCCGAGGTGGTGGCCGGCATCGCCGCAGGCTGGCGCGCCGCCCACGAGGACACCGAGGTCCGCGTCATCGTGCTGACCGGAGCCGGCGACAAGGCCTTCTGCGCCGGCGCCGACCTCGGTGGCGGCCAGAGCTTCTTCCAGGACGCATCGAAGCCGAACAGCGACTACGCCGACCTGTTGCGCCTCGCCCAGAACGGCACCAAGCCCTCCATCGCCCGGGTCAACGGCACCTGCATGGCCGGCGGCATGGGTCTCCTCTGCATGACCGATATGGCGGTCGCCGCCGAGGACGTCGTCTTCGGTCTGCCCGAGGTGAAGGTCGGCGTCTTCCCCATGCAGGTGCTCAGCCTGCTGCAACTCACCGTGCCGCGCCGTCTGGTCGCCGAATGGTGCCTGACCGGCGAGCCCTTCACCGCCGCCGAGGCGAGGGTGGCCGGGCTGGTCAACCACGTCGCGCCGAGAGGCGAACTTGACGCCAAGGTCGACTGGCTGATCGGTCGTCTCGTTGACAAGTCGCCGGCTGCCATCCGCCGCGGCAAATATGCGATGCGGGCCATCCATGCCATGAGCTTCGACGAGGCCATCGCCTACACCGAGGGCCAGATCGCGCTGACCGCCGCCACCGAGGATGCGAAGGAGGGCATCAGGGCCTTCCAGGAGAAGCGCAAGCCGGTCTGGACCGGGCGATGAGCGCAGCGGCTCAACGCAAGACGGCGCGCGTCGCCGCAGGGACCATGGCGGCAACCCTCACGCTTGCCGGGGCGCCATGAGCGACAAGGCTATCATCACCTGCGCCCTCAACGGTGTCCTGACCGACCCGAAGCAGCATTCGGTGCCGGTGACCCCGGCCGAAATGGCGGCTGAAGCGAAGCGCGCCTGCGACGCCGGCGCCTCGGTCATGCACATCCACCTTCGCCAGCAGGGTGAGGGGAGAGGGCACCTGCCCTCCTGGGATCCGGTTCTGTCGGCCGAGGTGCAGGCTGCCATCCGCGCCGCCTGCCCGGGGGTTATCATCAACCACACCTCCGGGGTGGTCGGGCCGGACTATGCGGGGGCGCTCGCCTGCATCCGCGACACGCGGCCCGAGATCGCCGCCTGCAATGCCGGTTCGCTCAACTACCTGAAGGTCAGGGCCGATGGCTCCTGGGCCTGGCCACCCATGCTCTTCGACAACCCCGTCGAGAAGGTGAAGGCCTATCTCGACGTGATGGCGACGAGCGGGACGCTGCCGGAGTTCGAGTGCTTCGACACCGGTATCGTCCGCTGTGTCGGCATGTACCGCGATGCGGGCATGACCAGGGGACCGCTGCAGTACAATTTCGTCATGGGCGTCGAGTCCGGCATGCCGGCCGACCCGGAACTCCTTCCGATCCTCCTCAGGCTGAAGGCGCCGGAGGCGAACTGGCAGGTGACCGCCATCGGGCGGGCGGGCATCTGGGCGCTGCACCGGCGGTGCGCCGAGCTTGGCGGGCACATGCGCACCGGCCTTGAGGACACGTTCTACCGCGCCAGCGGCGACAAGGTTGCCTCCAACGGCCCGCTCATCGAGGAGATCGCCGGCCTTGTTCGCGCCGCTGGCCGTGACGTGGCGAGCCCCGCCGAGGCGCGGGCCATTCTGGGGCTTGCAGCCTGAGCCGATTGCGGCAAGGCTTCGGGCCGAGACGTGCATGCGAGCCGGAAGACCGGCCGTGAAAAAAGTCAGAGGAAACGCCGTCCAGGGAGAGGGCAGGTGCAGTTCATCCAGCTGGTGATCAGCGGGCTCGCGCAGGGGTGCATCTACGGCCTCATCGCGCTCGGCTTCGTGCTCATCTACAAGGCCACGGAGACGGTGAATTTCGCCCAGGGCGAACTCCTGATGATCGGCGGCTTCGCCGGTCTCTTCGCCGCGACCACCCTCGGCATGCCATACTGGGCGGTGATCATCGTCGCCATGGCGGTGACCGCGCTCATCGGCTTCCTCAACGAGCGCATCATCCTGCGGCCCATCCTCGGCCAGTCGGCCGTTGCCATCGTCATGGTCACCATCGGCTTCGGCTACATGGCCCGCGGCCTGGTGACCATGATCCCGGTGATCGGCACCGACACCCATTCGCTGCCGGTGCCCTTCCGCGGCGAGGTGTTCCGCTTCGGCGGCCTCGTCATCTCGGCCGAGCACATCGTCATCATCGCGGTGACCATCGTCCTCTGCGCCCTGCTGGCCGGCCTGTTCCGTTACACCAAGATCGGCATCGCCATGCAGGCGATGAGCCAGAACCAGCTTGCGGCCTACTACATGGGCATCCCGGTGAAGCGCCTCTCCAGCCTCATCTGGGCGATCTCCGCGGCGGTCGCCGCCATCGCCGGCATCCTCCTGGCGCCGCTCACCTTCATCCATGCCAACATGGGCTTCATCGGCATCAAGGCCTTTCCCGCGGCGGTGATCGGCGGCTTCACATCTCTGCCGGGCGCCATCGTCGGTGGCCTCATCATCGGCGTGGTGGAGTCCCTCGCCGGCTTCTACCTGATGGAAGGCTTCAAGGACGCCGCCCCCTTCCTCGTGGTGCTCGCCATGCTCGTGCTCAAGCCGAACGGCCTGTTCGGCGAGCGTCTGGCCAAGAAGGTCTGACGCCATGCGCTTCATCTTCAAGACGCGATACGAGCAGGACATCGAGCTCGTCCAGCACGGCGGCCAGGTTTTCTGGTACGGGCTCCTGATGGTGGCGCTTCTGGTCGCCCCCATGCTGGTCTCTTCCTATGTGCTGACGCAGCTCTCACAGGTCTGCATCTATGCCATCGTCGCCCTTGGCCTGATGCTGCTCGCCGGCTTCACCGGCCAGCTCTCCCTCGGCCATGCCGCCTTCATGGCGGTGGGCGCCTATACCCAGGGCGTGCTGGTGACGGCCGGGGTGCCCTTCTTCGTCGGCATCGCCTGCGCCGGCCTCTTCGCGGCGGTCGTCGGCATCATCGTCGGCCTGCCGGCCCTCAGGGTGAAGGGGCTCTACCTCGGCATCGCCACCCTCGCCTTCGGCACCATCATCGAGGAGATCATCGCCCGCGCCGAACATGTCACCGGCGGCAATGCCGGCCTCATGGTGCCGCCGGTGAACCTCTTTGGCTGGCGCTTCGCCGACGGGCCGAGCTTCTACTACCTCTGCCTGGCCTTCGCGGTCGCCGCGACGCTGATCGTCGTCAACCTGCTGCGCTCGCCAACCGGCCGCGCCTTCGTCGCCATCCGTGATTCCGAGATCTCCGCCCAGTCGATGGGTGTGAACCTCGCCTTCTACAAGACGCTCTCCTTCGCCATCTCGGCGGCCTTCGCCGGCATCGCCGGCGGCCTCTACGCCCACAACATCCGCTTCCTCTCGCCTGACCAGTTCACCGTGGTCCAGTCCATCGAGCTCGTCATGATGGTGGTGATCGGCGGCCTCGGCTCGGTCCACGGCGCCATCTACGGCGCCGCCTTCCTCATCGCGCTGCCGCAGGCGATCAACGCGCTGAAGCCCATGCTGCCGGCCTTCCTGGCCGAGGCCACCGGCCTGCAGCCGACCATCTTCGGCATGGTGCTGATCCTCGTGGTTCTGTTCGAGCCGCTCGGAATCTACGGGGCCTGGCTCAAGACCCGCGCCTATTTCGATCTCTTCCCCTTCTACCGGAAAGGCATGTTCCGGCGGCAGAAGGCTTTCCAGAAGTCGGACCGGCTGAAATGAGCACCCCCTTCTTCCAGGCCGACGCCATCTCGGTGCAGTTCGGCGGTCTCAAAGCCGTCGACGGCGTGAGCTTCACCGTCGACAAGGGCGAGGTCTTCACCATCATCGGCCCCAACGGCGCCGGCAAGACCACCGTCTTCAACATCATCAGCCGCATCTACAACCCGACCGCCGGGCGGGTGCTGCTGGAGGGCGAGGAGATCACGCGCCTGCCGGCGCATCGCGTCGCCGGCCTCGGCATCGCCCGCACCTTCCAGAACATCGAGCTCTTCGAACATGCGACCGTGCTGCAGAACCTGCTCATCGGCGCCCATGTCCACCGCACGACGAACCCGCTGGCAGAGGCGCTGTTCCTG
The DNA here is from genome assembly GCA_964587395.1 of uncultured Hyphomicrobiales bacterium. Taxonomy (GTDB): domain Bacteria; phylum Pseudomonadota; class Alphaproteobacteria; order Rhizobiales; family Phreatobacteraceae; genus Phreatobacter. The sequence goes on from CAZPMD010000040.1 coordinate 30,616, forward strand.
CCCTCGGTGAAGCGCGCGGAGGTGGCTCTCCGCGAGAAGGTGGAGGAGGTGATCGACCTCCTCGACCTCGCCGTCCATCGCGACGCGACGGTCGCCGGCCTGCCCTACGGTGCGCGCAAGGTGGTCGAACTCGGCCGCGCCCTGTGCACCCGGCCGAAGCTGCTGCTGCTCGACGAGCCGTCCTCCGGCCTCAATGTCGAGGAGACCGAGGACATGGCCTTCTGGATCGAGGATATCAGCCGCGACCTCGGCATCACCGTCATCATGGTCGAGCATGACATGACCCTGGTCTCCCGCGTCTCGGACCGGGTCATGGCGATGAACCAGGGCCGCGTCCTCGCCATGGGCTCGGCTGCCGAGGTGCAGCGCCATCCCGCGGTGGTGGAGGCCTATATCGGCACGCCGGCAGAGGCGGCCGACACGGTGGAAAGGGCCGCCTCATGACCGACGCGATCCTCACCCTCGCCAATGTCGAGGCCGCCTACGGGGCGGTGAAGGCCATCCGCGGCGTCTCCCTCTCCGTGCCGAAGGGCTCCATCGTCACCGTGCTCGGCGCCAACGGCGCCGGCAAGTCGACCATCCTCAAGACCATTTCGGGGATCCTCGACCCGCAGAAGGGGTCGATCGTCTTCAAGGGCGAGAACATCGAGCGGCGCGATCCGGCTGACATCGTCCGTCGCGGTCTCAGCCACGCGCCCGAGGGACGCGAGGTCTTCCCGCTCCTCTCGGTGCGCCACAACCTGCTGATGGGCGCCTATACCCGTTCCGACAAGGACGAGGTGGCGCGCGACATCGAGCGGATGGAACGCTACTTTCCGATCCTGAAGGAGCGCGCCGACCAGGACGCCGGCCTTCTGTCCGGCGGCCAGCAGCAGATGCTGTCGATCGCCCGCGCCCTCATGTCCAGGCCCGATCTCCTGCTCCTCGACGAGCCCTCGCTCGGCCTCTCGCCGAAGCTGACGCAGGAAATCTTCGCCATCGTCAAGCGCGTCAACCGCGAGCAGGGCGTGACCATCCTGCTGGTCGAGCAGAACGCCGCGCTGGCGCTGGCGACGGCCGATTTCGGCTACATCCTCGAACTCGGCCGCATCGTCATGGAGGACAAGGCGTCGGTGCTCGCCGAGAAGGACGACGTCAAGGAATTCTACCTCGGCCAGAAGGAGGCCGGTGTGCGCGGCGAACGTCGCTGGAAGAAGAAGAAGATGTGGCGGTGAGGACGATGGGCATGTTCGACATCTGGCCGAACCAGGACATCCGCTCCGCGGCCATCCCGCCGGGAGAGACCGTCGCCGCCGTCTTCGATGCGGCGGTGCGCCAGCGGGCCGACCGCGTCGCCGTCCGGCAGAAGGACTTCGGCCTGTGGAAGGAGACGAGCTGGGCCCGCATGGGCGCGATCGTCCGCGAGATCGGCATGGGCCTGGTCGCCCTCGGCCTCAAGCCGGGCGAGGTCGTCTCCATCCTGGCCAACACCCGGCAGGAATGGTCCTTTGCCGACTATGGAATTATCTGCGCCGGCGGCGTCTCCAACGGCATCTATCCGACGGATGCGCCGACGCAGTGCGAGTACCTGCTCACCGACTCGGCCTCGCGCTTCGTCGTCGTCGAGGACGAGGAGCAGCTGGACAAGATCCTCACCGTCCGGCCGGACGTCCCCTCTCTCGCCAAGATCATCGTCATCGAGACGGAGGGCCTCGCCCACTTCTCCGATCCGCAGGTGATGACGCTCGACGATCTCAGGGAGCTCGGGCGCAAGGCCGATGCCGCCGATCCCGCCGAATGGGGCCGCCGCCTCGCCGCGCGCGGACCCGACGACCTCGCCATCCTCGTCTACACCTCGGGGACCACCGGCAAGCCGAAGGGCGCGATGATCACCCATCGCAACATCCTCTCGGCCATCGCCGTCATCTCCAACGAGTCGATCCGTCAGAACGAGGACGACCAGCGCATGGCCTTCCTGCCGCTCTGCCACGTGGCGGAGCGCGTCGGCGGCCAGTTCCTGGCGCTCTACTCCGGCGCCACGCTGAACTTCGTCGAGAACCCCGAGACGGTGCCCGACAACGTCCGCGAGATCGCCCCCACCATCTTCTTCGCCGTGCCGCGCATCTGGGAGAAGTTCTATTCGGCCGTGATGATCCGGCTGAAGGAGGCGACCGGCCTGCAGCGCGCCCTCTACGGCTGGGCTATCGCGCAGGGCACGAAGGCCGCCGATCTGATGATCGAGGGCAAGGAGGTGCCCCTCGGCCTGCGCCTGAAGGTGCTGACCGGCCGCTGGCTCGCCCTGAACAATGTGCGCAAGGCGATCGGCATCCATCGCTGCCGCTTCCTCGTCACCGGCGCCGCACCGATCTCGCCGGACCTGATCCGCTGGTACCTCGCCCTCGGCGTTCCGATGCTTGAGGTATGGGGCATGACGGAGACCTCGGGGGCCGGCTCGGTGGTGCCTGTCGAGAAGCTGAAGCCCGGGACGATCGGGAGGCCCACAAGCGCCATCGAGATGAAGATCGGCCCGGACGGCGAGATCCTCGCGCGCGGCCCCACCATCATCAAGGGCTACCTCAACCAGCCCGAGAAGACCGCCGAGACCATCCGCGACGGCTGGCTGCACACCGGCGACGTCGGCATGGTCGACAACGAGGGCTTCTTCCGCATCACCGACCGGATGAAGGACATCATCATCACCGCCGGCGGCAAGAACATCACGCCCTCGGAGATCGAGAACCAGCTGAAATTCTCGCCCTACATATCGGATGCGGTTGTGATCG
>CAZPMD010000041.1:0-33178 GCA_964587395.1 uncultured Hyphomicrobiales bacterium
GCGCGCGTCTTCTTCGGCGCAGCCATCATCACCGGCCGCTTGTCGCCGGCCTCGATGAAGGCGATGAGCCGGCCGGCCGCCGGATGGTCGCGGTAGGCCGCCGTCGCATCGGCGAGCCGCTCGGCGAAGGTGCCGACGCCGTAGAAGAGCGTCTCGTAGCAGGCGCGCACGACGCGGATGTCCTCGCGGCCAAGGCCGCGCCGCTTCATGCCGACGACGTTGAGCCCGATCAGTTCGCCGGATGTGCCGTTGGCGCCGAAGGCCATGCCATAGGGAACGACGTCGTCCTTGACCCCGGTGACACCGCCGACCATCGCGAAATCGCCGATCCGGGTGAACTGGTGAACCCCGCAGAGGCCGCCGAGAAAGACGTAATCGCCGACCTTCACGTGGCCGCCGATCGTCGCCGCATTGGCGAAGATGACATTGTTGCCGACCCGGCAGTCATGGGCGACATGGGCGCAGGCCATGAGGAAGCAGCGGTCGCCAATCACCGTCGCGCCACTTCTCGGCGTGCCGCGGTTGATGGTGACGCTCTCGCGGATGACGCAGTCCTCGCCGATGCTCACCGTCGTCGGTTCGCCCTTGTAGGAGAGGTCCTGCGGCGGCGTGCCGATCGAGGCGAAGGGATAGATCTCGCTTCGCGCCCCGACGGTGGTCCGGCCATCGAGATTGACGTGGGAATGGAGGGTCACCCCGTCGCCGAGTTCGACCTCGGGTCCGACCGTGCAGAATGGACCGACACGCACGCCCCTCCCGAGCCGTGCAGCGGGCGACACATAGGCGAGCGGATGGACGTCGGTCGCGCGCGTGCTCATGCGTCAGGCATCCGCCAGCATGGCCGAGAGTTCAGCCTCGGCCACGAGCTTGCCGTCGACGAAGGCCTCGCCCCGGTAGAACCAGATGCTGCGCTTCTTGGCGATCTTGGTCATGTGATACTCGACCCGGTCGCCGGGCGTGACGGGCTTGCGGAACTTGGCCTTGTCGATGGTCATGAAGAACACCAGTTTGCCCGTGCCACCGACGGAGGTCAGGGCCATGACGCCACCCGTCTGCGCCATGCCCTCGATCATCAGCACGCCCGGCATGATCGGATTGCCCGGAAAATGCCCCATGAACTGCGGTTCGTTGACCGTGACGTTCTTGATGCCGACGCCGAACTCGTCGCCGCGCATCCGCTCGATCCTGTCGATGAGCAGGAACGGATAGCGGTGCGGCAGAGTGGCAAGGATCTTCTGGATGCCGACGGTGTCGATGCTGGTCGTCGTCGTGTCGTCCATCGTCAGGAAGCCTCCCCCTGCCCCTGTTTCGCCTGGCCTGATCTGGCGAGACGTTCCACCGCGGCGATCTCGCGGAACCAGTCCCTCACCGGCTTGGCCGGCCGGCCGCCCCAGCGCGCCCCTTCCGGCACATCATCCTTGACGATGGAGGTCGCGGCAATCTGCGCGCCGCTCCCGACCGTCACGTGGTTGTTGACGCCCACCTGGCCGCCGAGCATGACGAAATCACCGAGTTTCGCCGATCCAGAGATGCCGACCTGGCTGACGATGATGCAGTGACGCCCGATTTCCACGTTGTGGGCGATCTGCACGAGATTGTCGATCTTGGTGCCCTCGCCGATGACGGTGTCGAGCACATGCCCGCGATCCACCGTCGAATTGGCGCCGATCTCCACATCGTCCTGGATGATGACGCGGCCGATCTGCGGCACCTTGGCATGCTTCAACCGGCCGAGTTCGAAACCGAAACCATCCTGACCGACGCGCACCCCCGCATGGACGATGACGCGGTTGCCGAGAAGTGCATGAACGAGCGAGACATGCGGCCCGACGGCACAGTCGCGGCCGATCCGCACGCCAGGTCCGATGACTGCGCCGGCGGCGACGATGGTTCCGGACCCGATCTCGGCTCCCGGGCCGATCACCACGCCGGGGTCGACGACGACCCCGGCCTCAAGCCGCGCCGTGGGATGGATCATCGCACCGGGCGAAATACCGGTTGCCCCGAACAGCGACTGCGGACGCAGCGCCTGCGGGTAGAGCCGGCGCGACACCGCCACGAAGGCTGCATGCGGATGCGGAACGACGATGGCCACGACGCCCGCAGGCACCAGGTCACGCTGGCGCGCCGCGACAAGGCAGGCCGCGCCCTTCGTTCCTGCCAGTTGCGCGGCATATTTCGGATTGTCGAGGAAGGTGAGGCAATCGCCGGTCGCATTGCCGAGAGCCGCGACCCGACGGATCGGACGCTCGCCGTCGTTACCGGACCAGTCGGCCTTCAGAAACGCCGCGACCGAGGCGACGGTCATCGCCTCGGCCGAAGTAAGGAACTGGGGTTCCGCCATGATCATCCCGCCCGGGACCGCAGCGCCCCGAAAAGTCTCGGGACGCCGTCGGTCAGAAGCGCGTGCCGCCCGAGAAGCGGAAGGCCTGCGTCTGGTCACCCCTCGCCTTGGACAGGACGAAGGAATAGTCGAAGCGGATCGGACCGAAGGGCGAGTTCCACAGCAGGCCAACACCGACAGACGAGCGGATCTTGTGGGCGTCGGAGCCCTGAAGGTCCACGTTCAATACGCCCGGAACGCCCCCCGTATTGAACGACGTGATCGAATTGTAGCCCCAGACCGAGCCAGCATCCGCATAGAGCGCGCCCCTCATGCCGAAGTCCTTCGGCAGGAAGGTAATCGGGAACGTGACCTCAGCCGAGGCGCCCCAGTACATGGTGCCACCGACCGCATCCGCCGCACGATCGAGGCCAATGGCGCCCGCAGCCGTGCGGATCGCGAAGTCGCGCGGACCGATACCGGCCGTCTGGAAGCCGCGGACGAGTTCCGGGCCCATGAAGAACTGGTCGACCGAGTCGAGCTTGCCGCCGAGGCCCATGATGTGGCCGCCCTGGACGCGCAGCATGGCGATCCAGTCATTGGTCAGGTCATGGTAGTAGCGCGCGTCACCCGTGGTGCGGATGAAGCGGGCATTGCCGCCGGCGCCGGCGATGTCCTGCCTGAGTTCGGCATAAAGGCCCTGGCTCGGATTGGTCGCGCGATCGAGGTTCGAATAGATCAGCGAATAGCCGAACATCGAGATGAAGCGCGTCTTGCCGCTGATCGCACGTAGGGCGGCCGAAGCCTCGCCGTCGTGCAAACAGGAATAGGGTGTCGGGCTCCCCACCGTACTCACCGTTCCGTCGGGCTGAAGGAAAGCCGGGCCATTGTTGGTCAGGCCCACCGCACGCGGATCGTTGACCTCGTAGTAGGACACATTGCCGTTGGCATCGGTGAACTGGTTTAATCCGTTGCCATAAGCATTGTAGCAATTCAGCTGATCGTCGCGGATCGAAATCCGCTGCGACACGGCGCTGTAGCGCAGCTGCACGGCGAAATGCTCGGTGATCGGAATGCCGAGGCGCAGCGTGCCGCCATAGGAGGTCGACTCGAAGGGCTGGTAGTTCGCCCGGCTGGTGTGGCGGTAGAAGAGGTCGAAACCGCCCGACAGACGATAGTCCATCAGGAAGGGCTCGGTGAACGAGAAGTTCACGCCGCGCGAGCGCTGGCCGAACATGCCGCCGAGGCGCACGAACTGGCCGCGGCCGAGGAAGTTACGCTCCTCCACCGAGGCTTCCGCAATGAAGCCGTCCGCCGTGGAATAGCCGCCGGCGATCGAGAAGGCGCCGGTCGGCTGGTCCTGGACCTCGACGTTGACGATGACACGGTCGGCCGCAGAACCCGGCTCGGTGGTGATCTTCACTTCCTTGAAGAAGCCGAGGTTCTTCAGGCGCCGCTCGGCGCGGTCGACGAGCACGCGGTTGTAGGCATCGCCCTCCGCCATGTCGAACTCGCGGCGGATGACGCGATCCTGGGTACGGGTGTTGCCGCGCACGTTGATGCGCTCGACATAGACCCGCGGGCCCTCTTCGACGACGTAGACGAGATTGACAGTGAGGGTCGAGGGATCGCGCTCGCCGCGCGGGCGGACGGTCGCGAAGGCATAGCCACGGCGGGCGACCTCGAGGGTCACGTCCTCAAGCGACTTGTCGACCAGTTCGACATTGTAGACCGAACCCGACCGGGTCTTCAGCGCGCTCCGCAGCGTCGCCGCATCGACGTCGCGGATGTTCGACTGGATGTCGACGGTGCCGATGCGGTACTGCGGGCCTTCCTCGATCTCGATGTTGATCGTGAAGGTGTTGGCAGCCTGATCGAAGTCGGCGCGGGCCGACAGGATGCGCATGTCGACATAGCCGGCACGCAGGTAGAGGCGGCGGATGGCCTCCTGGTCGGCATTGAGGCGGTCGGCGTCATAGACGTCGTTCGACTTGATCCAGGACAGGATGCCCGACTCGGCCGTCGACATCACGTCGAGGAGACGCTGCCGCCCGAAGGCGTTGTTGCCGGTGAAATTGATGGAACGGACGCCGGCCTTCTTGCCCTCGTTGATCTCGAAGATCAGGTCGATGCGGCCGTTCGGCTGCTCGATGGTCTTCGGCACGATCTCCACTTCGTAGCGGCCCGTGCGACGATAGACGTCATAGAGACGCTGGGTATCGGACTGGACCGTCGCACGGCTGAACGTGCCGCGCGCCCGCGACTCGATCTCGCCCTGCAACTGCTCGGTCTTCAGGCGACGGTTGCCCTCGAATGCGACGCGGTTGATGACCTCGTTCTCGGACACCTGCACGACGAGGCGGCCGCCCTGGCGGCTCACGCGCACGTCGCGGAACAGGCCGGTGGCGTACATGGCCTTGATGGCCTCGTCGACGCGGGCGGCCGTCAGGGCCTCACCCGGGCCGGTGCGGAAGTAGGAGCGGACCGTGTCCGCCTCGATCCGGCGGTTGCCCTGCACGACGATCGACGACGCCGACTGCGCATTGACCTGGGTCGAGAGACCGACACCCGCCGTCGTGGCCATCACCACGCCTACTGCGGTCATCGTCCCTGCGATCACGACCGTTCGGACCGTCCGAGCGAAAGAAGTCATGAATCACGCGCCTGTCTGTTTGGTATGTTGGTTTCACGCAAAGGCAAACCACCCGTGGATTCCTCCCGGGCGACACGCTTGTAACCGGTTTGCCCGCGAGTGCAAACCGCTCCGGCCGCGACCCGCCGGTTTTTCGAATGCCGTTGCCGGATCGCCACGCCTGCCATCAGCCGACGAGCCCGCGAATATCGTTCCAGGTGGCGAAGATCATCAGCATCAGAACCACGGCCAAACCGAAGCGGAAGGCCATTTCCTGCGCCTTTTCGCTCATCGGGCGTCCCCGTATCGCCTCGATGGCGTAGAAGACCAGATGGCCGCCATCGAGCATCGGAATGGGGAACAGGTTGAGCAGGCCGATCGACACGGAAATGAGTGCTGCGAGGCTCATCAGGGCGACGAATCCGATCTGCGCAGCCTCTCCCGAGACCTGGGCGATTCTGATCGGACCACCGAGCTGGTCGGCGCTCTGTGTGCCCATGATCACGCCGCCGAGATAGGCGAAGGTCCGCTCGACGACGAACCATGTTTCCTTGACGCCCATCCAGGTGGCAGTGAAGGGGTCGTAGCGGCGGATCTGCGTATCGCCGGGCTGGTTGGATCGCGAAATGCCGAGCCGGCCGATCCGGTGCGTGCCTCCGAAGCGGTCCTTGAACTCGAAGACCGTGGGAACGGCGGTCAGATCCACCTGCCGCCCGTCACGCTGCACGCTGATGACGAGCGTGTCGCCTGCGCTCGATCCGACGATGCGCTGCATGTCGGAGAAGCTCTCGATCGGCCGGCCGCCGATGGACAGGACGAGATCGCCCGGCTGGAACCCGGCCTTCTCTGCGGCGCTGCCGGCGACGATGGTCTCCACCCGCGGCGAGGTGATCGGCTTGCCGAACAGCGTGAACACGCCGGCGAAGATGACGATGGCGAGGATAAAATTGGCGATCGGACCGGCCGCGACGATCGCCGCACGCTGTCCAAGAGACTTGTGAAAGAAGCTTTCGGAGCGCTGCTGCTCGGTCATCACCGCAGCCGTCTCGAAATCGGGCGTCGAGGCGGCATCGGCATCGCCGTAGAATTTCACATAGCCGCCGAGAGGGATGGCGCTGAGCTTCCAGCGGGTTCCATGGCGGTCATTGAAGCCTACGAGCTCCCGGCCGAAGCCGATCGAGAACACCTCGACCCGCACGCCATTGCGACGGGCGACCCAGAAGTGCCCGAGTTCGTGGAAAAACACCACGACGGTCAGGACGAAGAGGAACGGAATGATGGTCCAGATCAGGGTCTGGCCCCATCCGCCCAGCGCGGAAGCGACGTTCATTGCATTGTCCCATGGATACGAGACCGGGATATCCCGGACTCATACCCTCCCAATTTCAAGATGCCGCAGCCGTGGCGTTAAGCATAGTGGCTCTCGCCCGCTCTCTGGCGGCATGGTCAATCAACCATAAATCGCCCAATGTGGCCGGAGCGGGGCCAACTCCCTGGGCGGCAAGCACAGAGCCGGTGATGCGCGGGATGTCGGAGAAGCCGATCTGGCGGCACAGGAACGCCTCGACCGCCACCTCGTTGGCCGCATTGAGCACCGTCGGCGCCCTCCCCCCCGCTTCCATCGCCTCGATGGCGAGCCGCAGGGCCGGGAAGCGGGCCAGATCCGGTTCCTCGAAGGTGAGGCTGGCGATCTCCGCCAGATTGAGCCGCCGCGACGGCCCGTCGATCCGCTCGGGATAGCCCAGGCAATGGGCGATCGGCACCCGCATGTCGGCGGCTCCGAGCTGGGCGACGACCGAGCCGTCGCGATAACCCACCATGCCGTGCACCACCTGTTGTGGGTGGATCAGCGCCTTGAGGCGGTCCGGCGGCAGGCCGAAGAGGTGGTGGGCCTCGATGAGCTCCAGACCCTTGTTCATCAGGCTCGCCGAATCCACGGTCACCTTGGCGCCCATGGCGTAGTTCGGGTGTTTCAGGGCGTCCTCGGGCCGGGCGCGGGCAATGGCCTCGGCTGTCCAGGTGCGGAACGGGCCGCCCGAGGCCGTGATCCACACCGTCTCGACGTCGTCCATGCGTGATCCCGCGAGCGCCTGGAACACCGCATTGTGCTCGGAATCGACAGGGAGAATCGCGACACCCTTGCGGGCGGCCGCGCCCATGACGAGATCGCCCGCCGCCACCAGGCTTTCCTTGTTCGCAAGGGCGATCGTCGTGCCCGCCTCGATCGCAGCCAGCACCGGCGCGACACCTGCGGCACCCGAAATGGCGGCAACAACCATGTCGGCGGGCCGTGCGGCGGCGGCAACGACCGCCTCCTCACCGGCGGCGGCCTCGATGCCGCTGCCCGCCAGCGCGGTCTTCAGCGCGCCATAGGCGGCAGGGTCGGCGACGGCCGCGAACCGCGCGCCATGTTCCCGCGCGATCCGCGCGAGGCCGGCCGCGTCGCTCTTCGCGGTCACCGCCTCGATCCGAAAGCGGTCGCGATGGCGCGCGACGATGTCGAGGGTGCTGGTGCCCACCGATCCGGTGGCGCCGAGGATTGTCAGCGACCGCATGGGCTCACCACAGCAGGAGGCCGGAGGCCGGATTGGCAACGCCACCCCGCATCAGGCCGAGAGCCGCTGCCGCCACGGCGGCGACGAGAAAACCGTCGAGGCGGTCCATCACACCGCCATGGCCGGGAATGATCGAACCGGCATCCTTGGCCGCGAAACGTCGTTTGACCGAGGACTCGAACAGGTCCCCGCCCTGGCTGAGGGCGGCGATGACCCAGGTGGCCAGCGCCAGGCCGAAGCTCACGGGGACGCCGGCGATCCGTACCACCGCGAGTGCGATGAGCGTGCCGACGAGGGTGCCTCCGATGAAGCCGGACCAGGTCTTCTTCGGCGACAGCCGCGGCCAGAGCTTGGGTCCGCCGATCGAACGCCCGGCAAAATAGGCGGCGACGTCGGTTCCCCAGACAACAGCGAACAGCCAGAGGATGGCGATGAAGCCGAGACTGTTGTCGTCCCGCAGGATGGTCGGTCCCAGCACGACGGCCGCCGCATAGAGGAGGCCGGCGATGGCCCAGCGCGATCGCCCCTGCGGACTCAAGGCGAGGGCAAGCCCGGCGCCGGCACCCAGCGCGATCATGGAAAAGCCCGGATTGACGAAATAGCGCTCGAGCCCGAGCGCCGCGGCGAGCGCCACGACCTCGCCCGCAAAAAGGGCGGGCGGCGCGGCCGGCAGCACGAGCCGGTTCCATTCCCACAGGACGATGGCGGCGCCGCAGAGCCACAGCAGTGCGAAAGGCCAGTCGCCGAGCCAGGCGGTGAAGATCGCCACCGGAATCAGCACCAGTGCGGAGAGAATCCGTTTCTTCAGATCAGGGTCCGAAAAGGCGCCGGCCGGCCGCTGGTCGGGATCCATGATCAGGCGCCTGCCGCCCCGAGGCCGCCGAACCGACGGTCCCGGCGCGCATACTCGGCCAGGGCCTCCAGCAGTGCCTCCCGGCCATAGTCGGGCCAGAGGATGGGCTGGAAGACCAGTTCCGCATAGGCGGCCTGCCACATCAGGAAGTTCGACAGTCGCATCTCGCCCGAGGTGCGGATGACGAGATCCGGATCGGGAATGCCGGCCGTGTTGAGCTTCGCCTCGATCGCCTCTGGCGTGATCGACGACGGCAGGCGCTCGCCGCGTGCGACCTCCTCCGCCAGAGCCCGCGCGGCTGCGGCGATCTCCTGGCGCGCGCCGTAGTTGAAGGCGACGATCAGCGTCTGGCGCGTATTGGCCGCGGTCAGTGCCTCGGCTTCCGTCAGAAGCGCGCGAATGTCCGGCTCGAGGTTTGTCCGGTCACCGGCGATCTTCACCCGCACCCCGGCCTCGTGCAGCTCGGCAAGGTCGTTGCGGATGAAACGCTTCAGCAGCCCCATCAGCGCCGAGACCTCGGTCGCTGGGCGCGACCAGTTTTCCGAAGAGAAGGAGTAGATGGTGACGATCTCGATGCCGATCTCGCGCGCCGCCCGAAGCGTGCGCCGGAGCGCATCGACGCCGCGACGGTGTCCCTCGACGCGTGGCAGGCCCCTTTGGGTGGCCCAGCGGCCGTTTCCGTCCATGATGATGGCGACGTGGCGCGGCAGGACCGCGGGTGCAGCCGTCGGCGCCCCCTGATCGATTGCCAGGCCTTGTCTGTCCGCCATCGTCATGCTCGGCTCGATCCTCACACCGTCATGATCTCTTTTTCCTTCTGCGTCAGCAGCTGGTCGATCTCGGCGATGTGCTTGTCGGTTTCCTTCTGGACCTGATCGGCGGCGCGGACATGCTCGTCCTCGCTCATCGAATGGTCCTTTTCCTTGGCCTTCAGGACGTCCATGCCATCGCGCCGGATGTGACGCACGGCGACGCGGGCACCCTCCGCATATTTGTGAGCAACCTTCACCATCTCTTTGCGGCGATCCTGCGTCAGCTCGGGGATGCGCAGGCGGATCACCTGGCCCTCCGTCTGCGGATTGAGGCCGAGGCTGGACTCGCGGATTGCCTTCTCGACCGGCCCGACCATGGCCCTGTCCCAGACCTGCACCGAAAGCAGGCGCGGCTCGGGCACGCTCACGGTCGCGACCTGGTTGATGTGCATGGACTGGCCATAGGCCTCGACCTGAATCGGGTCGAGCAGGTTCGGCGATGCACGGCCGGTGCGGAGCGTGCCCAGTTCGTGCTTGAACGAGGCAATCGAGCTCTGCATGCGCCGCGTGATGTCGGCGAGATCGAAAGTCGGGGACGCGGCCATGGGGTACGCCTCTTGGAGATTGCGCGGAGATATCCGCGGGAAGTCATAAAGCGCGGTCAGACCGTGACCACGGTGCAACGGCCCTCGCCCGACAGCACCGACGCGACGGCGCCGGGAGCGTCGAGGGAGAACACGATTATCGGAAGACGGTTCTCGCGGGCAAGCGCGAAGGCAGCCGTATCCATCACCTTGAGGTCGCGCGCGATCGCCTCGTCGGCGGTCAGGCGGTCGAAGCGTTCGGCCTTGGGGTCCTTCTTTGGGTCCGCCGAATAGATTCCGTCGACATTGGTCCCCTTGAGGACGACGTCGCAGCCGAGCTCGACGGCACGCATGGTCGCGGTCGTGTCCGTGGTGAGAAGAGGCACGCCGATGCCGCCGCCGAGCACCACGATGCGGCCGGCCTCCAGATGGGCAAGCGCGTGGCGCACCGTATAGACGTCGAGGGCTTCCGGCACCGGCTCTGCCGACAGGGCCACGGCGGGATGACCAAGGGCATTGATCTGTCCGGCCAGAGCGATGGCGTTCATCACGGTCGCCAGGCGCCCGATCGCGTCGGCATCGACCCGGCTGAGCCCGATGCCGGCGATCTGTTTGCCGCGGAAGATATTGCCGCCGCCGACGACCACGGCGATGCTGGTCCCGGCCCGGGCGGCAGCGATCAGGTCCTCGGCGATCGCCCGCACGGTCTTCGGGTCGAACCCGAAATCCTGGTCGCCCGACAGGGCTTCGCCGGACACCTTCACCAGCGCGCGCCCGTAGCGTGGCCCGGCCATCTTCATCCCCCGATTCGTCTCGCAGGCACCGACAGTTTCGCCACGCGGTTTAGCGCAATGCCCGCCCGACGCAACCTCCCTGAGCCGACGCCATCGGCGTACCCCCTCGCCGGCGGGTGCCCGGGTCGCGACACCGCTTTGCATCGTGCTGATACACGATCTAGGCTGTGGACCGTCGTTGCCCAGCCGGACGGAGATGCTCCATGTCCAAGCCGCAGGCCAGTGTCGCGATCATCGGCGCCGGCGACCATATCGGCGCCGCCATTGCCAGGCGCTTCGCCGCGGGAGGCTATGCGGTCTTTGCCGGCCGCCGCAAGGCCGAGCGGCTCCAATCCCTCGTGGACGAGATCGCGGCGGCGGGCGGATGTTGTTTCGGCCGCGCACTCGATGCCCGCAAGGAGGAGGAGGTCACAGCCTTCCTGGCGGAGGCGGATGCCGAGGCCCCGGTCGAGGTCTGCATCTTCAACGTCGGCGCCAATGTCCATTTTCCCATCCTCGAGACGACCGAGCGGGTGTTCCGCAAAGTATGGGAAATGGGCTGCTATTCGGGCTTTCTCGCCGGCCGTGAGGCCGCACGGATCATGGTGCCGCGCGGGCGGGGCTCGATCTTCTTCACCGGAGCGACGGCGAGCCTGCGCGGAGGCGCCGGCTTCTCGGCTTTCGCCAGCGCCAAGTTCGGACTGCGCGCCCTGGCGCAGAGCATGGCGCGCGAGCTTGGCCCCAAGAACATCCATGTCGCCCATCTGGTGATCGATGCCGGCGTCGATACCGCCTTCGTCCGCGAGCTGCGCCGCCAACGCAACGGCCAGGAGACCTTTGCCCCCGACGAGCTGATGGACCCGGCATCGATCGCCGAGACCTACTGGTACTTGCACGCCCAGCCTCGCGATGGCTGGACGCATGAACTCGACATCCGTCCCTATGCGGAGCGATGGTGATGGCCGATCCGGCGAAGCAGGAGGATTCCATGGCGGCAGGTGCGCCGAAGGTGCTCGACTTCCATTTCGACTTCGGCAGTCCCAACGCCTACTTCGCCCACCGGGTCCTGCCGGGCATCGCCGCGCGCACCGGCGCGACCATCCGCCATGTCCCCGTGCTGCTCGGCGGAATCTTCAAGGCGACCAACAACCGCTCGCCCTTCGAGGCCTTTGCCGGCGTCCGCAACAAGCTGGACTACGAGCGCCTGGAGATCCGCCGCTTCATCGAGAAGCACGGACTGACGCGCTTCCAGATGAATCCGTTCTTTCCGGTCAACACGCTGCTGCTGATGCGTGGCGCCGTCGCCGCCGACAAGGCCGGCCGGCTCGGCCCCTATGTCGAGGCGGGGTTCCACCACATGTGGGAGGAGCCGAAGAAGATGGACGATCCCGCCGTCTTCCGCGCCGCCATGGAGGCCTCCGGGCTCGACGGCGCGGCCATCCTAGACAACGCCCAGGCGGCGGACGTCAAGGCCCAGCTCATCGCCAATACCGAGGCGTCCGTCGGTCGAGGCGCCTTCGGCGTGCCGACCTTCTTCGTCGGACGCGACATGTATTTCGGCAAGGACCGCCTGCGCGACATCGAGGACGCGCTGGGGCGCTCCTGACATGGAAAAGGGGCGGTCGCCCGCCCCTTCTCCGAAAATCCGGTCTGACGAACCGTCAGGCCTTGATGCCGGCCTGGGCCGCGACTTCCGCCGCGAAGTCGCTCTCGGCCTTCTCGATGCCCTCGCCGAGCGCATAGCGCGCAAAGCCCGTCAGCTTGATCGGCGCGCCGACCTTGCCCTCGGCCTCCTTCAGCGACTGGGCAACAGTCTTGCCACCGTCGTGGATGTAGAGCTGGTCGAGCAGGCAGACCTCCTTGGCGTAGGTCTTGAGACCGGACTCGACGATCTTCGCGAGCACGTTCTCCGGCTTGCCGGCGTTCTTCTCGGCGAGGATCGCCTGCTCGCGGGCGACCACGGCCGGATCGAGACCGGCGAAATCGAGGGCCAGAGGATTGGTCGCGGCGACATGCATCGCCACCATGCGGCCGAGAGCGGCCAGCTCATCCTTCTTGCCGGTCGATTCGAGGGCGACGAGCACGCCGATCTTGCCCAGACCCGGCTCGACCGCATTGTGCATGTAGCTGCCGACGACGCCGTCCGACACCGACAGCACCGCGGCGCGGCGCAGCGACATGTTCTCGCCGATGGTCGCGACCGAGGAGGCGATGGCATCGGCCACCGAACCGCCGGAGGTGGCCGGAGCGGCGAGAATGGCCTCCACGTCGCCGCCGGTCTTCAGCGCGACATGGGCGATCATCTTCACGAGGCCCTGGAACTGGTCGTTGCGGGCGACGAAGTCGGTCTCCGAGTTGACCTCGACCACGGCGGCCTTGGCGCCGTCGGCCCAGATTCCGACCAGGCCCTCGGCGGCGACGCGGCCGGCCTTCTTGGCGGCCTTCGACAGGCCCTTCTTGCGCAGCAGGTCAACCGCGGCCTCGATGTCACCATTGGTCTCGTTGAGCGCGGACTTGCAGTCCATCATGCCTGCGCCGGTCATCTCGCGCAGTTCCTTGACCATCTGGGCGGTGATGTTCGCCATGGGTCTGTCCTCGAATTGATAGGGATGGGATGGGAAACGGCCGGCCCGCAGGAGCGAGCCGGCCGGAACTCAGAACCGTTCTCCGCTCGACACCGATTTGATGTCGGGCGGATGACGAAGGCCTGGACCTCGATCAGGCGGCTTCGGCGTCGACCAGCGTCTTCGCCTGGTCGATCCAGCCTTGGACGCGACCCGGCAGACCGACGCTGTCGCCGATGGCCGCGGCATCGGCCGGGGTGAAGCCGGCAACCTGCCAGAAGTGGAAGATTCCGAGATCGTTGAGCTGCTTCTCGATGTCGGGCGACACGCCCGTGAGCTTGATGAGCTCGTCGGCGGGACCGCGAGGGCCGGCGAGGCGCTCGACGCCGGCCGGGGCCGCTTCCCGGATGTCCTCGACCATCGGCTTCTCCGAGGCGCCGAGATCGATGCCCGACGAACCCTGGGCGCGGCCGATGCCGTCGATGGCGGCGCGGGCGATCAGGTCGCAGTACAGCGTGATGGCGCGGCCGGCGTCGTCATTGCCCGGGATCGGATAGGTGATGCCGTCCGGATCACAGTTGGTGTCGACGATGGCGACCACCGGGATGCCCAGGCGGCGGGCTTCCAGGATGGCGATCGCTTCCTTGTTGGTGTCGATCACGAACATCAGGTCGGGAACGCCGCCCATGTCCTTGATGCCGCCGAGGGCGCGCTCGAGCTTGTCCTTCTCGCGGGCGAGCGTCAGCGCTTCCTTCTTGGTGTAGCCGGCGCCGCCCGAGGCCAGAGCCTCGTCGAGCTTGCGCAGGCGCGAGATCGAACCCGACACGGTCTTCCAGTTGGTCAGCGTGCCGCCGAGCCAGCGGGAGTTCACATAATACTGGGCGCACTGCTTGGCGCCGGCAGCGATACCGTCCTGCGCCTGGCGCTTGGTGCCGACGAACAGCACCCGACCGCCCTTGGCCACCGTGTCGGACACGGCGACAAGCGCGCGATGCAGCATCGGCACGGTCTGGGCGAGGTCGAGGATGTGGATGTTGTTGCGGACGCCGAAGATGTACTGATTCATCTTCGGGTTCCAGCGATGGGCCTGATGGCCAAAGTGGCAGCCAGCTTCCAAAAGCTGACGCATGCTGAAATCGGGCAGCGCCATGGTCTTCTCCGGTTGTGCCTCCGCGGACTATGGCCGACCCCGAATGGGATCCGTCACCACCGGAGCGGCAAAGGGCAATCGTCCTCAGCCGCGGGTCCGCGTGTGGAATGGGCCGGGCGATACACGATCAGGCGGGGAAGTGCAAGGCGCGGCGACATGCAGGACGATCAGGATGTCAGTTGGGCCACCATCCCCGGCAGGTCCCGCGGCCGGTCGCAGATCGCCGTCGCCCCGGCCTCCGTCAGTTCCGCCACCCCGCCATAGCCCCAGGCGACGCCGATGGAGGCGATGCCATGACGCTGCGCGGCGTGGATGTCGTGCATCCTGTCACCGATCATGACGGTGCGGGCAGGGTCGATCCCCTGCTCGGCAATGATCTTGGCGATGATGTCGGCCTTGTCGTCGAGGCTGCCATCGAGCGCCGCGCCATAGACGCGCTGGAAATGCGGCGCATAGCCGAAGCGCTCGACGATGGGCACGGCATAGGGCTCGGGCTTCGCCGTGCAGACGAACATGCGATCTGATGTCGCTCGGATGGCGGCCACCGCCTCCATCATGCCCTCGTAGAGCGTGAGGTCGTACATGCCGCCGGCCTTGTAGTGCACGCGGTAGCGCTCCACCGCGGCTTCCGCGTCGCTGCCCTCCCCCATCACCTTCGGAAAGGATAGCCGCAGGGCCGGTCCGATGATCCAGCCGAGATCCTCGAAAGGCGGCGGCTCGTGGCCGAGATCGACGAGGGCATTGCGGAACGAGCCGATGATTCCCGGCGCCGGGTCGGTCAGGGTCCCGTCGAGGTCGAAGAGCACGGTGATGGACATCCGCCCCGTTTAGGGCGGCCCGCCCCTGGCGTCCATCGTCCCGGATGCAGGTCCCTCCCCCCGTCATCGTCGCGTGACAGGCCTCTGCAAACGCGGCAGGTATCGTCGCCGACAAGAAGGAGCGTCCATGGCCAGCGTGGTTTCCGTCAGCCTCGATCGCCGACACCGCTTCTCCAAGGAGCCGACCGAGACCATCACGCTCATCGCAGGCGAGGGCGTGGCGGGCGACGCCCACTGCGGCGTCACGGTGAAACACCGGTCCCGCGCGCGCTTCGATCCGACCCAGCCAAACCTCCGGCAGGTTCACCTGATCCACGAGGAGCTGTTCGGCGAGCTTGCCGACAAGGGTTTCACCGTCGCCGCCGCAGAACTGGGCGAGAACATCACCACCAGAGGCATCGACTTGCTGGCGCTGCCAACCGGCACCCGCCTGTCGATCGGGGCGGCCGTCATCGAACTCACCGGACTGCGCAATCCCTGCATCCAGATCGACCGCTTCCAGGAGGGGCTGATGCAGGCCGTTCTCGACCGCGATGCGGAGGGCAACCTCATCCGCAAGGCCGGTGTCATGGGCATCGTCGCAACAGGAGGCCCGGTGACGGTGGGCGACCGCATCACGGTCGCCCTGCCCCCCGAACCTCATCGCCGGCTCGAAAAGGTCTGATCGCCACCGGAGGCGGGATCAGGCCTCGCCGCCCTCGGCGATATCCTCGCCCTCGCCGGCCCCGTCATCGTCACCCTCATCGGAGATGTGCTCGACGGAGACGACCTTCTCGGTCTCGTGCGTGTCGAAGACGATGACGCCCTGGGTGCCGCGACCGGCCACGCGAATACCCGCCACGGGGCAGCGGATGAGCTGGCCCCCATCGGTGACCAGCATGATCTGGTCGCGGTCCTCGACGGGGAAGGAGGCCACCAGCCGTCCATTGCGCTCGTTCACCGCCATGGCGACGATGCCTTTGCCGCCGCGGCCGGTGATGCGGTACTCGAAGGACGAGGTGCGCTTGCCGTAGCCGTTCTCGGAGATGGTGAGAACGACCTGCTCGGCCGCCGACATCTCCGCATAGCGCTCGGCGGGCAGTTCGCCCGAGCCGGCCGCCTCATCGTCGTCGCCGACCTCATCGCCCGCGCTCGCCTCGCCGGCGATGGCACGGCGCATCTTCAGATACGCCGAACGCTCCTCCGACACCGCCTCGAAGTGGCGCAGAATGGCCATGGAGATGATGCGGTCGTCCTCGGCCAGCGTGATACCGCGCACGCCCATGGAATCGCGGCCCTTGAAGACGCGCACTTCGGGGACCGGGAAGCGGATGCACTGGCCGAGAGCGGTGGTCAGCAGCACGTCGTCGCCCTCGGTGCAGACGGCGACGCCGACGATGCCCTCGCCCTCGTCCAGCTTCATGGCGATCTTGCCGCCGCGATTCACCTGGACGAAGTCGGACAGCTTGTTGCGCCGGACCGTGCCACGGGTGGTGGCGAACATCGCGTCGAGGTCGCCCCAGGTGGTCTCGTCCTCCGGCAGCGGCAGGATGGTGGTGATGCGCTCGTCCTGCTCGAGCGGCAGGATGTTGACGAAGGCCTTGCCGCGCGCCTGCGGGGCCGCCAGCGGCAGCCGCCAGACCTTCATCTTGTAGACCTGCCCCTTCGAGGAGAAGAAGAGGATCGGCGTGTGCGTGTTGGCGACGAAGAGGCGGGTGACGAAATCCTCGTCTTTCGTCTGCATGCCGGAGCGGCCCTTGCCGCCGCGGCGCTGCGCCCGGTAGGTCGAGAGCGGCACGCGCTTGACGTAGCCGGCATGGGACACGGTGACCACCATGTCCTCGCGGGCGATGAGGTCCTCGTCCTCGAACTCACCGATGCCGTCGACGATCTCCGTCTTGCGCGGCGTCGCGAACTCGTCACGCACCGCCTTCAGCTCGTCGGTGATGATCGACAGGATCCGGGCGCGCGAGCGCAGGATGTCGAGATAGTCGAGGATCTCCTCGGAAAGGGTCTTCAGCTCGTCGCCGATCTCGTCACGCCCGAGGGCGGTGAGGCGCCGCAGCGGCAGGTCGAGGATGGCGCGGGCCTGCGTCTCGGAGAGGCGATAGGTCCCGTCCGCGTTGAGCGGGTGGCGCGGGTCGTCGACGAGGCGGATCAGCGGCGCGATGTCGCGCGCATCCCAGTCACGGCCCATCAGCGCCTCGCGGGCGGCCGCCGGGTCGGGCGAGGTCCGGATGATGCGGATCATCTCGTCGATGTTGGCGACAGCGATGGCGAGACCGCACAGGACATGGGCCCGGTCGCGCGCCTTGCCGAGCAGGAACTTGGTGCGGCGGGAGACCACCTCCTCGCGGAAGGCGATGAAGGTGACGATGAGGTCCTTGAGGTTCATCACCTCGGGACGGCCGCCGTTCAGCGCCACGAAGTTGCAGCCGAAGCTCTGCTGCAGGGCGGTGAAGCGGAACAGCTGGTTGAGCACGACGTCGGAGACCGCATCGCGCTTCAGCTCGATGACGATGCGCATGCCCTCACGGTCGCTTTCGTCGCGGAACTCGGCGATGCCCTCGACGCGCTTCTCGCGCACCAGTTCGGCGAGGCGCTCCAGCATCTGCGCCTTGTTCACCTGATAGGGGATCTCGGTGACGATGATCGCCTCGCGCTCCTTGCGCAGCTCCTCGATATGCGTCTTCGAGCGCATCACGATCGAGCCGCGGCCGGTGTGATAGGCGGCGTGGATGCCGCTGCGGCCCATGATCGAGGCGCCGGTCGGGAAGTCGGGGCCGGGCACGATCTCGATCAGCTCGTCGATCGTGATCTCGGGATTGTCGATCAGCGCGACGCAGGCGTCGATGACCTCGCCGAGATTGTGCGGCGGAATGTTGGTCGCCATGCCGACGGCGATGCCGCCACCACCGTTCACCAGCAGGTTGGGGAACTTGGCGGGAAGGACCTTCGGCTCGCGCTCGGAATTGTCGTAGTTGTCCTGGAAGTCGACGGTGGCCTTGTCGAGATCCGACACGAGCTGGTCGGCGATCTTCTCGAGGCGCACCTCGGTGTAGCGCATGGCCGCCGGCGGATCGCCGTCCACCGAACCGAAATTGCCCTGTCCGTCGATCAGTTCGACGCGCATGGAGAAGTCCTGCGCCATGCGGACCAGTGCGTCATAGACCGACTGGTCGCCGTGCGGATGGTACTTACCGATGACGTCGCCGACGACGCGGGCCGACTTGCGATAGGGCTTGTTCCACTCGTAGCCGTTCTCGTGCATCGAATAGAGAATGCGGCGGTGCACCGGTTTCAGGCCGTCGCGCGCATCGGGAAGCGCACGGCTGACGATGACGCTCATCGCGTAGTCGAGATAGGACCGCCGCATCTCGTCGGTGATCGAGATCGGTCGGATTTCGGTCGGGTCGGAGGGCTGGGAGCCCGCCGGCGTCTTGTCGTCGTCGTCTGCCAAGAGAACACTTCCGGTGGGGCGGGCGCACGACACCCGCGGGGCTGCGGTCCTTCTAGCCGATTCCGCCGCCGATCTCCAACTCCCGCGGCGATTTCGCGGCGGAGTTTTTCGCTGTCATTTCCGTGGCTTGGCGAGAGTGGCATCAGGCCTGTGGACGGCGCAGGCCGCAAACGGCAACAATCACCCTGTTCGATAGGCAAAACGAGGGCCCCATGACCGTCGAGTTCCTGACCGGCGCCCTCGTGACGATGTTCGTCATCGTCGAGCCGATCGCCCTCGTTCCGATCTTCCTGGCGGTCACCCAGGGGTTCTCTGCGGCGCAGCGGCGGCAGGTCGCCTGGCGGGCCTGCCTCATCGCCTTCCTGATCCTCTCGGCCTGCGCCTTCTTCGGCGACTGGCTGCTGCGCAAGCTCGGCATCTCGCTGCCGGCCTTCCGCATCGCCGGCGGCCTTCTGGTCTTCTGGATCGCCTTCGAGATGGTCTTCGGGCTGCGGGCGAGCCGCAAGAGCGAGACGGCGCGCGAGGCCATCGACAAGGAGCACATCGTCAACGTGGCGGCCTTCCCGATGGCCATTCCGCTGTTGGCCGGACCTGGAGCCATCACCGCGACGCTTCTGCTGGCCGGTCAGGCGGCCGGCGACACCGCCATGATGGCCACGCTGATTGCGGTGCTGGCAGTCGTCGTTCTCGTCTCCTGGATCTGCCTCAACATGGCCGAGGCGGTGAACGCCATTCTGGGAACGCTCGGCAATGCCGTCGTCTCGCGACTGCTCGGCATCATCCTCGCGGCACTTGCCGTCCAGTTCGTCATGGACGGCGTCCGCGCGGCGCTGCGCGGCTGATCCCTCAGCCGCCGAAAATCACCTGCCCCATGATCCGGCCCGGCAGGAGCGTGAAGAGCCCTGCCCCGGCCCAACCCATCGCCACACCCAGCATCGCCATGCGGTGACCGCGGATTCTGTTCATCCGCCGCGCGACGATCGCGTAGACGAGGCTCACCAGCGTCACCACCGACAGGATGTGAATCGGGCTGAAGGGCCCGAACAGCCGGATGCCGTGGATCCAGAACGAGGACACGGCGGTGACGGTCATCAGCACCACCCAGGTCCAGCCGAGCCGTCGATGCCAGGCGCCGCTCTTGCGCCGCCCAAGCTGGGCGACGGTCAACGGGATCAGCGCCAAGGCGGCGATGGCATGGATCTGGATGGTGAGAGGCGCGGCGGCCAGAGGGGCGAGGGTCATGGTGGTTCTCCAACGTGATGCGAATGCTATTTACATTCCCATCCGATCAAGTCAATGACTTTCACATCATTCATCGAAGGAGACTGTCCATGCCGATCCTCACCGCCGCTCCCCTCTGGGTCTGGCCCCTTCTCGCGCTGCTCATGGTGCTCGGCCTGAGATCGCGGCAGGAGCGCACGCTCCCCATGGCCGTGGTCTATCTGCTGCCGGCCATCGGGCTGCTCACCTTGCCGACACTGCTCGCCCTCCCCCACGCCGTCGTCGCGCTCGCCGCCCATGTCGTCGCCTATGGCGCGGGTGCGGCGACGGGCTATCGACTGCAAGGGCGCTGGCTCCTCGCCAAGCGAGACGGACGCGTGCGGATCGCCGGCGAGAACCTGACTCTGGTCGGCATGATGACGCTGTTCAGCGCGAAGTTCGTGCATGGATCGACGATGGCCGCGGCGCCGGCGGCCATATCCAGCGGGGCCTATGGCATGGCCTTCGCGGCGGTCACCGGCCTCGCCGCGGGCCTGTTGGGCGGCCGCGCTCTGCGCACCGTCCTGGCGCCGCGCACGGCGTGATGCGTCATGGCCGGCTCATCAGCGGCAGGATGATCTCCAGCGCCTCGCGGACGCGCTCGTCCGCCGCGCCCGCACCCATGCGGAAATGGCCTATCAGCGCCTGATAGGCGAAGCGGGCGCGGGCGCCCGCTTCCGCCGCAGGTACGCCGATGGCGGCGAAGAGCGCCTCGACATAGGCGACACGCCGCGCATCGGTTTCGGCCACCACCGCACCCACCGCGGCATCGCGCGCCGCCCAGTCGCGCATCGCCATCTCCAGACGGCCATCGGCGCGCAGAACGGTCGCGAACAAGGTCCTCAGCCGGTCGGCCGGATCGTTGGCCTTGGCTTCGACACGGGTGATGATGTCGGTGGTGGCGGATGTCCGCCACGCCTCGACCATCGTCGCGAGCAGGTCGCCGCGGTCGCGGAAGTGCCAATAGAAGCTGCCCTTGGTGACCTTCAGGTCAGCGGCGAGTCGTTCGATCCGCACGGCGTCGAGCCCCTTGTCCGCAAGGGCCGCAAGACCCGCCGACACCCAGGCGGAACGATCAAGGCTGTCCTTCATGCGCCTCCCATACGCTGGCGTATTGACCAGAGCAAGAGACGGCCGTAGCGTATCCATACGCACCCGTATGGATGGACATCATGACCAGCGCCGCTCTCATCATCGCCGCCACCCTGACCGTCGCGGTGAGCATCGTTCATTCGTGGGTCGGCGAGCGGCGGCTGATCGGCCCCCTCCTCGCCATCGAACCGCGCCCCGGCGTGCTCAAGAGCCCGTTCCTTCGGCAGGTGTTGCGGCACGCCTGGCACATCACATCGCTGGCCTGGACGGGAATGGCCGTGGTTCTCGCCGCCCTCGCCGTTGCGCCGCAAGGCGAGGCCGGCCGGATCGCGATCATCGGGATCGGCGTGACGTTCCTCATTCACGGCGTGGCGATCCTCGCCCTCAGCCGCGGCCGGCACATCGCCTGGCCGGCCTTCCTCGCCATCGGCGCGCTCTGTTTCGTCGCGGTGCTCTAGCCCGGCGACCGCCGCGCCCGCCATTCGGGGCGCAGGATCGACATGAGCGCCTGGTCGGCGCGGGTCCCGTCCGCCCGGCGCACCACCTCGCGCAAAATGCCCTCCTCGACGAAGCCGAGGCTGGCATAGACGTGGCGGGCCCGCGCATTGGCGGTGAAGACCTCGAGGCAAAGGCGGTGGCAGGCGGTCTCGACGAAGACCCAGTCGAGGAGGCCCGCCAGAAAGGCACGCCCGAGGCCCCCGCCCGGCCTCACCATGGCGATGCGCTGCAGGCCGACATTGCCGTGCGGCTCGGTGAGGTCCCGCAGGATGGCGAAGCCCTCGGGCCGTCCGTCCGCCACGGCGACCAGATAGGCGAAATCGGCCGACGCCATGGCCGCCGCGTGGCGCTCGGCGCTCCAGCGGCCGATGAAGCTCTCATGCTCAGGCTGCCGCTCCGTCGCCATGACGAAGGCGAGGTCGTCGGCGGTCGCTCGTCGCAGGCCGACCGCCGGCCGGACTGGCTCCTGCATCGTCACTGGCGTCAGAACGGAATCTCGTCGTCGTCCATCTTGCGGCCGCCCGCAGGTGCAGCGGACCGCCGCGGCGCTTCCGCTCGCCCCCCGGAGGCGCCCATGCCTCCGCGGCTCTCGACCTGGCCGCCGCCGAAACCGCCCGAGGCGCCGAAGCCGTCATCGGCATAGTCGGCCCCGCCGCCACCGCCGCCGCGGCTGTCCAGCAGGACCATCTCGCCGCGGAAGCGCTGCAGCACGACCTCGGTGGAATACTTCTCGACGCCCGACTGGTCGGTCCATTTGCGGGTCTGCAGCTGGCCCTCGACATAGACCTTCGAGCCCTTCTTCAGATACTGCTCCGCGACCCGTGTCAGGTTGTCGTTGAAGATCACGATCTGATGCCACTCGGTGCGCTCCTTGCGCTCACCCGAGGCCTTGTCGCGCCACGTCTCCGTGGTGGCGAGGCGCAGGTTGCACACCTGCTCGCCATTGTTCAGCCGGCGGATTTCAGGGTCGCGGCCCAGATTGCCGATCAGGATGACCTTGTTGACGCTGCCTGCCATCGTCGTTCTCCCTCCCCCGCGGCTCTCGCCCGAGGCGCCTTGCGCTCACATCAGACCGACGCTTCCCACGTTCATGGCGACGCGTCACCGCAGCCGCCGCCATTTCCGCGAGCTATCCCCAGTTTGCGAGGAGCCGCACCAGGACAGGCCGATCGGCAATGTTCCTTATTTGTTCTTGTTCAGGTTGGCAAGACCCGCTAGCCTCACCGGCGGAATCGCGACGTCCCTCTTGTTGGGGAATCCGTGCACGGCTGCCATCCGGCAATGCCGAGGTCTGGTTTTCCCCGGTCGTCGTTTCTACCTTGGAGTCATGGCGGCGCGGATGCGTCCTGCTGCCATGTCCCTGCCGTGAAGACGCCTAAAGCCTGATCCCGTCCAGCGCGCCCGCCGGGCCGCCCGAAAGCCTGTTGAGATGAGCGACCTGTTCGACAAGTTCAGCGACGATGTGCGGCGCCCGGATTCACGGTTCATCTCCGTGCGCGGCGCCCGCGAGCACAATCTGAAAAACGTCGACCTGACGATCCCGCGCAATTCCCTGGTCGTGTTCACCGGCCTGTCCGGCTCCGGGAAGTCCTCGCTCGCCTTCGACACCATCTATGCGGAGGGCCAGCGCCGCTACGTCGAGAGCCTTTCGGCCTATGCCCGCCAGTTCCTGGAGATGATGCAGAAGCCGGACGTCGACCAGATCGACGGTCTGTCGCCGGCCATCTCCATCGAGCAGAAGACCACCTCGAAGAACCCGCGCTCCACCGTCGGCACGGTCACCGAAATCTATGACTACATGCGCCTGCTCTGGGCCCGTGTCGGCGTGCCCTACTCGCCGGCCACCGGCCTGCCGATCGAGAGCCAGACGGTCAGCCAGATGGTTGACAAGACACTGGCCCTGCCCGAGGGATCGCGCCTCTACCTGCTGGCGCCGGCCGTCCGTGGCCGCAAGGGCGAATACCGCAAGGAACTGGCGGACTGGCAGAAGAAGGGCTTCCAGCGCGTCAAGATCGACGGGGCCTTCTACGAGATCGCCGATGCGCCCGCCCTCGACAAGAAGCTGAAGCACGACATCGATGTCGTCGTCGACCGCATCGTCGTGCGGCCGGACATGGCGACGCGCCTCGCGGACAGCTTCGAGACGGCCCTGAAGCTCGCCGACGGCATCGCGGTCATCGAACTGGCGGACCAGAAGACCGAGGGCGGCGATGCCGTGCGCGTGCTCTTCTCCGAAAAATTCGCCTGCCCGGTCTCCGGCTTCACCATCTCGGAGATCGAGCCGCGGCTCTTCTCCTTCAACAACCCCTTCGGCGCCTGCCCGGCCTGCGACGGCCTCGGGGTCGAACAGACGATCGACCCCGATCTCGTCATTCCCGACAAGGAACTGTCGCTGCGCAAGGGCGCCATCGGCCCCTGGGCGCGATCGACCTCGCCTTTCTACACCCAGACGCTCGATGCCCTGTCGAAGCACTATGGCTTCTCGCTCACGGCCCCCTGGTCGAAGCTGCCCGAGAAGGCGAAACACGCCATCCTGTTCGGCACCGGCGAGGAGACCGTCACCTTTCGCTACGACGACGGCCTGAGGTCCTATGAGACGACGAAGACCTTCGAGGGTGTCGTCCGCAACCTCGAGCGGCGCCTGAAGGAAACCGAGAGCGACTGGGCGCGCGAGGAAATCTCCCGCTACGTGTCGGACGTGCCCTGCAAGGCCTGCTCGGGCTTCCGCCTGAAGCCCGAGGCGCTGTCGGTGAAGGTCGGCGGCTGCCATATCGGCGAGATCTCGCAGATGTCGGTGCGCGGCGCCCGGCAGTGGTTCGCCGACCTGCCGGAAAAGCTGAACGCCAAGCAGAACGAGATCGCGCTGCGCATCCTCAAGGAAATCCGCGAGCGCCTGCACTTCCTCGTCGACGTCGGCCTCGACTATCTGACGCTCGGGCGCAACTCCGGCACTCTGTCGGGAGGCGAGAGCCAGCGCATCCGTCTCGCCAGCCAGATCGGCTCGGGCCTGACCGGCGTGCTCTATGTGCTGGACGAGCCCTCCATCGGCCTCCATCAGCGCGACAACGAGCGGCTGCTGGGCACTCTGAAGCGGCTGCGCGACCTCGGCAACACCGTCATCGTGGTCGAACACGACGAGGACGCCATCCTGCAGGCCGACCATGTCGTCGATGTCGGCCCCGGTGCCGGCATCCACGGCGGCCGCGTGATCGCCGAGGGCACGCCGGCCGAGATCATGGCCAATCCCGCCTCCCTCACCGGCAAGTACCTGACCGGCGAGATGGGGGTACCGCTGCCCAAGCGCCGCAAGCCGCAGAAGGGCCGGTCGATGAAGATCGTCGGCGCCCGCGGCAACAACCTGAAGAACGTCACGGTCGACATTCCGCTCGGCCTCTTCACCTGCATCACCGGCGTGTCCGGCGGCGGCAAGTCGACCCTCCTCATCGACACGCTCTACCAGGCGGTGGCCCGCAAGCTGAACGGGGCGAGCGAGGCCCCTGCCCCGCATGACCGCATCGAGGGCATCGAACACCTCGACAAGGTCATCGACATCGACCAGTCGCCCATCGGCCGCACCCCGCGCTCCAACCCGGCAACCTATACCGGCGCCTTCACCCCGATCCGCGAATGGTTCGCCGGGCTGCCGGAGGCGAAGGCGCGCGGCTACGAGCCGGGCCGCTTTTCCTTCAACGTCAAGGGCGGCCGCTGCGAGGCCTGCCAGGGCGACGGCGTCATCAAGATCGAGATGCACTTCCTGCCCGACGTCTACGTCACCTGCGACGTCTGCAAGGGCAAGCGCTACAACCGCGAGACTCTGGAGGTCGTGTTCAAGGGCAAGTCCATCGCCGACGTGCTCGACATGACCGTCGACGAGGGCGTCGATTTCTTCAAGGCGGTGCCGCGGGTGCGCGACATCCTCAAGACCCTGTCGGAGGTCGGTCTCGGCTATATCCATGTCGGCCAGCAGGCGACCACCCTCTCGGGTGGCGAGGCGCAGCGCGTCAAGCTGTCGAAGGAGCTCTCGCGCCGCTCGACGGGCCGCACCCTCTACATCCTCGACGAACCCACCACGGGCCTGCACTTCCACGACGTCGCGAAGCTTCTGGAGGTGCTGCATGAGCTCGTCGACCAGGGGAACTCCGTGGTGGTGATCGAGCACAACCTTGAGGTCATCAAGACCGCCGACTGGGTCATCGACATGGGCCCCGAGGGCGGCGACGGCGGTGGCGAGGTGGTGGCCGAGGGGCCGCCGGAGGCCATTGCGAAGGAGAAGCGCAGCCATACCGGCCGCTTCCTGGCCGAGGTACTGGCGCGGCGACCGATGAAGGTGAAGAGTGAGGCGGCGGAATAGGCCCGGCGGTCCGCCGCCGGCCTCCGCTGACGGAGCCTGCCCCATGTCCATGGTCGATCCGGCCTCATGACCGAACTCGAACTTGCTGAACGCCTCGGCATCGCCGTGGCGATCGGAGCCCTCGTCGGAGCGGAGCGTCACTGGCGCGAGCGCGACGAGGATGACGGCAAGCGCACCGCAGGCCTGCGGACCTATACTCTGGTCGGCATGCTGGGCGGCCTTGCCGGGGCGCTCGAGCTGGCACTTCGCGGCGCTGCGGCGACCAACTGGGCCGGCCTGGTGCTGGCCGGCCTCTTTCTGGGCTTCACGGCTGTCTTCGGACTCTTCCAGTACCGGGAACAGCAGGCCGACAACACCTACAGCGTCACCTCGACGATCGCCGGGATGGTGACCTTCGTCCTGGGGGCCCTGGCTGTCCTCGGCGACATGCGCATCGCCGGAGCAGCCGGTGTCGTGCTGGTGTCGATCCTGGCGGCGCGGGAGGCACTGCACCGCTTCGTCGAGGCGCTGACCTTCGCAGAGATGCGCTCGGCCATCGTCCTGCTTGCGATGACTTTCGTCATCCTGCCGCTCGTGCCGGACACTCCCGTCGGCCCCTTCGGTGGCGTCTCGCCGGCGCGGATCTGGATCCTCGCGATCCTGCTCGCGACGATCTCCTTCGTCGGCTACGCCGCCGTGAAACTGTTGGGCGAACGCCAGGGCGAATTGGTCGCCGGCGCGATTGGCGGCCTCCTGTCGTCGACCGCGACGACGGTCGGCCATGCGAGACGCGCCGCGGCGGGCGGCGACGCCGACACGCTTGTTGCGGGCGCCCTCGCTGCCGGCGTCGTGTCCTACGGCCGCACGGCTCTGCTCGTCTTCGGGCTCGCTCCCGCCCTTCTGCCGCGAGTCGGCGTCGCGCTAGGAACGGCCGCCCTGGTCATGGCGCTCGCCGCCGTCCTCTTCGCCCGCCGCGACCAGGGCAGCCATGAGGCGGCACACCCCGCCAATCCCTTCGACCTCGTGGCGGTCTTCCAGATCGCGCTTGTCCTTGCCGCCATCGCCTTCGCAGCGCGCGCTGCCTCCGCCTGGTTCGGAGAGGCCGGGGTCATCGCCGTTGCCGCAGTCGCGGGGCTCGGTGACGTGGACGCGCCCGTCATCACGGCGACCGGTCTTGTGGGCAACGGCCTCTCGGCGGACGCCGCAACGGTCGCCGTCCTGGTCGCGGTCGCCACCAATACCGCCGCCAAGGCCGGTTATGCCCTGGCCTTCGGGTCCGCGCGGTTCGGCAAGGCCTTCGCGGCGGCATCCTTCGCCGCGCTGGCGCTCGGCGGCGCCATCATGGCGTTCCTCGGAGCCCTGCCCTGATTCCAAAACATTAACGACTTCATGTGCCTATCGCATAGCTGCGGTGCACAATTTTCCATCTCGCAAGCGCAGCAAAATGACTATCTCAGAGGCATACCGCTGACGGCGCGGATCGCCGCCTTTCCCCTGAGGATCACGGTCATGCTGTACCTTCTGAATTCGCTCATCGCCCGCTTCAAGGCCCATCTCGTCTATATCCGCACCCGCGAGGAGCTGACCCAGCTCGACGATCGCGCCCTCGCCGATCTCGGCTTCCAGCGTGGCGAGATCGAGTACATCGCCCGCAAGGTCGCCGACGCGGCCTGAGCCTCAGCAGCTGGCCGCGCGCCCGAAGCGGCGCGTCCAGCGCCACATCGCCCACTGCAGCCGCCACTGAGACACATCCGGTGGCGGCCCGAAGGGATTGTAGGGTCTGTCGAGGCCCTTCAGCCTCGCCGCCACTGTCGCGATGGGTGCGATGGCCGCCATCACGGCCGGATCGGCGCTCTCTGCCAGGCGCTCGGCCGCCGCCAGATGCAGCCTTGCCACGTCTCGTGTCGAAGCGAGTGCCGCCCTGACCTGCGGGCCGTCACGGCCGGCGACGACATCGTCGCGCGTCAGGCCCTGCGCCGACAGCACGTCCAGCGGCACGAAGACCTGCCCCCTCGCCGCATGCAGGGCGAAGGAGCGGAGCAATCCCGTCACCGCATAGGCGATTCCGGCATGGCCCGCGAGATCGGCCGTCCGCGGATCGCGTCCCTCGGCGAGGATGAGGGCGGCGACCTGCATCAGCGCCGAACTCGTCTCGCCACAATAGCCCTCGAGGTCGCCGACGCTGGGCATCGGGTCGTCGTAGAGATCGAAGACGCGCGCGTCGATCAGAGACAGCAAGGGCTGCACCGCGAGCCGATTGCGGGAGAGCGTGTCGACCAGGGCGGCTGCGACGGGATGGGCGAGGACGTCGCCGCGCCCCTCCCCCGTGAGCACGTCGCGCCACCACTGCAGCCTGACTTCGCCGGGCAACGGCTCCGACACACGCTCGCGCACCGAGGCGATTTCGAGGTTGAAGGCGTAGAGCGCCATCAGATCGGGGCGTCGCGTCGACGGCGCGAACAGGCTCGCCAGCCAGCGGTCCTTGTCGCCGGTGCGCACAGCAGCGTCGCAATGGGAATAGGCGGCCGAGAGTTCACCCGGTGGCGGTGGCACGGTCATGCCGTCACTCCGTCGCCACCAGCGCCGCAGCCACCCTGCGCTTTTCGCCCAGCATGATGTTGTAGGTGCGGGCCGCAGCCCCCGTCGTCATCACATCGAAGCCGATGCCGGCCTCGCGCAACATCCACCGGACGCCCTCGACGAGAGCCACGGGCAGGGCTCCCGTGCCGATCAGGAGAACGTCGATGTCGCGCTTTTCGGCGACGACCGGTCGCAGTGCCTCTTCGTCGATCACGCCGGCCTCGTCGATCGGCCAGGCATGGATGCCGGAAGGCAAGGCGAGGATCGACCCCCGGTGGCTCATGTCGGCGAAGCGGAAGCCACCTCGGCCATAGGCATCGATCGGAAACCGCCCGGGAACGAAGCCGTCGTGCAGGACCTGCGGGAGTTCGCCGCGCGGCACGTCAGGCTTTCGCCTTCGCCTCTGCCGCCTCGCCCACCTGCGCCGAGCCGCCGAACCCTCCCGTCCGCAATCCCAGATAGATGAGGATCGGAGCCGCGATGAAGATCGACGAGTAGGTGCCGATGATGACGCCGACGAGCATGGACGCCGTGAAGCCCTGGATCACCTCGCCTCCGAAGAAGTAGAGGCCGAGAAGCGCCAGGAAGGTCGTCGTTGCCGTGATCGTCGTACGCGACAGGGTGGAGTTGATGGCGACGTCGAGCAGTTCCGCGACGGGCATGCGCTTGTGCTTGCGCATCATCTCGCGAATGCGGTCGAAGACGACAACCGTGTCGTTCAGCGAATAGCCGATGATGGTCAGCACCGACGCGATCGAGGTGATGTCGAAATCGGACTGCGTAAAGACGAAGAAGGCGATGATGGCTGTCACGTCGTGGAGCGTGGCGATCATCGCCGCGACGGCAAACTGCCACTCGAAGCGGAACCACAGGTAGATGAGCACCGCGAGGATGGACAGGATCACGCCGATCACCGACATCTGCACGAGCTCGGACGACACGGTCGGACCAACCACCTCCGTCCGGCGCACGTCGTAGTCTGCCTCGATGATCTGCGTGACGCGCCGCAGCGCCGCCTGCTGGCCGGGCTCGCCGCCCGGCTGCTCGCCGTAACGCAGCATGACGAGGTTGGGGCCGCCGAACTCCTGCAACTGGACATCGCCGACATTGGCCGCCTGGAGGCGCGAACGGAGCCCGGCGATATCGGCATTGCCCTGCTTGGTCTGCAGTTCGACCAGCGTGCCTCCCTTGAAGTCGATGCCGACGTTCAGGCCGATCGTCAGGAAGCCGACGATCGTGGCCATCGCGATCAGCGCCGAGAGCCCGAAGGCAATCGGCCGGAACCGCATGAATCCGAAATTCGTGTCGTCGGGAATCAGTCTCAGCAGGCGCACGGTCGCGGTCTCCCTGTCGCCCGGATCACATCGGCACCCGCGCCGGCTTGAACCAGCGCAGCCAGATCACGACCAGAAAGCGCGTGAACGTGATGGCAGTGAACATGGTGGTGATGATGCCGAGGCCGAGCGTCAGCGCGAAACCCTTCACCGGCCCTGTCCCGAGGAAGAACAGGATGATGGAGGTCAGGAGCTGCGTGATGTTGGCATCGGTAATCGTGCCCATCGCCTTGGTGAAGCCGCCGTCGATGGAGGCGATCACGCTTCGCCCGCTGCGACTCTCCTCACGGATGCGCTCGAAGATCAGCACGTTGGAGTCGACGGCCATGCCGACAGTGAGCACGACACCGGCAATGCCGGGCAGCGTCAGCGTGGCGCCGACGAGGCTCAGCAAGCCGAACATCATGGTCACGTTGACGATCACGGCGATGTTCGCGAACAGGCCGAACAGGCCGTAGGTCGCGAAGATGTAGATCAGCACGAAGATCGACCCGATGATGGCGGCCTGGGTGCCGGACTTGATGGAATCCTGCCCCAGCGAGGCACCGACCGTCCGTTCCTCGACGACGGTCAGCGGCGCGGGAAGCGCGCCGGCACGCAGCAGCAGCGCCAGATTGGCCGAGCTTTCCGCCGTGAACCGGCCGGAAATCTGGCCAGAGCCGCCCAGGATCGGTTCCCGGATCACCGGCGCCGAGATCACCTTGTTGTCGAGGATGATGGCGAAGGGCCGGTTGACGTTCTCGGTCGTCGTCTGGGCGAACTTGCGCCCGCCCGAGGCATTGAAGCGGAAGTTCACCACCCACTCGGCCTGCTGGGCATTGAAGGCGGCCTGCGCGTCGATCAGTTCCTCACCCGACACGATGACGCGGCGCTGGATCACGTAGGGGACCTGCTGGACGACGCGGTTCCCCTCCTTGACCTCCTCATAGAGAATGACGCTGTCGGCGGGGGGGCGGCCACCAAGCGCCTCCTGGGGCGTCATCGACTGGTCGACGAGACGGAATTCCAGCTTGGCGGTCTGGCCGAGAATCGTCTTCAGCCGCTGCGGATCCTTCTCGCCGGGCACCTGCAGAAGGATGCGGTCGATGCCCTGCCGCTGGATGACCGGCTCTGTCGTACCCAACTGGTCGATGCGCCGACGCACCACCTCGATCGACTGCGTCACGGCACGCGAGATCTTGTCGCGAATACCCGCATCGGTCGCCGTCACGGTAAATGTGTCACCCTGCCGGCTCACCTCGAAATCGTATTGGCCCGAGGTAGAGAAGGCGCCGCCGATCATCTGCGGGAGCTTGCGCAACTCGGTGAGCGCCAGTTCTCCGTTCTGCCCCTCGCGCAGCCGGACGACAACCGCATTGCCCTGGAAGCCGAGGTTCTGCACCTGCAGGCGCGAATCGCGCATGACGCGGCGGACGTCGTCGCGCAGGTTCTCCAGCATCGCCCGCCGCACCTCGTCCGAATCGACCTGCAGCATCAGGTGAACGCCGCCCTGGAGATCGAGGCCGAGCGTCATGTGCGTGCGCATCGCCCGCGGCAGCTTGTCCACCCAGGACTGCGGCAGCACGTTCGGCGCAGCCAGCAGCATGGTGGCCAGCACCGTCATCAGGACCAGGGTCGCCTTCCAGCGCGTGAAGCTCAGCATCGATCGATCATCCTCGGAGGCGGGCCGTCAGCGGCCCGGATGCATCACTTCTCGTCAGCCGGTTCGCTCTTCGAGCGCAGGTCGGAGACAAACTGCTTGGCGGCGCGGATCCGCACGTTGTCGGCAATCTCGAGCTCGATCGTCGAATCGTCGATGACCTTGGTGATACGGCCGATCACGCCGCCGGAAAGCGTCACCTGATCGCCGCGACGCAGGCCGCCGATCATCTCCTGGTGCGCCTTCACCTTCTTCTGCTGCGGGCGAAGGATCAGGAAGTACATGATGATGAAGATGAGGATGAAAGGCAGCATCGACATCAGGATGTCGTTGGTGCCGCCCGCACCGGTCTGCGCGAAGGCCGGAGTGATGAACATGAAGGATCCTCTTGGGGATTTCCCGTGGCAGAAGCGCGACGGAACGGATTTCGGCGCGGACTATAGCCAGCAAGGCGTCGAATGCAACGATGCCTTGAGGGGCACGAAACGCCATTTAAGCCGCCCGCAGTTTTCTTTCCAGTGGCCGGATTGCCTCATGCGGCATGCTGGTGCATGGGACGGGCAAAGTCCGCTGGAGTGACGCCTTTGTCCCAAGCCCTCGACCCGGTTGTGCTCGACCGCATCGCGGCCGCCCTCGAACGCCTCGCGCCGCCCCTGCCCGGCCCCCCGGATTTCGCGGCGGCCGATGCCTTCGTCTGGAATCCGCAGGGGCCGCGCCTCGATCCCGTTCCAAAGGTCAATCGTGTCGAGATCGTGCTGCTGCGCGGCATCGACCGGTCGCGCGACACGCTCATCGAGAACACGCGTCGCTTTGCCGAGGGGCTGCCCGCCAACAACGCCCTCCTGTGGGGCGCGCGCGGCATGGGCAAGTCCTCGCTGGTCAAGGCGGCCCACGCCACGGTCAACGGCGACCTCGTCTCCGCCGGCAAGCCCGCGGTCCTGAAGCTCGTGGAGATCCACCGCGAGGACATCGAGAGCCTGCCGCAGCTCATGAGCATGGTCCGGGCGACGGCGTACCGCTTCATCGTCTTCTGCGACGATCTGTCATTCGACCACGACGACACCTCCTACAAGTCGCTGAAGGCGGTGCTCGAGGGCGGAATCGAAGGCCGCCCGGACAATGTGATCTTCTACGCCACGTCGAACCGCCGGCACCTCCTGCCGCGCGACATGATGGAGAACGAGCGCTCGACCTCGATCAATCCGGGCGAGGCCGTCGAGGAAAAGGTGTCGCTCTCCGACCGGTTCGGCCTCTGGCTAGGCTTCCACAAGTGCAGCCAGGACGAGTACCTCGCCATGGTCTTCGGCTACGTCGACCATTTCGGCCTCAAGGCCGATGAGGAGGTGGTGCGAGCCGAGGCCCTCGAATGGGCGACGACCCGCGGATCGCGCTCCGGCCGCGTCGCCTGGCAGTTCGTCCAGGAACTGGCTGGCCGGCTCGGCATCCGGCTTGGCAGCTGATCGAAAAGAAGTGGGGCGGCACCGCCGTGCCGCCCCTGAAATGACCGGTCCCTTGGAGGTCGCAGGAGAGGACCGATCGACTATCCGGCCCGGTCGATGCCGGGAATCTCGGGTGGATGCGGGGGGTCAGTTCGCCCCGAGGAAGGTCATGGGATCGACCGGCGTCGCGCCGCGTCGGATCTCGAAGTGCAGTTGGGGCGAGGACACGTTGCCGGTCTGACCGGCCGCAGCGATCGTCTGCCCCCGCCTCACCTGCTCGCCGCGCCGGACCGCGATCGACGCGTTATGGGCATAGGCGGTGACGAAGCCGTTGGCATGGCGCACCAGAACGAGGTTGCCGTAGCCCCGGAGTTCATTGCCGGCATAGGCGACGACGCCATCCTCGGCGGCCTTGATCGGGGTGCCTTGCGGCACCGACAGCTTGATGCCGTCATTGCTGCCGGCGCGGAAGCCCGCGACAACCCGGCCGCGGACCGGCCAGCGGAACTGCGGTTCTGCCGAGGCTGCGCGCGCCGGTGCCTCGGCGGTGGCCGACGCTTCGG
>CAZPMD010000042.1:0-15201 GCA_964587395.1 uncultured Hyphomicrobiales bacterium
TACGACGTCAGGCTGACCGGCAATGCCACCACGCTCTGGCGCTGGCTGTCGCAGGGCGATGGCGACCTCGTGATCACCGATGTGGTGATGCCGGACGAGAACGCCTTCGACCTCCTTCCCCGCATGAAGAAGCTCAGGCCCGAACTGCCGGTCGTGGTCATGAGTGCACAGAACACCTTCATGACGGCCATCAAGGCCTCCGAGCGCGGCGCCTACGACTATCTGCCCAAGCCCTTCGACCTGAAGGAGCTGGTCGCCATCGTCGGAAGGGCTCTGGCGGAGCCGAAGGGCAAGCCGAGCAAGTCCTCTCCCATCGACTCCGACACCATGCCGCTGGTCGGTCGCTCGCCGGCAATGCAGGACATCTATCGCGTGCTCGCGCGCCTGATGCAGACGGATCTCACCGTCATGATCGTCGGCGAGAGCGGAACCGGCAAGGAGCTGGTCGCCCGCGCCCTGCACGACTACGGCAAGCGCCGGAATGGCCCCTTCGTCGCGATCAACATGGCGGCGATTCCGCGCGACCTGATCGAGAGCGAGCTGTTCGGCCACGAGAAGGGCGCCTTCACCGGTGCCCAGTCGCGCAATCCCGGCCGCTTCGAGCAGGCCGAGGGCGGGACGCTCTTCCTCGACGAGATCGGCGACATGCCGATGGAGGCACAGACCCGTCTGCTGCGCGTCCTCCAGCAGGGGGAATACACGACCGTGGGCGGCCGCACGCCGATCAAGGCGGATGTCCGCATCGTCGCGGCCACCAACAAGGACCTGCGCCAGCTGATCCAGCAGGGCCTGTTCCGCGAGGACCTGTTCTTCCGCCTCAACGTGGTGCCGCTGCGCCTGCCGCCGCTGCGCGAGCGCAGCGACGACGTTCCCGATCTCGTCCGCCATTTCTTCGCTCTCGCCGAGCGCGAGGGCCTGCCGGCCAAGCAGATCGACGCGGCCGCGATGGAAAAGCTCAAACGCTATCGCTGGCCGGGCAACATCCGCGAACTGGAGAACCTCATCCGCCGGCTGGCGGCGCTCTATC
The DNA here is from genome assembly GCA_964587395.1 of uncultured Hyphomicrobiales bacterium. Taxonomy (GTDB): domain Bacteria; phylum Pseudomonadota; class Alphaproteobacteria; order Rhizobiales; family Phreatobacteraceae; genus Phreatobacter. The sequence continues at coordinate 1,028 of CAZPMD010000042.1, forward strand.
CGCAGGAAATCATCACTGCGCCGATCATCGACAACGAACTGTCGACGCCGGAGCCGACGCTCTCCCAGGACGAACCGCGCGAGGACGACACCCTGATGGCCTCCGTTGAGCGCCACATGGGCACCTACTTCAAGGGCTATGGCGACGACCTTCCGCCGCCGGGCCTGTATCATCGCGTCCTGAAGGAGGTGGAGATTCCGCTTATCTCCGCCGCCCTGGCAGCGACCCGCGGCAACCAGATCAAGGCGGCCGATCTCCTGGGCGTCAACCGCAACACGTTGCGCAAGAAGGTCCGCGACCTCGACATCCAGGTGATCCGCACGTCGCGTTGAGGCCTGTGCAGCCGGCGCAAATGTCGTCTCCTCTCAGCCTCCTTGGCAGCCTGCGGCCTGTTCACGTCGTATTTCGTGACTTTTCTGTCACAGTTGTTGTATTCACGTCACCTGATTCCCGATGACGACCGTGCGCAACCGGCGTTCTGCCGGCTTTCCGCCGAACTGTCCGGAGACACTCATCGGATGACTGCAACGACACCTGTCGCAACGCCACCACCCGCCGCCGACGGTTCGGCTTTCATGCCGCGCCTGAGAGCGCGGCGTGCAGGGCCGATCATGGTCGGCGTCGCGTTGTTCTTCGGGCTGATCACCTTCCTGCTGGTCACCGGCCTCCTTCCCATCGTGGCGACCCATGAGGTCGTTCTCACTGTGCTGGTGGTCGATGCCGCTCTCGTCGTTGGACTCATCGTCCTCATTGTCCGCGAGATCATGGTCCTGCGGCGGGCCAGGAGGGCAGGGCAGGCCGCCTCTCGCCTGCATGAGCGCGTCGTGCGGCTGTTCGCCATTGTCGCCTCCGTTCCCGTCGCGGTGATCGCGATTGCGGCTTCGGTAACGCTCGACCGTGGCCTCGAGAGCATCTTTTCCGGCACGGTGCGCCGCTCGATCGAAGCCTCGGCCAATCTCGCCAACTCCTATCTGAACGAACAGGTCACTGTGGTGCGATCAGAGGCGGCCGCGCTGGTCCAGGATATCGAGCGCGTCCGGGCCCTCAACCAGTCCGAGGTGAACTTCAGCCGTTTTCTTTCAGCACAGGCCATGGTGCGCGGCCTGACCGTGGTTCGCCTCATGAAGGTCGACGGCACGATCGTCGACCGCGCCGACCTTCCGATGCAGGCCGAGTTCAATGTCCCGGCGGCGATCCTGGAGGAGGTTGCCAAGACGGATGACATCATCGCCAACGTGTCGTCGCGCGACGACCGCGATTTCATCGAGGCGATCCTGAAGCTGAAGAGGGGGGGCGACGAGGTTCTCTACGTCGTCCGGCAGATCAGTCCGCAGATCGCCCAGCACCTGCGCGCCACGCAGATCGGGCTGTTCGAATACCAGGAACTGCAGTCGCGCAGGCTTGGCTTGCAGATCGCCTTCGCGCTGATGTTCGCCCTGATCGCCTTCCTGGTGACCCTGTCCGCCGTCTATCTCGGCCTCAGCTTCGCCAACCGGCTCGTCCAGCCGATCCGCCGCCTCATCGGCGCGGCGGACCAGGTCGCGGCCGGTGACCTGGCGGTCGAGGTGCATATCCGCAAATCGGAGGGCGACCTCGCCAATCTCGGCGACACCTTCAACAAGATGACCGCCGAACTGCGCCAGCAGCGTGAAGACCTGATCAACGCCCGCGACCAGATCGACAGCCGCCGCCGGTTCACCGAGGCGGTGCTCGCCGGCGTCACGGCGGGCGTGATCGGCCTCGACGAGGAGGGACGGGTGACGCTGCTGAACCGCTTCGCCGTCGATACCCTCGGAATGGCCGAGGCCGATCTGATGGGATCAATGCTCGTCGAGAAGATTCCCGAATTTACCGAGCTTGTTGCCGGTGCGTCGCGCGGGGCGCCCATCGTGCAGGGCCAGGTCATGCTGCTGCGCGGGGGGCGTGAGCGGACCCTCGTGGTGCGGGTCGCGCTGGAGGCCGACGAGGACGGCGCCCATGGCGCAGTGGTGACGCTCGACGACGTCACCGACCTCGTCGTGGCACAGCGCACCTCCGCCTGGGCCGACATCGCGCGGCGAATCGCCCATGAGATCAAGAATCCGCTGACCCCGATCCAGCTCTCGGCGGAGCGGCTCAAGCGTCGCTACGGCCGGGTGATCACCGAAGACCGCGAGGTTTTCGACCAGTGCACCGACACGATCATCCGCCAGGTCGGCGACATCGGCCGGATGGTCGATGAGTTCTCCTCCTTCGCGCGCATGCCGAAGCCGGTCTTCGAGACAGAGGACGTCGCCGATACGGTTCGTCAGGCCGTCTTCATGATGCGCATCGGCTATCCGGAAATCGACATCGTCGACGAGATTCCCGAAGGACGCCACGCCGCCTCGTTCGACCGCCGGCTCATCAGCCAGGCCCTGACCAACATCATCAAGAACGCCACGGAGGCCATCGCGGCCGTGCCCGAAGGCGAGCGCGGAAAGGGTCGTATCCTCGTGCGCCTGACGGCTTCGGCGCCGTTCTATTCGGTGGATGTCATCGACAACGGTATCGGCCTGCCCAAAGAAAACCGTCATCGCCTGCTTGAGCCTTACGTTACGACACGTGAAAAGGGCACCGGCTTGGGTCTGGCGATCGTCGGAAAGATTCTGGAGGAGCATGGCGGGGGCCTCGGCCTCTACGACGCGCCTGCAGATGCCGACGGACGGCAGCGCGGGGCGCATTTCCGGCTGAGTTTCAAGGATCAGCAGCTTGCGGCGACGACCGCGGCTGCCGAATGAGCAAGAACGGATGACCACGCATGGCTGGTGACATTCTCGTTGTCGACGACGAGGCGGATATCCGGGACATCGTCGCCGGCATTCTCGACGACGAGGGCTATCGCACGCGCACGGCGCGCAACGCGGACGAGGCGCTGGCGGCTATCGAGGCGCGCCGGCCGAACCTCGTCTTCCTCGACATCTGGATGCAGGGCAGCCGGCTCGACGGGCTGCAACTGCTCGACGTGATGAAGGACCGTCACCCGGATGTGCCGGTGGTGATGATCTCCGGCCACGGCAATATCGAAACGGCCGTCTCCGCGATCAAGCGCGGCGCCTATGACTACATCGAGAAGCCGTTCAAGGCCGACCGCCTCGTGCTGGTTGCCGAACGGGCGATCGAGACCTCGCGGCTGCGGCGCGAGGTGAAGGAACTGCGCCAGATCTCCGGTCAGGCGGCAAGCCTCGTCGGACGGTCGTCCGCCATGAACCAGTTGCGCCAGACGATCGAGCGCGTGGCGCCGACCAACAGCCGGATCATGATCTTCGGCGCTTCCGGCTCGGGGAAGGAACTGACGGCACGCACGATACACAGCGCCTCCACACGGGCCAGCGGCCCCTTCGTCGTGATCAACGCAGCCGCCATCACGCCTGACCGGATGGAGATCGAACTCTTCGGGGCCGAGGCGGACGGCACCCAGGGCCGCAAGGTCGGCGCTCTCGAGGAGGCGCACGGAGGTACGCTCTTCATCGAGGAAGTGGCGGAGATGCCACGCGAGACGCAGAACCGGATTCTCAGGGTGCTGGTCGAACAGAGCTTCCAGCGGATGGGCGGCGCCACCAAGGTGCAGGTCGACGTGCGCATCATCTCCGCCACAGCCCGCGACATCCAGAGCGACATCGCCGACGGGCGCTTCCGCGAGGACCTCTTCCATCGCCTCGCCGTGGTACCGGTGCGGGTTCCATCGCTGGCCGAGCGGCGCGAGGACATTCCCGACCTCGTCGAGCATTTCGTCGAGCATCTCGCCACGGTCTCGGGCCTGCCGCGGCGGCGGATCGGCGACGACGCGATGGCCGTGCTCCAGTCGCACGACTGGCCGGGGAACCTGCGCCAGTTGCGCAACAACATCGAGCGCGTGCTGATCCTCGCCGGCGGCGACCCCGACGCTGTCGTCACGGTGTCGATGCTGCCGCCGGACGTCGGTTCCGCTGCACCCTCCATGCCGACCGGGCAGGGGGGTGAGCACCTGATGGCGCTGCCCCTGCGCGAGGCACGGGAGGCCTTCGAACGCGAGTATCTCGCCGCCCAGATCAACCGCTTCGGCGGCAACATCTCGCGGACCGCCGAATTCATCGGCATGGAGCGCTCGGCGCTGCACCGCAAGCTCAAGGCGCTGTCGGTGGAGTGATCCGCGATTTCGGCAGGGCCGCCTTGCGCGGCCTTTTCGCCGGGCTGGTTTCACCATCCGGCCGAAGCATGGCAGATTGTCGCGACGCTTCGGCGTTGCCGCCGACGCCGAACAAACGCCCTTGAGGAGCCCCCCGGAATGTCCCGTGTCGCCTATGTCAACGGAAGCTACGTCCCCCATGGCGAGGCGGCCGTGCACATCGAGGATCGCGGCTACCAGTTCGCCGACGGTGTCTATGAGGTCTGCGAGGTGCAGGGTGGCCGTCTCGTCGACGAGACGCGCCATATGGACCGGCTCGAGCGTTCGCTGAAGGAACTGCGCATCGCCATGCCAATGGCGCGTCGGCCTCTCGGCATGGTGCTGCGCGAGACGGTGCGCCGCAACCGGGTGCGGGACGGCCTCGTCTATCTCCAGGTGACGCGCGGCGTCGCCCGTCGCGACCATGCCTTTCCGAAGCCGGGGACGCCGCCCGCGCTGGTGGTGACGGCGAAGAACATCGATCCGGCCAAAGGCGAGGCGAATGCCGCCAAGGGCGTCAAGGTCATCTCCGTCCCGGACAACCGCTGGGAGCGCGTCGACATCAAGTCTGTGGGCCTGCTGCCGAACTGCCTCGCCAAGCAGGCGGCGCGCGAGGCTGGTGCCTACGAGGCCTGGCTGGTCGACGAGGACGGCTTCGTCACCGAGGGATCGTCCACCAATGCCTGGATCGTCACGAGAGACGGCGTGCTGGTGACCCGTTTCGCCGATAACGGCATCCTCAAGGGGATCACGCGCACCACCCTGTTCGACCTCTGCAAGCGCGAAGGCATTCGCATCGAGGAACGTAAATTCACGATCGAGGAGGCGCAGAACGCCCGCGAGGCGTTCCTGTCATCGGCCACCACGATCGTCATGCCGATCGTCGAGATCGACGGGCGGCCTGTCGGCAATGGTGCGCCGGGATCGATCGCCACAGGACTGCGGGCGAAGTTCCACGAGGTTGCCGAGATTGCATGAGAGGTCTGAGCGGGACACGAGGCTGTGACGATCTGGGTGCTTGTGCGCTGCGGTACGATCGGCCTTTAATGGCGTGCCAAGAACAAGCTCGACCGGTGCCAGCCGGTCCATAAACCTTCGCGGTGTCTTTCAGGCCGCGGCAACAACGGAAAAACGACAATGGCGGAACGAACTCAGAACCTCCAGGACACCTTCCTCAACCACGTCCGCAAGCAGAAGATTCCGCTCACGATTTTCCTCGTGAACGGCGTCAAACTGCAGGGCGTCGTCACCTGGTTCGACAATTTCTGCGTCCTGCTTCGTCGCGACGGGCACTCGCAATTGGTCTATAAGCACGCCATATCGACGATCATGCCCGGCGCCCCGGTCCAGCTGTTTGAACCGCAGGACGGAGACGACAAGGGCTGATCTGAACCCAGAGGCCCTTATTGGACATTCGCCGTCCCGACATCGTCAGCACCACCCCTCATGACGGCAGCGATGAGCCGCGCGGCGAGCCGACGCGCGTGGTCGTCGTCGTGCCCGTCATGACACGGCGAGGCGAGGGGGCCGATGGCCCCTCTCGGACCGTCGAGGCGAAGCGCGAGGAGGCTGTCGGTCTCGCCGCTGCCATCGACCTCGAGGTCATGCATGCGGTCACCGTGGCGCTCAACCAGCCGCGGCCGGCAACTCTCATCGGCAAGGGCAAGGTGGAGGAAATCGGTGGCCTGGTCACGGCGCACGATGCCGGCCTCGTCTTCGTCGACGCGGCCCTGTCGCCGGTCCAGCAGCGCAACCTCGAAAAGGCGTGGAAGGCCAAGGTCGTCGATCGCACCGGACTGATTCTCGAGATCTTCGGCCGGCGAGCCCGGACGAAGGAGGGCGCTCTTCAGGTCGAGCTTGCCCATCTCAGCTACCAGAAGAGCCGGCTGGTGCGGTCCTGGACCCATCTCGAACGCCAGCGCGGCGGCTTCGGCTTCCTCGGCGGGCCCGGCGAGACGCAGATCGAGGCCGACCGCCGGATGATCCAGGAGCGTATCACGCGGATCGAGCGCGAGCTGGAGCAGGTGACCCGGACACGCCGCCTGCATCGCGAGAGTCGTCGGCGCGTGCCCTATCCGATCATCGCCCTCGTCGGCTACACCAACGCCGGCAAGTCGACGCTGTTCAACGCGCTGACCACCGGAGGCGTCCTGGCGCAGGATCTCCTGTTCGCGACGCTGGACCCGACGCTCAGGCAGATGCGCCTGCCGCACGGCACCAAGGCGATCCTGTCCGACACCGTCGGCTTCATCTCCGACCTGCCGACCATGCTGGTTGCCGCCTTCCGGGCGACGCTGGAGGAGGTCATCGAGGCCGACGTCATCCTGCACGTGCGCGACGTCAGCCACGGCGATACGGAAGCCCAGGCCGCCGATGTGGCGGCCATCCTCGCCGATCTCGGCATCGACGCGGCGAGCCGCACCATCATTGAGGTCTGGAACAAGGTGGACCTGCTGGATGAGCCGGCACGCGAGGCCGCGCGCAACCGCGCGGCGCGCCACGACGAGGGGCAGCGGCCCTTCTTCGTCTCGGCCGTGACGGGTGAGGGACTGCCCGAACTCCTCGGCGCCATCGAGGACCGCCTGCGCGCGGAACACGAGCGCCTGACCGTGACCGTTCCGGCGACCGACGGCGGCACGCTGCACTGGATCCATGAAAATGCCGAGGTGGAGGGTCGCGAAGCCCTGGAGAGCGGGGACACCCGCGTCACCCTGCGCATCGCGCCGGCCAAGCGCGACCAGCTCGAGCGGCGGTTGGCGAAGGCCGGTTGATCACGCTGGCTCAGGCCGCGCCGCCGCGCTCGCGGCGCTTTGCCTCGTTCCACAGCGCATCCATCTCCTCGAGAGAAGCCTCGGCCGGCCCACGGCCTTCCAGCGCCAAAGCCGCCTCGATGGCAGCGAAGCGGCGTTCGAACTTGGCATTGGTGCCGCGCAGCGCATCCTCCGGGTCGACGTCGAGGTGGCGCGCCAGATTGACCGCGGCGAAGAGCAGGTCACCGACCTCGCCTGCGATGTCCTGCTGCGTCGCACCGCTCCGCCGTGCCTCGACGATCTCGGCGGCCTCCTCGACGATCTTGGCCAGCACGGCATCGACATCGTTCCAGTCAAAGCCGACCTTGCCGGCCTTGGCCTGCAGCTTCAGCGCCCGGGTCAGGGCGGGAAGGGCGGTTGGCACCCCCGCCAGCACACCTCCCGCGCGCTCGGACGGCAGACCCAGGCGCGCGCGCTCGACAGCCCGCGCCTCCTTCTCCTCGGCCTTGATCCGGTCCCAGAGACCCTTCACGGCTTCCGGGCTCATGTCGCGGTCGCCACCGAAGACATGCGGATGGCGCCGGATCAGCTTCCCGGTGATGGCGCGGACTACGTCGGGAAACGCGAACAGCCCGCGTTCCTCGGCCATCCGGGCGTGAAACACGACCTGCAGGAGGAGGTCGCCGAGTTCCTCCCTCAGGTCGGCGAAGGCCTCCCGTTCGATGGCGTCCGCCACCTCGTAGGCTTCCTCGATGGTGAAGGGCGCGATTGTCGCGAAGGTCTGGACGAGATCCCACGGACAGCCACGGCCCGGCGTCCGCAGCCAGGCCATGATTTCGACGAGACGCGCGACGTCGTCCGAGGGCTCGATGGCAGGTGCGGTCGGGAATGACGGTGTCATGGGTCACTCTGGGCTTGCACCCAGCCGGGAAGGCAAGAGGCGACTACGGTCAATCCACAAGCCACGAGGCTCAGGAGAGCCAGCAGTGGACCGGCGAAGGGCGTCGATGTCGATATGCAGGAGGGCATGGGAACGCTCATCCTAATTCGCATAAGACATATTATGGAATTATCGGATCCCCATGATGGTGATCCAGAGGGCCTCAGGCGGCATCGAGCACCATGCGGTCATAAGCAGGAACAACGCCATCCGGCAGGCGTGCGGCGATCGTCCGGTAGTCGATGTCGGAGTGCAGATTGGTCAGCACGGCACCCTGCGGCTGGAAACGGGCGATGACAGCCAGCGCCTCATCGACCGAAAGATGCGTCGGATGCCGTGTGTAGCGTAGCGCATCGAGAATGAGCATCCGCGCGTCGCTGAAATGACGCTCAGACATTTCCGGAAGCGCACTGATATCAGGGCAATACACAACATTGTCAAACCGGAATGCGAAGGCGCGATAGCCGGCACCGTGCACAACCGGCACCGGCAGGATGCTCAGGGGCCCGCCGGGTCCCAGGATCATGATCGCCTCGTGCGGTGCAAAGATGTGCATGTCGACGATCGGCGGATAGTCACTGCGCGGTGGCGAGGCGAAGCAGTAGCCGAAGCGGTCGCGGAGCGTTCCGGCAGTGATCTCGTCGGCGTGCACGGCGATGCGCCGGCGCATGGTCAGCACCAGCGGCCTGAGATCGTCGATGCCATGGGTATGATCGGCATGGTCGTGGGTATAGAGCACGGCATCGAGCCGCGTCACGCCGGCGTCGAGCAACTGCTCGCGCACGTCCGGGCCGGTGTCGACAAGGACCGTGGTGACGCCTTCGGGACCCGTCTGCTCGATCAGCAGCGCGCAGCGGCGGCGGCGGTTCCTTGGCTCCGTCGGGTCGCACGCGCCCCATCCCTGGCCGACACGTGGAACGCCACCCGACGATCCGCAGCCGAGGATGGTGACCTTCAGCGCCATGGCGCGCGCCTCAGGTCGACAGGCGCTGGCCGGGATCGGCCTTCGCGAAAAGCCTGAAGAAATTCGCGGTCGTCTGTCGGGCCATGTCCTCGGCGGCCACGCCGCGCGCCTCGGCGATCACCCGGCCGGTCTCCACCACGTAGGACGGCTCGTTGGTCTTGCCGCGGAACTTCCCCGGAGCGAGATAGGGCGCGTCCGTCTCGACAAGGACGCGGTCGCCGGGCAGCTCCGCGGCGAGCTCCCGCAGGTTGGCGGCGCTCTTGTAGGTGGCTATCCCTGAAAAGGAGACGTAGAGCCCGAGCTCGACGCCGCGCAGGGCCAGTTCGCGCGACCCGGTGAAACAATGGAGAACGGCCTTGAACACCCCCTTCCCCATCTCCTCGGTCAGGATGGCGGCAACCTTGTCGTCGGCCTCGCGCGCATGGATGACCAGCGGCAGGCCTGAGGCGCGCGCCGCCGCGATATGGGTGCGGAATCCCTGTTCCTGCGCCTCGCGCGGCGACTTGTCGTAGAAATAGTCCAGCCCAGCCTCGCCGATGGCGATGACCTTGGGATGATCCGACAGGCGCACCAGCTCTTCGGCCGTGACGTCGAGCTCCTCGTGGGCATTGTGCGGATGGGTGCCGACCGAACACCAGATGCCGTCATGGCCTTCCGCGATGGCGCGGATGCCGTCGAAGCGGCGCACCCGGGTCGAGATCGTCACCATGGACTGGAGCCCGGCCGCGACCGCGCGGGCGATCAGCCCATCACGGTCGGCGGCAAGCTCCGGAAAGTCGAGATGGCAATGGCTGTCGACCCACATCAGGCCGCGGCCTCCGGCTCGACATAGCGCGGGAAGACTCCCACCGGCGGCGGCAGCGCGATGCCGGGTGCCAGACGCGTCGGCAGGGCCGCGAAGTCACGGGCGTCCGCGCGAACGGCGAGAAGGTCGAGCAGCTTCGGGGCGCCCAGCGGAATGGCAGGTGCCGCCAGGATCGCCGCCTGTCGGATGACTTCAGCCGTCACGTAGAGAACGGTCTCCATGCGTGCAGGATCGGTCTTGCGCAGGGCCCAGGGCGCCTGGGCGGCGAAGTAGCGGTTGGCCTCGCCGACGACCGCCCAGACGGCCTCCAGCCAGCGGTGAAGCTGCTGGCTCGCCACCGCCTCGCGGGACACGGAGAGCATGCCGTCGGCAGCCTTCAGCATCGCCTCGTCTTCGGCCGTGAAGGCGCCTGGTGTCGGCAGCACGCCGCCGCAGTTCTTGGCGATCATCGACAGCGAGCGCTGGGCGAGATTGCCGATGTCGTTGGCGAGGTCCGCATTGGTGCGCGCCACGATGGCCTCGTGCGAATAGGATCCGTCATTGCCGAAGGCCACCTCGCGCAGCAGGAAATAGCGCATGGCGTCGACGCCATAGGCTTCCGCCATGGCGAAGGGATCGACGACGTTGCCCAGCGACTTGGACATCTTCTCGCCCCGGTTGAACAGGAACCCGTGGCCATAGACGCGCTTTGGCAGCGCGATGCCGGCCGACATGAGGAAGGCCGGCCAGTAGACGGCGTGGAAGCGGACGATGTCCTTGCCGATGACGTGGAGGTCCGCCGGCCAGTAGGCCCATTTCGGGTCCGACTCGTCGGGGAAGCCGGCGCCCGTGATGTAGTTGGTCAGGGCATCGACCCAGACGTACATGACATGACCGTCGGCACCGGGCACCGGTACACCCCAGTCGAAGGTGGTGCGCGAGACGGAGAGATCGGTCAGCCCGCCCTTCACGAAGCTGATGACCTCGTTGAAGCGGGTGTCGGGACCGACGAAGTCCGGATTCGCCTCATAGTGCGCCAGCAGCCGGTCCTGATACTTCGACAGGCGGAAGAAGAAGGTCTCCTCCTTCGTCCACTCGACCGGCGTCCCCTGCCCGCCGACGCGCACGCCGTCGGCTCCGACCGAGGTTTCGTCCTCGGCGTAGAAGGCCTCGTCGCGGACCGAATACCAGCCCTCGTAGCCGCCGAGATAGATGTCGCCGGCCGCCACCATGCGCTCCCAGATCGCCTGGCTCGCCTTGTAGTGCCGCGGTTCGGTGGTGCGGATGAAGTCGTCGTTGGAAATGGCGAGTGCCCCGGCCATGGCGCGGAACCGGTCGGCATTGCGATCGGCCAGCGCGCGCACGGGCAGGCCCTCACGCTCGGCCGTCTGCACCATCTTCAGGCCGTGCTCGTCCGTGCCGGTCAGGAAGAAGACGTCGCGCCCGTCCGCCCGCATGAACCGGGCGATCGCATCGGTGGCGATCACCTCGTAGGCGTGGCCGATGTGGGGCGCACCGTTCGGATAGGAAATGGCGGTCGTGACGTAGAAGCGGGGCTTCGACATGGGGCGTTTCGAGCGGGTTCGGGGTCAGGCGCGCCGCCGGCCGGCTTCGGCGAGCCAGCCGAAAACCTGGAAAACGAAGGGCTTGCGTTCGAGATTGAACGTGCGCACCTGCGCCGCGGTAGCCTCGACCTTCTCCCATACCTCGGCATGGGGTGCAAGGCTGGCAGCCCCCTCTCCCGCCCGTGTGGTCACCTGCCGGTGAAGGTGGTCGAGCACCATGCGGACGAAGAGTTCGAAGAGCGCGTCGTCGCGGCGTGCGAGCCTGTCGCCCACGGCATGGACGGCGAGCGGATCGGGCGCCGGCAGCGTCTCGAGCAGCTTGCCGACGTCGCCCGCAAACCCCTCCTGGCCACCTTCCGCCAGTTCGAGGGCCCGCCGAAGGCTGCCATCGGCGAGCGCGGCGATACGTGCGGCCTCGTCATCCGGCAGGCGGATGTCGGCAAAGGTCTGGAGGCCCGCGGCGATCTCGCCGGGTGAGAGCGGGTGGAGGTGCAGCATCCTGCAGCGCGAGCGGATGGTCGGCAGCAGCCGTCCCGGCAGATGCGCGACGATGAGAAAGAGCGAGCGGGGGGGCGGCTCTTCCAGGAGCTTCAGGAGGGCGTTGGCGCTGGATCGGTTGAGGTCGTCCGCCGCATCGACGATGCAAACGCGCCAGCCGCCCTCGCCCGCCGTCGAGCCGAAGAAGCGGACGATCTCGCGCATGGCATTGACCGAGATGTCTTGCGGGATCTTGTCCTTGCCGGCCTCGGCGATGCGGCGCAGCGCCAGCAGATCGGGATGGGATCCGGCAACGATCCGCCGGGCGGCCGGATGGCCCTCGGCCACGGCGAGATCGCGGACGGCGGCCGGCACGCGCGCGCCGACCGGGTTGGCCAGCACGAAGCGGGCGAAGCGATAGGCGAGCGTCGCCTTGCCGATTCCCTCGGGGCCGCCGATCAGCCAGGCATGATGCATGCGGGGACCGCGATAGGCGTCAAGCAGTTGCCGCTCCGCCTCGCCGTGGCCGATCAGGACCTGCCGCTCGCGCGGATGAGGTGCGCCATCGAGGCGGTCGGCGGCACTCTCCTCGATCATGGCGCGACGAGCCTGACGCCAAGGCCGAAATGTTCGACCACGACCGTGCGGATGGCGTCAGCCACCAGATCGGCATCGGCGCTCGCATCGATCAGCTTGCAGCGCTCCGGTTCCGACCGCGCCAGCGACTTGAAGCCCTGACGGAGCTTGTTGTGGAAGGCGAGACCTTCCTTCTCGAAGCGATCCGCAGTCCCTCCCCGGCTGACGACGCGAGCCATGCCGACCTTGGCTGGCAGATCGAGGATCAGCGTGAGATCGGGCCCGTCGCTGCCCACCGTCACCCGCTCCAGCGCCATGACGAAGTCCAGCGGCACCCGGCCGGCGTGTCCCTGATAGACGCGGGTGGAATCGGCGAACCGGTCACAGATGACCCAAGCGCCGCGCGCCAGTGCCGGCAGGATGGTCACGGCGAGATGGTCGCGCCTTGCCGCCGCGAAGAGCATGGTCTCGGCCTCCGCCCCGAAAGGTTCGGCACCGCCGGACAGCAGGACGTGGCGCAGGATCTCGGCCCCCGGCGAGCCGCCGGGCTCGCGGGTGAGCACCACCTCGAAGCCGCGCTGCTCAAGGAAGGCGGCGAGGCGACGTGCCTGTGTCGACTTGCCGGCCCCCTCCCCGCCCTCAAGCGTGATGAAGCGGCCGCGGGCCTCTCGCGGCTCCGTCACGGCCGGGCGGTCCCGGACCGGATCCAGCCGGTGGAGAGTTCCCAGGCACCCTGCAGGGCCCGCTGGGTGAGCGTTCCGGCGGCGACATCGGCGGCGGCGAAGACGGGCACCTCGAGGGCCAGCTGCGACCCGCGCATGACGCGCAGCTTGCCGACCTCGGCGCCCTGGCGCACCGGCGCCCGCACGGGGCCGCGATAGACGATCTGCGCCGAAACCCGGTCCGACTGTCCGCGCGGCAGCAGCAGGCGGACGAGTTTCTGGGCCGTCACCGGCACGCTGCCCTGGGAGCCGCCATAGACCGACACCTCGCCGACCGTCTCGTTCTCCTGGAAAAGGTCGCGCAGCTCGAAGGAGCGGAAGCCCCAGTCGAGCAGCTTGCGCGCCTCGTTGGAGCGCTCCTGCAGCGAGCGCGCGCCCATGACCACCACAATGAGGCGCTGGCCGTTCTGCACCGCCGAGCCCGCCAGATTGAAACCGGCCTCCTCGATATACCCGGTCTTCAGCCCGTCGGCGCCGGTGTAGGTGCCCAGCAGCGGGTTGCGGTTCTGCTGGCGGATGCCGCCCCAGGTGAACTCGCGCTCGGCATAGGTGGCGTAGTGCTCGGGAAAGGACCGGATGATGTGATCGGAGAGCCGGGCGATCTCCCGCGCCGTGGTCTTCTGTTCCGGATCCGGCAGGCCGGTGGCGTTGCGCCAGACCGAGCGGGTCAGGCCGAGCACGCGGGAACGCTCGTTCATCACCGGAATGAAATTCGCCTCCGTACCGGAAATGGCCTCGGCCAGCGCGATGGAGGCATCATTGCCCGACTGGATGATGGCGCCGCGCAGAAGATCCTGCACCTTCACGCGCGAATTGACGGCGGCGTACATGGACGAGGTGCGCGAGGGTGCGCCGCCGCGGCGCCAGGCGTCCTGGCTGATGACGATCTCCTGGTCGGGCAAGAGCCGGCCCTGGCGCATCTCCTCGAAGATGACGGCCATGGTCATCAATTTGGCGAGGCTGGCAGGGGCCTGCAGCTCGTCGGCGGCCTTCTCGAACAGCACCGACTGCGTGCCGACGTCGATCAGGATCGCGTTGCGGACCGTCGTCTGGAAACTGTCCTGGGCCCGCGCCGGATCACCGCCGAACCCTGCGATATTGTCGCGCACCCATTCGAGCGCGAGGACGATGTCGAGATTGCCGACATTGCCGCTGAATAACCCAGTGCCAATTACGTCCAATTTCTGTCGAGGACTCGTCGTCCCAATGCCGACATTGCCGCTGTGGTGAA
>CAZPMD010000042.1:15211-25345 GCA_964587395.1 uncultured Hyphomicrobiales bacterium
ATCACCGCCGAACAGGGCGCCCGCCGCGAGAAACGCGACGCAAAGGCCTCTCCACCCGATTCTGAATGCGGCCACGGCGCGCCTCCCCGCTCCATGGATGGGACGGCGACGGCGTGAAATCAAGGTCGATCAGTAGAGCGCGCCGAAACCGAGCGCGGCGCGCACCGGAGCTCCGCCGGGCATGGCCTGGATGGCCGGGGCGGGCCTGGCGGGAGGTGCAAAGGCGGTGGCGGCCGGAATCGAGACGGGCCGCGACGACGCTGCGGCGAGTACGGGAGCGGCGGCCGGGGCCGCCTGGGGCGCCGGCGTCGCGACGACGGTCACGGTCGAGGCGGCCTGTGCCGGGCCGGCGTTACGCGCCACGACGGTGGTTGCGAGCGGAGCGCTGCCGCGCGCGTCAGGCCGCGCCATCGGAAGGGGCGCGGACGCCAGGGTGATGGGCGAGGCGGCGACCTGCGGCTGGGCCGTGGTCTGGATGACCGGCGCCGGATCGGGCTGGCGCAAGTCCGCACTGGGGGTGTCCTGCCGGAAGAAGCCGAAGGACGGTGCCGGAGCCGGCCCTTGCGATGCAGATGCAAGCACTGGCTGCGTGGCGACGGTCGCCACCGCCGGCTCCGCCTGACGAGGTGCCGGATCCGGAACGGTCTGCGGCGCGGCGGAGGCCATCATCGTCGACGTGACCTGATTCGGGCGTGGCGCCGGTCGGCCGTCGGTGCGCAGGGTTGCCAGCAGGATGCGGTCGTCGGAGCCTTCGAGCGATGCGCGGCCGATATATTCCACCTTCACCCGGGCGAGACCCTGGCCGCGGAAATTGAGCAGGTTGGAGGCGCGCTGCGACAGGTCGATGACGCGATTGCCATGGAAAGGACCGCGATCATTGACGCGCACCACGAGCGAATGACCGTTGGCCATGTTGGTGACGCGGGCATAGCTCGGCATCGGCATGGTGCGATGGGCCGCCGACAGCGTGTGCATGTTGTAGACTTCGCCATTGGCGGTCAGACGGCCGTGGAACTGGCGGCCATACCAGGAGGCGATGCCCGTTTCGGTATGGCCCTCACGCTTCTCGAAGGGCGTGTAGCGGCGACCCGCCACCGTATAGGGCCGACCGACCCGATAGACGCCGCCGCCGCGGGGAACCGGCCTGCCCTCTTCCACCACGCGCGGGCTGGAACTGACGCCATAGCGGCTGTTGAAGCGGTCGACGGACGGCGCACCCTGGGCCACCCGGTCCTGCGAGGCGCAGCCGCCCAGCGCGAGACCGACGCCGCAAATCGCGGTGCAGAGCAGCCACGTCGCGCGGGGCGCCGTGGTCGACACGGGCACCGGCGATCCGCCGCTCGTCGCTGGGTGGGTCAAGCCGGTCGCTCCATGCCGCGCATTCGCAGGCCATGCGGCCCGCATCCCGCCGGTTCTCATACCCGACGTTAATGAAGGGTTCCAGTGTCGGGGCAATTGAGACGAATTCGTGGCGCGGTCCGAAAGCAGGAGGCGGATGGTGTAGCAGGCATTAACCGCGAGGGGTGGCAAGATAGGCGCTGCGCGCGCTTGCCAATTCCCGGCCGACAGCCGCGCGACTGGCGGATGGGGTGACGAACACTCTATACTTGCAACGCGCTGATTTCAAATACGTTTTTTCGCTTTACTTGAGCCGAAATACACAGGTCATTACACGCAACTGATTAGGTAGAATCTCAGGATCGCTGTGGACAGCTATGTATTACTATAGATCACGACTAGTTTCGACTCCATTTTAACATATTTTAACATCATCATTATTGCCACAACAACTGAGCGTGTGGCTTGATGCTAGAATACCTGTTCGGCCGTTCTGAGCCTAAACTCACCGAGAAGGCTTCCCTCGCCTCCCCGGATGACGTGCTGCGAACCCTTTTCGATGCTGCGCACTCCCATTCGGGCGTCTCCGTCACGCCAGCGACTGCGTTGGGTTGCCCTCCCGTTCGCTGCGCAGTCCTCGCAATCTCAGAACAGGTCGGCCAGCTTCCCCTTCAGGTCTATCGCCGCACCGAGGGTGGCAAAGAACGCGCCCCGAACCATCCCGCCTATCGCCTGCTTCACGACGACGCCAACGATCATCAGTCGGCATCCTCGCTTCGCGCCCAACTCACACAAGACGCTCTGCTTCACGGCAACGGCTTCGGCCTAATCAACCGAGTCGATGGCAGGCCCATCGAACTTCTGCGTCTCGACCCCGCGAAGATCGACGTCGAGGCCGATGACTTCGGAGCGCCCCGCTACTTCATGCGCAGGGCTGGCCAGCGGCAGGAATTCGCCCGCGCCAACATCCTGCATATCCGCGCCCCCGGCCTGAACGGCATTGCCGGGGACAGCCCCATCCGACAGGCACGCGAGACGATCGGCCTGCTTCTGGCAATCGAGGGCCACACGGCTCGCCTGTTCAAGAACGGCGGCAGGCCTTCCGGCATCATCGCGTTCCCGAATGAGTTGACGGCCGAAGCCCTCGCCAAGGCCAAGGCGGCTTGGCGTGCCAGTAACAGCGGCGAGAACTCAGGCGGTGTGACGCCCCTCGACAACGGCGCTTCCTTCCTGCCGATCGCCATGAACTCCGTCGATGCTCAGCTTATCGAGACGTGGAACCGTCTCGTCCTCGACGTCGCCCGCGTGTTCCGTGTCCCGCCGACTGTCCTCATGGATTTCGGGCGCGCGACCTGGGCCAACTCGGAGGCCATGCGCCGCGACTTCATCGACTTCTGCCTTCGCCGTTGGCTTGGCGAGTGGGAAGGCCAGATCAGGCTGAAGCTGATCGATGAGAACGACCGCGACACCTACGTCGCCGAATTCCTTCTCGACGACTTCCTGAAGGGCGACACCGCCGCGCGGATGGACGCCTACGGCAAGGCCATCGCGGCACGCATCCTCAGTCCGAACGAGGCCCGCGCCATGGAGAACCGCGCCCCCTACGAGGGCGGCGATCGGTTCGAGAACCCGAACACCACGGCGGTCCCCGCAAATGTCTGACACCTCTCATCGCGCCTTCTTCGGCGATCGTGAATGCACGTTCCGGCTCTCGCCCGCGATGATACGCGAGCTTGAGCGCGTCACCAGACAGGGCATCGGCGGCTTCATTCAGCGGCTTTTCGCCTACGAGTTTCATCACGATCACATGGTCGCAGTGATCCGCCTTGCCCTCGTCGGCGGTGGCATGGCGCACGAGGAAGCCGATCGCCTCGTTCGGAACTACGCGACCGAACTCCCCATTCAGAACGTCTATCCGCTCGCTTCAGAGATCCTTCGCGCGCTCTGGGAAGGGCCAAAGCCCGCCTCCCCTGACACCGAGGATGAGAGCGCAGCCGATCAGGCCCCCGGTGACGATCCTGTCGCCGACGCTCCGCCCCCGGTGGACCCCTTCACCATGTCCCACGAGGACCGCGAGCGCACGCGGCTCCGCAATGGCTACGGAGATCGCCTGTGACACGCCCCATCACCCGTCGCGGCCTTCCGCTTCACGTCATCGCTGCGAGCATGGGGAGGCTTCTCGTCCTGCCTCCCGATGATCCCTTCGGCTTGTCTGAGAACGAAGCTCTGGGCGCTGCCCTTCGCAGGGAGGCGCATCGTGGAACTGCTTGAGATCAAGGCTGCGCTCGACATCGATGCCGAGGGCACGATCACCGGCATGGCATGGCCCTTCGGCTCTGCCGACAGCGTTGGCGACATCATCACCAAGGGCGCGTTCAACATCCCCGTTGCCGACGTGCCGATGCTGCTTGCCCACGATCCGCAACAGCCGATCGGTCTTTGGAGCGAGATCGCTGAGACCAGCGACGGCCTTCAGGTGAAGGGCAAGCTCTTCATCGGCGAGAGCGACCGCGCCCGCGCCGTGCGTAGCTCAATCCAGAACGGCCTTCTCACCGGGCTCAGCATCGGCTTCCGCACCAAGGCCTCTGCCAAGAGCGGGCGCAACCGGATCATCTCCGCTCTCGACCTTCTCGAAATCTCTGTCGTTCGCAATCCGGCGCACCCCCGCGCTCGGATCGCGAACGCCAAGGACGCCACGGCCGCCATTGCCGAGGCCATCACCCGCGCCGCCGTGGCGCTTCGAACTTCATAAAGGAACTCCAATGACTGCCCACATGCGCGCCTTCGAAGGGGCGATCGAACTCAAGGACGACGGCAATTCGCCCGACGTCATCACCAAGGCGCTCGCCGACCTCACGCAGACGGTCGATGACCGGCTGAAGGCCGTCGAGACCAAGACCGGCGACCGCCTCGACAAGATGGAAGCCAAGCTCAATCGCCCGGCTGTCCATACCAAGGGCCAGGACGACGACGAGCCCACGATCGAACGCAAGGCCTTCAACGGCTTCCTACGTTCCGGCCGTGAGGCTCTTGGCTCGGACGAAGTGAAGTCGCTTCGTGTCGCCGAGGACACCGCAGGCGGCTATCTCGCCACCCCGGAATTCACGACCGAGGTTCTGAAGGGCATCGTTGAAATCTCACCGATGCGACAGGCCGCTCGCGTCGGTTCCACCTCGTCCGGTTCGATCATCCTGCCGAAGCGCACGGGCCGTCCGACCGCTCGCTGGGTTGGCGAGACCGAGGATCGCACCGAGACCGGCTCGGCCTATGGTCAAGTCGAAATCCCGGTTCACGAGTCGGCCTGCTTCGTCGATGTCTCGCTTCGTCTTCTCGAAGACGCGGCGGTCAACGTCGAGGCCGAAGTCGCCTCCGACCTCGCCGAAGAGTTCGGCCGTCAGGAAGGCGAGGTTTTCCTGAACGGCAACGGCGACAAGAAGCCCATGGGCATCCTGAACGCCGAGGGCATCGCTCACACCCCTTCCGGCAACGCCTCGACGCTGGGCAGCGCCCCCGCCGATCTTCTGATCACGCACCTCTATTCCATGCCGGCCTATTACCGGAACAGCGGCGCTTGGATGATGAACGGCTCGACGCTCGCGGCCCTGCGCAAGCTCAAGGACGGCACGACCGGAATCTATCTCTGGCAGCCCGCATTCATGGCTGGCCAGCCTGAGACGATCCTTGGTCGCCCGGTCATCGAAGCGCCCGACATGCCCGACGTCGGTTCCGGCGCGATCCCCATCATCTTCGGCGATTTCGCCCGCGCCTACCGGATCTATGATCGGGTGGCGCTGTCCGTCATGCGCGATCCCTTCACGCAGGCCACCAACGGCCTTGTTCGCTTCCATGCGCGTCGGCGCGTCGGTGGCGGTCTCGCGATGGCCGAGGCCGTCAAGTTCATCAAGTGCGCCACCTCGTAAGGAGTTCTGACATATGCGCGATTGCGTAAATAGCGTTGCTATCCGTCCGGTCATTGCCCCGGCCGTGATCGGCGACAACACCGCCGCAGTCGGCACGGTCATCGACCGTGTCGGCTTCGAAAGCCTCACCTACGGCATTCTTGCCGGCACCCTCGCCGATGCGGATGCCACCTTCGCCGTGCTGCTCGAGGAAAGCGACGAAGCAGGTTCCGGCTTCGCACCTGTCGCCGATTCCGACCTCATCGGCACCGAGGCCGCAGCCGGCTTCACCTTCGCCGACGACGGCGAGGCCCGAAAGCTCGGCTACGTCGGCAACAAGCGCTTCACGAAGTTGACGATCACCCCAACCGGCAATTCCGGCTCGGCTCCGATCGCGGCATTCGCAGTCCTGGGCCATGCCCACGCCCGTCCGGTGGCCTGATGATGCGCCTCGCCGAAGACACCATCACCGTGCGCGCGGACAACGAGGAAATCCATCTTCGTGCAAGTCTGCGCGCCGCAATGCGGCTTGAACGCCAGTATGGCGGGTTCGGGCCGATCCTTCGTGCCTTGCTCGACGGCAACCTCACCGTGATGGCTCAGGTCATTCGTGAGGCCGCAGAGACGCCCTCTCTGCTTCCCGGCTTCCTCGAAACCGTTGATCGCATGCCGATCCGCAGCGGCTTCGCGGGGATGCAGAGTGCCATCATCGCCTTCGTGTGCCTGCTTGCTGGCCTCGACGCGAACACCAAGCCCACCGAGGGCGGCAGCATGTCCGCTGCCGACTATCACGAGCGCCTGTTCAAGATCGCGACGGGTTGGCTTGGCTGGACGCCCGATCAGACATGGGATGCCACCCCTGCCGAGATTATGGCCGCCTATGAAGGCCGCCTCGAAATGCTCACGGCCATCTTCGGCAGTGGCGAGAAAGGCAAGGTCGAGAACATCCCCGAGGAAGCCGGCTGGGCAACGCTCAAGGCCATGGCCGCTTCTGGCCAGAACCGGGCAAGCTGAACATGCCGTTCCGCGCCCCTCACGTCTGCATGTGCGGCAACATCGTCGCCCATGGCTCCCGGTGCCCCTGTCATCAGGTGCGCGACCGGGAACGCAAGGCGCGGTTCGATGCCACCCGCCCTAGCGCCCGTGAGCGCGGCTATGACACGAAATGGGACCGCGAGCGCCAAGCCTTCCTCGCGGCTCATCCGACCTGCGTCCGGTGCGCGGCCCCCTCTCGCATCGTCGATCACATCACGCCCCACAAGGGCGACCAGAAGCTCTTCTGGCGTCGGTCGAACTGGCAGGCTCTCTGCGTCGCCTGTCACTCCGCCACGAAGCAGAGTGAGGAAGCTCAATCGAACAGGGCGAGGAACTCGTCTGATAGCTCGCGACGGGAAATCCAGACGTGATCGTTCAGCGCTACATCAAAGGGAAACCAGCGATACGAGCCCGTGGTCACGTCCAGCCCGGTTGGCATCCTGTATTCCCCCTTTATGTATTCTTCGGCCTCCGCAACAGGCCCGCCGAGCGGCTTCAGCGACAGAGGCCCCTTAAGCCCGCGATCGTTTGCGATCTCTGCCTTCGCAGTGGGAACACGGACGAGCTTAGCCTTGGCATACAGAGCTTGGCTCTTTGCCGTTCGCCTCTCCGGTCGGATCGCCGCCAGCGCATCGTAGGTGCTCAGCATCCATGCGTTGGACAAGGACACCTGAAGGTCGAAAGCGAAGTCGACCTGATCCTTCTTCGGCCCTTCCTGTCGAGCCATACGCTCATCTTCAAGGCTGCGGAGCAGCATATCGATCCGCGTGTCGCCGGGCCTGATCAATGCCATGCCGAACACAGTCGCGAAGCGTGTCACGTGGGCTACCCATCGCGCTTGGATGTCCGGCTGAGTTCGCATCGCCTCATTCGAGGCCACCTCAAGAAGATCCGAGATAGTCATCGTGTCACCGGGGGTAGGTCGGAACTTTCCACTCAGCGCCGGGGACCGGCGTGGGGAGGTGCGCGCAACAGTGCGCCCAAATCAGGTTTTTCAACATGACCGTCTCTCTGGCGTCGATGAAGGCGCATCTCAACATCACCGAAGACACCGACGACGACCTGATCGGCGACAAGATCGCGGCTGCACAGGCCATGGTCGAGGAATTTGCCGGCGAGAAGTTCGCCGACATGGCGTCGATCCCCGCGCCCCTGCTTGAGGCCACCCGTCAGATCGCCGCGCACTTCTATGAGAACCGCGAGGCGACCGCTGGCGACTTCACGCTCAAGGCGGTGCCCTTCGCGGCCCTCGACCTCATCCGTCCTTACAAGCGCTGGGTGTTCTGATGTCCGGCTCCGACCAGTTGAAGCGGCTTCAACGCCGCATGGAAGCGATTCCGAGGGCCGTTCGCGAGGCCGTTCAGCCTGCGCTGAAGGTCTCTGCGGACGAGATGGCCGCGAGCATGGCCAACCTTGCCCCGGTTGATTCCGGTGCACTGAAGGACAGCATCGCCGTCACGTCCGCTGGCCAGACGACGCCCGCCTACAGTCAACCAGGCGGCTCGAAGATCGTCCCTGAGAACTCCGTCGCGATCACCGTGGGCAACACCGGCGTTCGGTATCCGCACCTTGTCGAATACGGCACGAAGGACACCTCGCCGCAGCCGTTCTTCTGGCCTGCGTTCCGGCTTCTCAGGAAGCGCGCGGAGCGTCGGATCAAGCGCGCCATCACCAAGGCCGTGCGCGACGGGTGGTCGAAATGACCGAACCCTCGCTTGCCATTCAGGCCGCAATCCGTGCCCGTCTCATCGCCGATTCCAACGTCACGGCCCTCGTTCCGGCCGATCGCATCTTCGATGGCCGTTGGCGCACCGAGAGGATGCCCTGCATCATCATCGGCGAGGGCAATGTTCTCTACTCGGATGAGTATGAGAGCTTCCATGAGGAAACCTACCTCGACGTCCATGTCTGGACCGAGGGAGAGGACTTCACGGCCGCAAAGCGGATCGCCGACGCCATCCGGCGCGCGATCAAGAGCGCCCCATGGGTTGCCGCAGGCTTCATCGTTCACGGCATCACCGTCACCAAGGCCCGGTTCCTGCGAGGCAAGGGCACGGATGCAGCACTGGCGAACACCCACGCGGTCATCAGCGTCGATGCCGTCCTTCAGGAGGCCTCGTGATGCGCGCGGGAAAGCTCGACAGCACCATTCAGATTCAGCGCCCTTTCGAGACGGTCAACTCATACGGCGCGTTCAACGTGACGTGGGAGACCATGGCCACGCTGCGTGCGGAGATCATCGAAGAGCGCACCGAGGAAGTTGACCGCGACCCCGGCACGGCTGGGCAACGCTTCGTCACGTTCCGCATGCGCTTTCGTGAAGGCGTGAGCCTTGGCGATCGCATCCTCTTCGATGGCGAAATCTATGACCTGAAGAGCGTCACCGAGATCGGCCGTCGCAGTGGGCTGGACGTCCGGGCCAAGTATCGAGGCAACGTCTGATGCGTGGTCGAAAGCCCGATCAGATCGCGACCGATCCCGGTGCGCTCCGCGTTGTCCCCTCGCCTCCCTCGTGGCTGGCGAAGGACGCCAAGGCGGAGTGGCGTCGGATCATGCCGGAACTCGTCCGCCGTCGCATTCTCACCGATGGCGACATGGGTGCCGTCGAGGCCTATTGCACCGCCGTCGCCCGCATCCGCGAAGCCGAGAAGATGATCGCGGCGGAAGGCCTGACGACCGGCGCGCGCAAACATCCTGCCGTCGCTATCCAGAACGACGCCATGACGACGGCCCGGCAGCTTGCCGCAGAGCTTGGCCTGACGCCTGTCAGTCGCTCCCGCCCGACGATGCGTGAGAGCGCCGAAGACGAGTTGGAGTTCCTTGGCTAATGGAACTCCCGAAGACCTATCCAGCCTGGGTGTTTGATGACAGCCCGATCGCCGATCCGCTGGGATACGGCGAGCGAGCGGTCAACTTCATCCTGAACCTGCGGCACCCGCGATCCCATCTCCCCGGCAAGGGCTTCGTGCTGCATCCGCCCTTCGAGCGGATCATTCGCCGCATCTATGGCCCGCGCAACGATGACGGCACCCGGATCGTCAAGACCGTGTTCCTGATGATGCCGCGAGGGAACCGCAAAACGGCTCTGGGTGCGGCTCTTGCCCTGCTTCACACGATCGGCCCCGAACGGGAGATCGCGGGACAGGTGGTGTGCGCCGCCGCTGACCAGAAGCAGGCCCGCATCGCATTTGAGGAAGCCTCGAACCTCATCAGGCAGGACGCCCGCCTTGAACGGGTTGCCGAGGTTGCGAGCTACCGGAACCGGATCACCAATCGCCAGAATGCGGCATGGCTTGAGGCTATCTCCGCAGACGGTGCCACGCAGCACGGTCGCACCCCTGCCTTCGTTCTCGCGGACGAGCTGCACGCTTGGAAAAAGCGCGACCTCTGGGAGGCCCTGAAAACCGGCCTCGTGAAGACGGCGGGCGCGCTGAACGTGATCATCACCACAGCAGGACGTGGGCACGAGAACATCGCCTTCGAACAGTATGACTATGCCCGGCGTGTCGCCCTGGGTGAGATCGATGATCCCGCGACCCTGCCGATCCTGTTCGAAGCGCCCAAGGACTGCGATTGGCGCGACGAAGCTATCTGGCAGACGGTCAACCCCGGCCTTGCCTACGGCTACCCCGACCTTCCCGGCCTTCGCCAGCTCGCGCGGGAAGCCGAGAGCCGGCCATCGGATCGCGAGAGCTTCCGGCAGCTTCACCTCAACATTTGGCTCGACCATTCCGCCGACCCCTTCGTCGATATGGCGATCTATGACGAAGGCGCGGATGCCGTTGACCTCGACGCCCTTGAGGGCAAGCCGTGTTGGCTCGCGGTTGACCTGTCATCGAACCGGGACCTCACGGCGATCGTG
>CAZPMD010000042.1:25355-32490 GCA_964587395.1 uncultured Hyphomicrobiales bacterium
GGCTTCATCGTTCACCCGTGGTTCTTCTGTCCCGGCGAGAACCTACGCGGACGCGCCGACAAGGATGGCGTCCCCTATCCGTTATGGGCCGAACAGGGCTTCATCGATCCAACCCACGGCACGGTGGTCGATTACGATCACGTCGAGGGCAAGATCGTCGAGCTTTGCGAGCGTTTCGACGTCCGTGAGATCGCCTTCGACCCGCACCTCGCACGCCAGATGATTTCGAACCTTCTGAAGCGAGGCCTTCCCGCCGTCGAGATGCGACAGGGCTGGGTGACGATGGCCCCGGCGATCAAAGAGCTTGAGCGCGCCATCATCGCCCGTCGTCTGCGGCACGGTGGCCACCCGGTTCTGCGCTGGAATTTCGAGAACGTCGCCGTCGAGACGGACAAGGCCGGCAACAAGAGCTTTCACAAGGGAAAGAGCCGCGACCGCATCGATGGGGCGGTCGCGACCGCGATGGCCGTGTCGCGTGCCCACTTCGGCGATAGCAAGCCGCGTTCGATCTATGAGCGCGACGACGTTTCAATTTCAGATTTGGTGTGGTGATGGCCGAGACAGAGCAACTCGTCGTTCAGCTTGAGGCGAGGATCAGGGATTTCGAGCGCAGCTTTCAGCGCGCGAACCGGGTGGCCAATGACAACTGGACCTCAATCGAGGGCCGCACCCGTCGCGCCAAGCAGAACCTCGACAGCATCGGCGCATCCATGGGCCGAAGCCTTATCGCACCGCTTGCCGGCATTAGCGGTGCACTCAGCACCCGCGAAATCCTGCGCTATGCCGATGCCTGGACTTCCGCGAAGAACTCCCTCGCCGTCGTGGGTGTCACCGGCGTTCAGCAAACGGCGATGCTGAACGAGCTTTTCCAGAGCGCGCAGCGCAACGCCGCGCCCCTCGCGGCGCTCACGACCCTCTATGGTCGCGCGGCACAGGTCTCGACCGAACTTGGTGCCAGTCAGGCAGAGCTTCTGAAATTCTCCGATGGCGTCGCCGTCGCCCTTCGCGTTGCCGGCACGGATGCCACGCAGGCCTCTGGTGCCCTGCTTCAGCTTGGACAGGCTCTCGGCTCTGCCAAGGTGCAAGCTGAGGAATTCAATTCGATCAACGAAGGTGCCCGCCCGATCCTGATGGCGGTGGCCAATGGGCTTCAGGCCGCAGGCGGATCGGTCGCGAAGCTGAAGGAACTCGTCAACGACGGGAAGGTCACCAACCGCGAGTTTTTCCGCGCCTTCCTCGACGGGATGGGCTCAATCGAGAAAATGGCTTCGAACTCGTCCCAGACGATCGCTCAGGCCTATACCAAGATCAGCAACGCCCTCACCCGCTACATCGGCGAGAGTGACGAGAGCCTTGGCGCGACCCAACGCCTCGTTCAGGGCTTGAACGCCCTCGCCGACAATTTCGGCCAGACCGCAGACGTCGGGCTGAAGGTTGCCGGCATCGTTGCCGGTGCGCTGATCGGCCGTGCCATCGGCCCCATGATCGCCAGCCTTGGCCTTGGCGTTGCGGCGCTGGGCACCTTCATCGGCTCCCTGCGCACGGCCTTCGCCATCGCAGGCCCTACGATCGGTGGGCTTGCGCTTCTGAAAACCGCAGTCGGCGGCATCAGTCTCGCGGCAGGACCGCTTGGCCTGATCATAGGCGGCACGGTGGTTGCGGCCCTCACACTCTTCGGCACGTCATCCGCCAAGGCTTCCGAGGGCGCGAAAGCCTATGAGGCTGCGCTTCTGCGAGTTGAACAGGCCGCGAAGAAAGCCGGTGACGCATCGGTCGACGCCGCTCAGCGCCTTGTCACCTCGCAGCGCAGCGCCCTGCTTTCCGGGCTTCAGGTTGCCGAGGCGACAGAACGGCAGACGCAAAAGCAGATCACGTCGTTCATCCGCCTTGTGGACGATTTTTCCATGCGGCAGTTCATCACCCCGGCACAGGTCGATCAGATCAAACAGATCGATCGCGAGCTTCAGAACGGCGAGAAGACCAGCAAGACCGCTGCCGACGCCCTTGAGGCCGTGGGCCGCAGCCTGAATGCCGGCCCCCTCGTGGACCGGATCAACGAGATCATCACGGCCCTGCGCAAACAGGTCGCCGTGACCAACGAGGCCGCAGCCGCGCTGGGTGCGCTGGGTGGCGGTCCCTCGTTCCGGCAGTCTGAAAACCAGTCGATGAGCGCCTATGACCGCATGGTCGAGGCGGGCCGCTCATTCCGTCGTGACGCAGAGCGCCGCAACGCCCTGACGAGCGATCAGGTGACCATGGAAGCCAAGATTGCGGAGATCCGTAAGAAGGCGACCGAAACCGGCGTCACGCTCCGTGAGAGCGAGATCAGGTCCATGGCGCAAGCCGAGATCGATGCCGACAAGCGCCGCAGCGAGGAAGGCGGCAGCGGCGGCGGTCGCACCCGACAACGTCGCACGACCGATGACAGCTTCAACCGGGAAGTTCAGGCGATCCGAGACCGCACCGCCGCGCTCGCTCTCGAAGCCGACATGGTTGGCCGAAGCTATCAGGAACAAGAGCGCCGACGCATGGCCCTGGACCTTGAGCAACAGACGCTCAGGCGGCTTCAGGACACGGCCCGATCGAACGGCGATGCCGGGTGGCGCAACATCAGCCTGACGCAGGCACAGCGTGACGCCATCGGCGAAGTCTCCGCAGCCTACGGCAAGCAGGCTGATGCACTGCGGCGCGTCTCCGAGGGCCATGACCGGGCCAAGGCGGCGGCAGAGGATTTCTACCAGACGGCCCGGACGGAGTTGGGCGACGTGATCCTGAATTCCAAACGCTTCGATCAGGCCCTCGCCAACGTCGGCAAGCGTCTCGCGAGCCTCGCCTTCAACGGCCTCTTTGACGCCCTGTTCAAGCCCGCTGGCGGCGGTGGCCTGTTCGGATCGTTGGTAGGTGGGTTCAGCAAGCTCTTCGGCTTTGCCGAGGGCGGGCGCGTCTCAGGACCGGGCACTGGCACGTCGGACAGCATCCTTGCCCGCGTATCGACTGGCGAGTTCGTCGTCAACGCCAAGAGCACGGCCAAGCACCTTCCCGTCTTGGAGGCGATCAACAAGGGCGGCTTGCCGGGCTTCGCTGAGGGCGGGCGCGTCGGTGACGTCCCTGTTCCCCCGATCCCGGCCTTGCCTGCCCACGGCTTCGGCGCGCGGTCCTACGGTGGCGTCACGGTCTCACCGACGATCAACGCCACGGTGAACGCAACCGGGGGCGATCCCAAGCAGAACGCGGACCTCGCAAACCAGATCGGCAGTCAGCTTGAGGGCGTGATGCGCAGCGTCGTGATGGACGAGTTGACCAAGGCCGTGCGGCCCAACGGCTTCCTTGAGGCGCGGTCGCGGTGACTACCCTTGATATAGAGGTCATAATATCACAACCTCTGGAATGGCCGGGGGTTGAAACATGCGTTTCGTTGTTTTCGTTGCGACGATTGTCCTTGCCGCAAGCATGGCGAAAGCCAACGAGACGGAGATCAAACTGACCAACACGATGGTGATGCTGCTCGCAGAAACAGTCTCCGATGCCGAGGATTGCGGCCTTGGTGGTCACCCCGCTACCCATCAAGCAATAGTCGCAACACGGAATATGCTGGTTGCTCGCCGTCGCCTCCTTTCATTGGAGCAACTTGAAGGGCGAATCATTGAAGAGATCGCCGACTATCGAAGGCGAAAGCAGACACGTCACTGCGATTCAATCTCTTCGCAGCATACATTGGAGATGCTTCACCGCATCCGCTCTTTAGCTCAGAACTGATGGAAGCGTTCAATAAACACCCGTTACTTCGAACGCCACCTACAATTCGACTCTAATCGTGCGATTCCGTGCTATACTAGTGATCCCCAGAAAAGAAGCCGCACCGACCCCGAGAAGGTCGATGCGGCTCGCCAAAAGGCCAGTGCTCGTCGATGAATAGTATAGCCAACTCTGCGCCCGCGTGCGCGCCTTCTGTTCGCCCCGGCGTGCGAAAGCTGTCCGGAATTGCGAAATATGGATCTGTCCGCAGTCGCAAGCGCGACCGGAAATCCCTGCGACATTTCAGGAACTTGCCTTACCAGCGGGAGCTGGCCGAATTTCGCGCTCCTTCAGTTAGAGGCCCCCAATCCCCAGACCTCCTAGCCCTCATCCAAGCCAACCGTAAGCGCTACGTCACCCCCTCAATCATTGGAGCAATCAGCGCTCAGTTTCCTCGCTGGTTCACTCCCCCTGTCTGGGAGAAGACCACGGAAGTGCTTCAGGCAGTGTGGTGGCACAAGGTATTGACAGAAGCCGGGGGCATGTCCTTCACCCTCGACTTCTCCCCTGACGTGATCACCAAGGCCAAGGCCTCCCGACGTGGTGTCTTTGCAACCCTCAGGGACCGCATCCGAGATGCTCTGAAGAAAGCCTTCGGTGGCGATGTTCACTTCTGGTGCGCCCTCGACACGACCAAGGATGGACGCCTTCACACTCAGGGCGGGTTGATCGTGGGAGACAACTTCCGTGAACGCGCCACGGAGGCCCTAGAACGGGCGGGAGGGCGCTGGGGCCACACCCATAGCCGGGACAAGCAGACATGGCTTGGTGAGCCTTCCTACCTCGACCAAGCATGGGCTTCCTACTGCGTCCGGCATACCGAGGCGTTGGAGCGCGAGACAGGCCAGGGTGCGGTCTATGCGTCTGCTTCGATCAAGAGACGTGCCGAGGCGCTGTATAATGGAGATCGGGAATTGCTGATGGGATTTCATCAATCGCAATGACGCTCTCTGAGAACAAGACGGCAGCCAAGACACTGTTTGCGCCACTGCCCGTCGCACCTCGCGGGACCGAGGTGATGGACGACGTTTTCAGGGCGGTGGGAGCCGCGCTGACCCAGTGGGAGTTCGTTGAAACGGCCTTCGCAGAACTGTTCGGAACGCTGTTAGGTGCCCCCGGCGGGTCCGCTGCAAGGGCCTATGGCGTTGTCACAACCAGCGGCGCAAGGAGAGACATGATCTCTCAAGCCGCGCAGGGCGAGTTCCCACATGACGAAGTTCTCTTGGCGCAGATCAAGGACGTTCTGTCGATTGCCGAGGTAGGCTCGCAGCGCCGGAATGAAATTGCTCATGGCGCGGTGATGAGATTAACCGACCGGGGAGAGGATCGGGGCTGCTACCTCATTCCGCCGACATATGTATCCAAGAAATTTAGGTTCGTTGTGGATGCCACCATCACAGACGTGAACTGGGATGGCATTGCGATGTTAAAGTCGATGGTGAACTACGCATACACCGCCGATCGACCGGTATGCAGCCGGGTTCAACGTTTTTGCCAATATGGTGCGGGCTCTGTGCGGAGTTGCGCAAACTACGCGCGAGATTGCTGAGCATGAGGCCCGGAGCGTAGATAAGTAATCCGTTATGCATCGACAGGTGAATCGCGATGATTCACGCTTCCCCGGTCACTCACACCCGAGGGGATCCAATGCATTTCCAACTCGTCTCCGGCGATGACCTCGCCCTGATCATCGAAAGCTCGACCATCACCCGGCGCGTCTCTGAACGCATCGACGCCTTCGAGGCCATGCACCCGGTCATCGGCCGGCTTCTGATCACCGTGGACGCTATCAGCGGCGATGCCACGATCGCCAGCGACAGGCCGCTCGCCGGGCGCATAGATCCGCGATCTAGCTAGGGGCTCACTCCAAACCGCGTCAGCGCATCAACGGCACGGGTCAATCTGTCGTGCAGCGGCCCGCGAAGGTGGCCGTGGGGGTTGATAGGAAGATGGTCGGAGGCGAAGTCCAGGGCGTGATGCTCAAGTAAGACACGACCAGC
Source organism: uncultured Hyphomicrobiales bacterium (assembly GCA_964587395.1). GTDB lineage: Bacteria > Pseudomonadota > Alphaproteobacteria > Rhizobiales > Phreatobacteraceae > Phreatobacter. The sequence continues at coordinate 31,151 of CAZPMD010000042.1, forward strand.
GCCTGCGGATCGGCATCAGGCCTGCCAAGATACCAATACATTTGCTCATTGCCCCGCTGGAAGACGCGCCAGCGCCAGACAACGGCAGGCCTCCCCACTCTGACGACACCCGTCGAGGTATCGACCAAGACAGGGTTCATTTGTGCGCGCATCCTCTCATTGACCGCAGTGCGCTCGAATGTTCCAGCGACACTGACGGCAGCGCTATCAAGAAGCTCGCATCTGTAAAGCTGATCGGCATCAGCGTGGGCAGCGAGTGAGGTTGTGAACAGTAGAGACAAGCCGAGCGCGCGCATCATTGCGCAAGACTGTCGGTTCTTTCGCCATCAGGCAACAGGAGTTCCGCTCCATGCCCCCAGCAGCCTCCATCGTCCTCTGCAACGACGGATGGTGTTGGCGGGCGCAGCCCTCCTCACCCTTTCACATTTGCCTTGGCTCCGGCCGACCACTGGAATGCTCATTTAGAAACATGAGCAAACTCTTGGCACTCTCGCGAACCTCGCGCCCGAGGTTTATGTTATCGTCGACCTCACCCTGGTCGCGTAACTTCAGTTCATATCCAGCCGCAAGTAATAACGAGACGATCGTCAGATCGCCGCCTGACGATTCTAAGTGCCCTCTCAGCATACCGCGTTCCTTCAGAACCTTAACCCGCTCTAGCAAGCTGCTATAATAAACGGCTCGGAACCGAAATTCTTCTGGGGTTCCCATCATCGTATTGATCAAGACGAGCATCGGTTGAGCGTAAAGGGCGCCATCAAGGGGAATGGCAAACCTATCTGGGTGAACCTGTCGGATCGCTTCATCGATAGCATTTAATATTGCGACAGCTTCCTCAGACGGTTTCTTTCTGAACCAACCGAACATATCCGCCCCATCGTGAATCGAAAGCGTGGCAACTATCCCGAGATCATCAGTTCTCTAAATCGACATTCGGGCCCGTCAAAGTCTTGGGCCGCGCGGCTCGCTCGGCGCGGCTTCAAATCTTCTCGCATCTTCCGATGCGAAGCCAAGGCCCGCGAGGCCCCTCTTCACTCGAAGAGAGATATCCGAGCCCATGAAGCTCTTGAAAGCGTAATGTCTGAATATCCATTAGGAAGCCCGAGGCCAAGCCGCCGCACTGAACGACGCTCCCCGCGTCCGGTTTGAAACACGTGTGCTTCTCGCTCGCGTCAAACCCCGACGCCTCGAAGTTGATCCGGCTGCTCCCCACCGTTCGCAAAGGAACGCGCCTTACCATGATCCGACTTGGTGCCGTCGAGGAGTAAGCACGCCATGTGCCGCGCTCAGAGCCCGATTCAGAAGTTCATGTTTTTTGGCAATGTCTTGCGATGCGTCGT
>CAZPMD010000043.1:0-20723 GCA_964587395.1 uncultured Hyphomicrobiales bacterium
GGAGGAACCAATATCGTCTTAGGCAAACATTCGGGAAGGCACGCGTTCAGCGAGCGGTTGAAAAAATTAGGCGTGGAACTTAGCGAGCATGATTTAGTAAGAGCATTCGAACGATTCAAGGACCTTGCGGACAAGAAAAAAGAAATTTTTGACGATGACCTTCTGGCAATTGTGGAGGATGAAATCGCGTCAATACCTGAAGTATATAGGATAGAAGATTTGAATATTTCAAGCGGGACCAGGATTACGCCCCGTGCACTGGTAGTTCTGAAAAAAGGGAATAAGATAATAACAAAGCAATCTTCTGGAGACGGGCCGGTTGATGCGTGTTACAAGGCGATAGACAAGATAACCGGGCAGGCGAAGAGCGGGATGAAGTTAATCGATTACCAGATAAGGTCTGTGACGAGCGGCAAGGACGCGCTCGGCGCCCGGCTGCGCGCCGCCAACCGCCCGGCCGAGGGCCTGTCGCCCCCTGCCCCCGCCGGCGTGCGCACCGTCGTCACGCACAACCGTCTCCCCATTGCCTGAAGGAGCCCGCGCCATGGCCGCCTCGCTCAATCACATCGTCTTCGGATGGTATCCCTACTTCGCCCTGACCGTGTTCCTCGCCGGCAGCCTCATCCGCTTCGACCGCGAGCAGTACACGTGGAAGGCGTCGTCCTCGCAGATGCTGCGCAAGAGCCAGCTTCGCTGGGGATCGAACCTCTTCCACCTCGGCATCCTCGCGATCTTCGCGGGGCACCTCGTCGGCCTTCTCACCCCGATCCAGGTCTTCGACGCGCTCGGCATCTCGCACGGCGCCAAGCAGATGCTGGCCATCGTGGCGGGCGGCGGCGCCGGCATCGCCTGCTTCATCGGCATCTCGCTGCTGCTGCACCGGCGGCTGTTCGACGCGCGGATCCGCGCCACCTCGTCCTTCGCCGACACGGCGATCCTGATGATCCTCTTCGTGCAGCTCTGCCTCGGGATGCTGACCATTCCGCTGTCGCTCGGCCACCTCGACGGCCATGAGATGGTGAAGTTCATGACCTGGGCCCAGGGCATCGCCTATCTGCAGCCAGGCGCCTCGCAGGCCATCGCCGACGTGCACCCGATCTTCAAGGCGCACATCTTCCTCGGCCTGACGATCTTCCTCGTCTTCCCCTTCACCCGGCTCGTCCATGTCTGGTCGGCGCCGGTCTGGTACCTCGGTCGCCGCGGCTACCAGATCGTCCGTACCCGCGACGGACGGCGCGTCGCACCGGCAGCCAAGTGAACCGGCCCTGACGGCCGAACGGCCTCTCCCAGCAAGGATCGTGTCATGAGCGCGACTGCCCCCGTCCGCACCCTCATCTCCAAGCCGCCGCGCCAGCGGATCAGCGTCAATGGCGTCGCCATCGGCAGCCAGGACATCCTGCGCGAGGCCCGCAACCACGCCAACGAAAGGCCCGCCGACGCCTGGCACGCGGCGGCGACCGCGCTGGTGGTCAAGGAACTCCTCGTCCAGGAAGCTCGCCGCCTCGGCGTCTCCGGGGCTCCCGCCAGCGATGGCGAGGGCCGGACCGAGACGGACGAGGAGGCGGCCATTCGCAGCCTCGTCGAGCGCGAGGTCGTCATTCCCGAGGCCTCGGTCGAGGAGTGCCGGCGCTACTATGAAAATCACCGGGCCCGCTTTCGCTCTGCGACGCTGACGGAGGCCTCGCACATCCTTCTGGCGGTCGCGCCCGAGCACCTCGAGGCGCGGCAGGTCGCCGCCGCCACGGCCAAGAGCCTCTGCGACCGGCTCGCCGCCGATCCGGATGCCTTCGCGGGTCTCGCCAGGCAGCATTCGCAATGTCCCTCGGCCGGACAGGGCGGGTCCCTCGGCCAGTTGCTGCCGGGCAGCACGGTGCCGGAGTTCGAAACGGGCATGGCGAGGCTCGCTCCCGGGGAGATCTCGCGCCAGCCGGTGGAGACGCGCTTCGGCTATCATGTCGTGCGGGTCGAACGGAGGATCGAGGGACGCGACCTGCCCTTCGAGCTGGTGCACGACCGCATCGCCGCCTATCTGCACGATGCCGCCACCCACCGGGCGCAGGCCCAGTACATCGCCCGTCTGGTGTCGTCCGCAGACATCAAGGGGCTCGACATGGCCGGCGCTGCCGACCATCGCGTTCACTGAGGAGGACACCATGCTGCTCGGTGACCTTCTCGCCCGCTTCAACGATCCCATCGTCGCCGAACAGGCCCTGGCGAGCCTCGACGATCTGTCGCTCGTCACGGCCGTCACGGTGAAGGCCGACGCCGCCGGGCTTTCCACCGGTGACTATGCGGCCGAGTGCGTCGGGCACTATGCCGACACCGCCACGGACGAGGAATGGACCACCCTCATCGGGCAGATGGGGCGCTCGGTCGATCCAGGCAGCGTGCTGCTGAAGCGGGCGCTGGCCGCGTCCTGCAGCAGCGGCGGCACCTGCGGCTGCGGCGGGAACCACGCATGACCGCCCTCGCCCCGCCGCACGACACAGGACCCGCCGTCGCCATGGCCCGCCGGGCCTTGCCGACGGCGCGTCTGCCACTGGTGGACTCCTTCGGCCGGGCGATCACCTATCTCAGGATCTCCGTCACCGACCGCTGCGACCTCCGCTGCTTCTACTGCATGTCGGAGCGGCCGGAGTTTCTGCCGAAGCGCGACCTCCTGACCCTGGAGGAACTGGACCGGCTGGCCTCGGCCTTCATCGCGCGCGGCGTCCGCAAGCTCCGGATCACCGGCGGCGAGCCCCTCGTGCGCCGCGGCGTCGTGGATCTCATGCACGAACTGGGACGGCACCTTGCCTCCGGCGCGCTGGACGAAATGACGCTCACCACCAACGGCAGCCAGTTGGTTCACCATGCAGCTGCCCTCGCCCGCGCCGGAGTGAAGCGCGTCAACGTCTCGCTGGACACGCTGGAGGCCGACCGCTTCGCCGCCATCACCCGTCGCGGACGGCTGGCCGACACGCTGGCCGGCATCGAGGCCGCCCGGGACGCGGGTCTCGAGGTCAAGCTCAATGCCGTGGCGCTCGCCGGCATCAACGACGACGAGTTCCATCGGCTGGTGGCGTTCGGCCACCGGCGCGGCATGGATGTCACCTTCATCGAGGTCATGCCCATCGGCGAGACGGGGTTCGGCCGTGCCGATCACTTCATCCCGCTCGCCCAGGTGCGCGAGAAGCTGGAACGCCACTTCACCCTGACGCCCAGCCTTCACCGCAGCGGCGGCCCGGCTCGCTATTGGCAGATAGCCGAGACGGGCCGTCGTCTCGGCTTCATCGCCGCCACCACCTGCAATTTCTGCGCGGCCTGCAACCGGGTGCGAGTCACCGCCACCGGCCGGCTGGAGGCCTGCCTGGGGCGAGAGGACGGCGCGGACCTCAAGGCCGCCCTCCGATCCGATCCGGGCGACGAAGCCCTCCACGGCGCGATCGATGCGGCCATTGCCGCGAAGCCCGCCGGCCACGCATTCTCGGACGGGTGGAGCGCGCCGGCGACACGCCGCGGCATGCACGTGACGGGAGGCTGAGGACGTGATCCTCGACCACCTTTTCGACCGCAACGCCGCCTGGGCCCAGCACAAGACGCGCGACGACCCGACCTATTTCGTCCGCATGGCCGAGCAGCAGTCGCCGAACTACATGTGGATCGGCTGTTCCGACAGCCGCGTCACCGCCAACGACGTGCTCGGCCTCGATCCCGGCGAGGTCTTCGTCCAGCGCAACGTCGCCAACATGGTGCACACGAGCGACATGAACCTGCTCGCCGTGCTGGAATTCGCCGTGGAGACGCTGCAGGTGCGGCATGTCATCGTCTGCGGCCACTATGGCTGCGGCGGCGTCCGGCGGGCGCTGAGCCGCGACCGTTCAGCCCTCGTCGACCACTGGCTGCAGCCGCTGGTCATGTACTACCGCAAGCATCAGCAGCTCTTCGCCGATATCACCGACGAGCGGCGGCGCCTCGACCGGATGTGCGAACTCAACGTGCAGATGCAGTTCCGCCGCGTCGCCCAGACGCCGATCATCGAGGCGGCCTGGGCGCGCGGGCAGGCCCTCGATATCCACGGCTGGATCTACGGCGTCGAGGACGGACTGTTGCGCGAGGTGGAGCCGCCCATTGCCTCGCTGGAGGAGCGCGACCGGCTCTCGAACATCGACCAATGCGCAACCGACCCGCGGGAACCCGCCAGCGCCCTTCGCCGCCACGCCCTGGAGGCCTTCGCGGCCGTTCCGGCGGAACGCGGTGTTGTTCCGCTGTGCTGCCAGAACGGCCACGGGATGCCTGCGACCAAGGCTCCCTGAGGCGTCGCGCGCCGCCAGGCCCCTGCCCGTCGCAGCCCTGCGCGCCCGCGATGACAGCCAAGCGTGACACCTATCCGTCGACCTGCCCGCTTGTCTGGTCTTGTCTTATGAGGGAGGCTGGCACTCGACCGTTGCGAGGCCGCTGCCGATGGACGCACTCCTGACCGAAGACCAGTGCCGCATCCAGGCCAGCGTCGACGGCTTTGCGGCGCGCCACCTGCCTCCGGACGAGGTGCGCCGCCGGGATCGCGAGCATCAGCCGCCCTACGATCTCCTTCCCGCCATGGGCGAGGCCGGATTTTTCGCCCTCGGCGTGCCGCAGGCGGAGGGCGGCCTCGGCCAGAGCTGGAGCGAGGTCGCGCTCGTGCAGGAGCGGCTCGGTCGCCACGGCTACATGGCCGCCTCCATCTACAACCGCGTCGTCGGCTTCGGACTGATGTCCGTGCTCACCTACGGGTCGTCCGCGCAGAAGCGCGCCCTGCTGCCCGGCCTGATGGCGGGCGAGTTCTTCCTCGCCCTCGCCCTCAGCGAGCCCGGCGCGGGCAGCGACGCGGCGGCGATCCGCACCCGCGCCCGCCGCACCGCCAACGGCTATGCCATCTCGGGGGGCAAGATCTGGATCAGCGACGCGAAAGGCGCCCGCCTGCTGCTGACCGTGGCCCGGACGGGCCCTGAAACATCCGGCGCCGAGGGCATCACCCTCTTCCTCGTGCCGGGTGATGCGCCGGGCGTCACGCTCGCGCCGCTCGCCAAGGTCGGCAACAACTGCATGCCGAGCTTCGAGGTCGGGTTCGCAGACGTGGAGGTCGGCGAGGACGCGGTCATCGGCACGGTCGGCAATGGCTTCCGCCACCTCATGTCGACGCTGCACTTCTCCCGCGCCAGCATGGCCGCCACCGTCACAGGCGGCGCTCGACGGCGTCATGGCCCATGCCAGGGCGCGCGAGCAGTTCGGCCGGCCTATCGGCTCCTTTCAGGTCATCGCCCACCGCCTCGCCGACCTGCAGATGCGCATCGACCTGTCGCGGCTGATGGTCCGGCACCTCGCCACCCTCATCTCGCGCGGCCTGCCTTGCCGGCGGGAATCCGCGCAGGCCAAGATCATCGCCACCGAAACGCTGCGCGACGTCGCCGACCAGGGCATGCAGGTCATGGCCAGCGCCGGCTATTCCTCGGATAGCGACATCCAGCGCTTCTGGCGCGACTCGCGGCTCTACACCTTCGGCGAAGGCGCCAACGAAATCCTTCGCGACGGCATCGCCCGCGAACTCGGACTGACTGGAAAGGGACGATCATGAGCGGCGTGAAGGCGATCGACACCGTCGTCAACATCTGGACCCCGGAGGCCCTCGCCGGCCGCCCCGATCGCACCGGCTTCTACACATCGAAGATGCGGGTGAAGTCGGAGACCTTCGCCGGCGTCAGCCACAAGCAGATGCTGGAGCGCATGGACCGCGCCGGAATCGAGAAGAGTTTCCTCATCGCCGCGAAGGTCGGCCAGCTCGGCCATCCCGCCTGCTATCACGTGCCCTACAAGCTCGTCGCCGACGCGGTCCAGGCCTATCCGGACCGCTTCCTCGGCCTAGCCGGCCTCGATCCGACCGAGGGCATGCGCGGCGTGCGCGAACTCGAGCAATCCGTGCGCGAGTACGGCTTCATCGGCGCCCACTTCTACCCACACTGGTTCGAGCTCGCCCCCGACCATGCCAGATGGTACCCTTTCTACGCCAAATGCGTGGAGCTCGACGTGCCGATCCAGCTCCAGGTCGGCCAGTCCATGGTCTATGACCCGACCTATCCGCGCCGCAGCGTCGGCCGACCGATCTGCCTCGATGCGGTCGCCTGCGACTTCCCCGAACTGAAGATCATCGGCATCCATGTGGGCATTCCGTGGACCGACGAGATGATCGCCATGGCCTGGAAGCACGCCAACGTCTACATCGGCTCGGACGCCCACAGCCCGAAATACTGGCCGCCGTCCTTCGTCCATTTCATCAAGAGCTTCGGCAAGGACAAGGTGCTGTTCGGCACCGATTTCCCGGTGCTCGATTTCGAGCGGACCATGGCCGAGATCGACGCCCTCGGCTTCTCGGAAGAGGTGCGGGCGAAGTTCCTGCGCGACAACGCGGTCAGGCTCTACAAGCTCGACCAGCGATGATGAACCTCGCCGACGCCCTCGACATCCACGCCCGCGCCCGGCCCGACCATCCCGCGCTGGTCGAGAACGGGCGGGTCATCACCTATGCGGAACTCACCCCGCAGGTGCGCCGGCTCGCCGCGGTCATCACCGCCCGCGTCCCGGACCCGCATGCCGTGGTCGGCCTCTGCCTGGCCGACACGGCGCGGCACGTGATCGCGCTCTACGCGCTGGCGCGCGCCGGACGCACCATCCTTCCCATGGACCTGCGCTGGACCGCGGCCGAGCGGGCCAATGTCGCCGGCCATTTCGGTGCCAGCCTGGTGCTGACCGAGCCAGGCGAGCCCGCCATCGAGGGCGTCGAGACCCTCGCCTGGGACGAGGGGCTGGACCGGGCGATCGCATCCGCCGACCCCGATCTCGCCTTCCCGCAGGACGGCGAGACACCCTTCGTGCTGTCGCTCTCCTCCGGCACGACCGGCCGCCCCAAAGGGCCGCTCATCGCCCACCGGCACTTCTTCCGCCGCTTCATGACGCACTGGATCAATCTCGGCCTCAATGGCCGCGACCGCTTCGTCATGGCGACGCCGCTCTATTTCGGCGGCGGGCGCACCTTCGCCATGTCGGTGCTCTTCTCCGGCGGCACGGTGATCATGAAGCCGCCGCCGTGCGGCCCGGACGAGCTGATCGCCACCGTCGCGTCTGAAGATGCCACCAGCCTCTTCCTCGTGCCGACGCAATTCCGCCGCCTGCTGGAACTTTCCGATGCGGCGCTGGCGCCGCTGAAGAGGCTGAACCTGCTGTTCTCCTCCGGCGCGCCGCTGTCGGCGGACGACCGCCGGGCCATCCGCGCGCGCATGTGCGGCCGCTTCTTCGAATACTATGCCTCCACCGAGGGCGGCGGCATCACGCTGCTCGGACCCGGCGACATCGACGGCCACGGAGAGAGCGTCGGCAGGCCGGTTTTCGCCGTGGAGGTGGAGGTGGTTGACGACGATGACACCCCCCTGCCCGCCGGCCTCATCGGCAAGCTGCGCTATCGCGGACCGGGGGTCGCGACCGCCTACCACCGCGACCCCGAGGCCTCCGTCGAGGCCTTCCGGCACGGCTGGTTCTATCCGGGTGATCTCGCCGAGATCGACGCGCAGGGCTTCGTCACGCTGAAGGGCCGCGCCAAGGACATGATCATCCGCGGCGGCATCAACATCTATCCGGCCGATGTCGAGGCGGCGCTGACGGCCCATCCCGCAGTCGCCGAGGCCGCCGTGGTCGGCTGGCCCTCGAAGGAGTTCGGCGAGGAGATCGCCGCCTTCGTGCGCCTGTCCGCACCCGCCGATGCGGCAAGCCTCGTTGCCTTCGCCTCGGCGCGACTCGCCCGGGCGAAATGGCCGCGGGCAGTGTTCATCGTCGACGACCTGCCGAAGAACAGTGCCGGCAAGGTGCTGAAGCGCGACCTTGTCGAGCGCCTGACGCCGCTCTGACGTCAGCCGCCGATGGGGAACTCGGCCGTCCCGCCAGCGATCGCCGCCGTCATGGCGTCTATCCCGACCACCCGGCCGAAGCCGAAGGCGATGGCCGAGAGCGACGCCTCGTGCCGCGCCTGGTCGAAGTCGGCGACCGCCTCGCGCACGACAAAGGTCCTGATGTCGCGCTGGGCGGCATCGCGGGCGGTCGTCTCCACGCACATCGAGGTGGTGACGCCGCCGATCACCAGGCTGCGAATGCCGCTGGCAGCCAGGATCACGTCGAGATCGGTGCCGAAGAAGGCCGAGTAGCGCGGCTTGTCGACAACGATGTCGGTGGGATCGACTTCGGCGCCCGCATAGAGTTCGATGTCGGGCGTGCCGCGCTTCAGCGCGCCGAGCTCACCGAGACGCGGGCGGATCTCGGTGACGAGAAGCCCGCCGTCGGCATAATCGGCGCGCAGGACGTGCCGCGTCCAGATCACCCTCATCCCGCCAGCGCGGGCGGCGCGGGCCAGCGCCACGCAGCGGTCGGCCGCCCGGCGGCTGGCCGATACGTCGCGGCCCTGAACCGCGACGAAGCCGTCGTCGTCGACGAAGCCACGCTGCAGGTCGATGAGGACGAGCGCGGCCTCGCGCGCCTCGAAGCGCATCAGGCCAGCGCCTTGTCGACGAACTCGTTGGTGTAGAGCCCGTCAGCCTGGCCGGCGGGGGTGAAGCCGGCCGCCGCCATCAGGTCGTAACCCTTCTGCCAGCGCTCCGGCACGTGCTTGAGGATGTTCTGCCGGCCGGCGGTGAGCCAGAACTGCATCTCGTTGCGCAGGATGTCCGGCGCCACCGCACGGTTGCGCATCTCGGCGATCTCGAAGCCCTCGATCCGCTTCAGCGTCGTCGTCAGGTCCGTGTCGGCGAGCATGTCGTCGATCGACTTCTTCACCGCCCGCAGGAAGCGCACCACCAGATCGCCGTCGCGCTGCACGCTCTCCCGCTTGGCGATGTAGCACTGGCCCGGGATCGGCGCGAATTCGTCGGTGTTCCACGCCAGGTGCCGCTCATTCGCGGCCTTGAGGGCCACGGGCACGCCGGCGCTCACAATGTAGGCGTCGATGCGCCCCTGGGCGATCAGCGCCATGCCGGCTGGCGTGTTCGGCGCCTGCACGCGCGGCACCGAGGCCTTGTCGACGCCCTGGGCGACGAGCATGCAGTCGAGCACGATCTCGGTCGCGCCGCCGACGGAGAGCACGCCGATGGTCTTGCCGGCCATGTCCTTCGGGGTGCGGATCGGCTTGTCGGGCGAGGAGATGACGAAGAAGGGCGAACCCTGGCTGATGGTGCCGACCGAGATCAGGGCATCGCCCCCCGGACGGCTGGATGCGCGGATATGGTCGGAGACGCCGGTGCGCGACAGCAGGCCGCCGCCGCCCAGCACCTGCTGCACCGCCATGGCCGACCCGCGCCCCTGCTGGATCGTCACGTCGAGACCCTCGCGCTCGAAATAGCCGCCGCCCTTGGCATGCAGGATGTCGACGAAGGCGAGGATGTAGGAGAAGGGCGTGATGAAGGTCATCGCCCGTGCCCCCTGCGCGCGTGCGGGCCGCACCGTGATCGCGGCGAGGCCGCCGGCGCCGAGCGCCAGGGCCGAGCGGCGGGAGAAGGAACCGTCGAGGGTGGTCATGGGTCTCTCCGTCATCCTGAGGTCAGCGGGGTTCGAGATTACGAGCATCCGGCTGCGCGGCAATCGGATCACCCATGGGACAGGTCACTTCGCCCCGGTCGCATGCCAGGGGATCAGCAGCCGCTTGAGAAGACCGATGGCGAAGTAGAAGGCGAAGCCGATCAGCGACATCTGGATCAGTACGGCGAACATCTGGCTGGTCTCGAAGCCGTTCATGCTCTGGATCAAGAGATGGCCGAGCCCCTGGTTGCCACCGAGGTACTCGCCGACCACGGCGCCGATGATCGCCAGGACAATGCCCACCTCGAAACCGGTGAGGATATAGGGCAGCGCCGAAGGCAGCTCGAGGCGACGGAAAACCTGCCAGCGCGTGGCGTTGAGCGCCGTCATCACGTCGCGATGGCCCTCATCGATCGATTTCACCCCCAGCACGGTGTTGGTGAGGATGGGGAAGAAGGCGAGGACGCCGGCGACGATGACCTTGGAGGTGATGCCGAAGCCGAACCAGACGACGAAGAGCGGTACGAGGGCAACCTTCGGGATGACCTGCGTCGCCACGATGAAGGGATTGAGCGTCAGCTCGAGCCAGCGGATGCGGGCGATGAGTACGCCGAGAACGACACCGATCAGCGCGGCCCAGAAGAACCCGACCAGTGTGGCATAGACCGTCATGCCCGCATGGAACCAGGCGCGTCTGTTGCCGACCAGACTGACCCATTCCGACAGGACGGCGCCTGGCGCCGGCAGGATGAACGGCGAGATCCCCGAGGCGCGGACATAGACATGCCAGACAAGCACGAGGACGCCGAGCAGCAGCGGCGTCGTGATCCACGGGATGGTCGCTTCGCCACCGGCGAACGGGCCGCGGTTCCGCGGCGCGGGTCCGGGCGTGGGGCGACTGCGGGGTTCGCTGCTCATGTCAGGAGATCTCCGTCAGCCGCGCGCGCAGGGACAGCACGATGTCCTGGAAGGCCGTGGTCGCCTGCAGTTCCAGAGTGCGCGGACGCGCGAAGGGCACCTCGACGATGCGGTCGATTCGGCCGGGTCGCGGCGACAGGAGAACGATCCGGTCGGCGAGGAAGACGGCCTCCGCGATCGAATGGGTGACGAGGACGATGGACTTCTCGGTTGCCAGAAACAGGCGCTGGAGCTCCAGATTCATCGCGTCGCGCGTCATGGCGTCGAGCGCGCCGAAGGGCTCGTCCATGAGCAGGATCTTCGGGTCGTAGGACAGGGCCCGCGCGATGGCGGCGCGCTGGCGCATGCCGCCGGACAGCTCCCGCGGCCAGCGCTTCTCGAAGCCGGCAATGCCGACGAGCTTCATCAGGTCATGCGCGCGGATTCGGCGCTCGGCGGCACCGACGCCCTTCAGCTCCAGGGGCAGCGCGATGTTGTCCTCGATGGTGAGCCAGGGAAAGAGGTTCGCGTCCTGGAACACCATGCCGAGATCAGCGAGGGCCGCACCCTGCCGCTCGCCCTTGTCCCAGAGGCTGCGCCCGACGATGGACAGAGAGCCCGCGGTCGGCTCGATCAGCCCGCCGATCATGCGCAGCAGGGTCGTCTTGCCGCAGCCGGAGGGGCCGAGCAGCACCAGCAGCTCGCGTGCGCCGACGTCGAGATCGGTTGCCGACAGCGCATGGACGGGCTCGTCGCGGGTGCCATACCATTTTTCGATGGCGCGGAGCGCAATGACCGGTGCAGCGGGGGCTCGATCAGACAGCATAATACAAATGAACCACAGTGCGTCTTGGGCGACAACCTCCAAAGCACTGCGCGCCGCGCCGCCGGGGTGCGCGGATCCACCGTGTCGCACGCCGGGACGGCGGAGCGGGCGGGATCGCCCCCGCAGAGGATCGGGCCGGGCGTCGGTTCAGGCCACGCCGCGCGCCACGGCCCTTGCCCGGGAACAAGGCAAGGGCCTGCCGCAGGTCCCGTAAGGTCCGGACGGCAGGGCGCAGGACTGTCGATGCGGGGAGAACGTCGATGGGATGGTGGGGGAAGCAGGACTCGAACCTGCGAAGGCGTAGCCAGCGGATTTACAGTCCGCCCCCTTTGCCGCTCGGGACATTCCCCCGTCCCAGTCCCGTGGGGCCGAAGCCCCGGGGCGTGGCGCGCTTGATAGGGTTGCCCCCCGGCCCTGTCAACCGGCAAAGCAAGACGGAGCCATCGCACCATTGCGAAGGGGGCCGGCGCATGGGATGAGGGCGCATGACGACATCTCCTCCCAGGGGCCCCAAGAAGCCCTTCCGCCCCTTCTCCAAGCCCGGCAAGCCGTTCAAGGGCCGTGGCGGACGCGTGCTGCGCGAGCCTGCCCCCGAGTTCGAGACCGGAACGGTGCTGCTCTACGGCTGGCACACGGTGTCGGAAGCCCTGCGCAACAAGAACCGTCGGATCCGCCTGCTGCTCGCCACCGAGAACGGCGCCAAGCGCCTCGACGAGGAAGGCATTGCGCACGAGGCGACCATCGTGCCGGTGCGCGACATCGACAAGCGGCTGGCCGCGACGCCGGATGCGGTGCACCAGGGCCTGTTCGCCGAAGCCGACGCTCTCGATGCGCCCTATATCGACACCATGCCGGCCGAGGGCGTCTTGCTGCTGCTCGACCAGATCACCGATCCGCACAATGTCGGCGCCATCGTGCGCTCGGCCGCGGCTTTCGGCGTGAAGGCCATCGTCACCACCAACCGGCATTCGCCGGAGGCAACCGGCGTGCTCGCCAAGAGCGCCTCGGGGGGCCTCGAGCACGTGCCCTTCGTCACGGTACAGAACCTTTCCCGGGCCATGACGGAGCTGAAGGAGCGCGGGTTCCAGATCATCGGGCTCGACAGCGAGGGCGAGGAAGACCTCGACGCGGTGAAGCTGCGCGAGCCCGTCGCCCTGGTGCTCGGCGCCGAGGGCAAGGGCCTCAGGCAGCTGACGCGCGAGACCTGCGACACGCTGGCGCGCATCGACATGCCCGGCGCCATCAAGAGCCTGAACGTCTCGAATGCGGCCGCCCTGGCGCTCTACGCGGTGACCACCCGCCTCGGCCTCAGGCGCTGATCAGGAGCGCGGCCGGCGCTGCTGGCGCGGCTGCTGCACCCGCGGGCCGTCGAGGGTGATGACGCGCGCCTCGGAGCCGCTGGGATAGTAGGATTGCCGGGGACCCATGGCTGGGCGTTCCGGCGCGCCGGTGACCGCATAGGCACCGGACCTCAGGCGGCCCGGGTGGACGGGCTGCACATGCGGCGGATGGGTGTAGATCGGCGGCTGATACATCGGCAGGGACTGCCGGTAGTCGACGACGGGCGCGCGCTCACGCCAGACGCCGGCGCGGGCCCGGCGCACCGGGCATCCCGCACAGTCGTGGACATGGCGGGTGACGATGTCGCCGCCCCTGCCCCGCTCCTCGGTGATGGTGATGGTTCGCGTCTGGCCATAGGCCACCCCCGGAGCGAGGGCGAGGCCCAATGGCGCGGCGACCAGCGGCAGGGCCAGCATGACAAGCCGCCAATGGGACGATCGGCACGACACCCGCATCATCATCGAACACTCCGCCACGACCCCGCCACTTCAGAATAGATGGCGCCGGCCCACAGGGGAACGGCGTGGCCGGCTTCCGCCGCCGTCAGTTGCGGACATGATGAATCGCGCCGGCAAGGCCTGCCGGGTCAGCGACCGACGAGGCCGGCGATCACCGCAGCGCACAACAGGACAATGGCCAGAAAGGCCGCCGTATGGGCGAAGTGATAGAAGGCCTCGGCCCGTGCATGGGCGATGGCGGTCTGGGCGAAGGCGCGGTTGGGGCGGTGCTGCTCGTCGAGAAGCAGCCAGACCTCGGTATCGCGGAACGGGCGCTGGGGCGCACGCCTGGCCTTGAGGACGAGGATCAGGGCCGCGATGAGAAAGCAGGCTCCCCCGATCCTCAGGGACATCGACGGCTGGTACACGAAGCCGATCATCAGCGTCACGATGCCGAGGGCGACGAAGCCGCACCCGCGCGCGGTCGAGATATAGGCGGCCTGGCGAACTTCCGGCGACATCGGCAGAACCCTGACGGCGTGGCGACATGTCGCAGGACGTTAGCAGATGCGGCAGCGGACAGCAGGCCGTGACGACCTCCCTCACGTGCTGTTGAACGGAGCGGAACCCGCAGCACGCGCCCCAACCATCCCGCCGCCGCGGCCCAACACCTCAGAGCGCGTTGAGGGCGCGCAGCACCGCGGGCACGGAAATGACCGAGAGGACGGAGACCCAGATCCAGAGCGACACCATGTTGGTGGGTCCACGGTGGACGAACCGCTCGTAGAGCGCCGCCGGCACACCGGCGATCATGATCGCCATGGTGGAGGTGATCAGGCTGGCGAACAGCATGATGAAGGGTGCCGATACCGGCAGGAAGGTCGACGGGTACCAGAACTGGTGCACCAGGAACACGAAACCGGTGACGGGCGAGAAGATACCGTTGAGCATCCCCAGCCCGAGGATACCGAACAGGTAAGGTTCTGCGAGGACCACTTCAGGTCCGGCTTCACCGGGCGGCGGATTGCTTGTCTGCTTGGCCATCGCGCTCACCCGCCCAACCGAGGGGCAAGGCCCCATCGCGCCATTTCGAAGAACAGCAGCACACGAATGGCCAGCAGCCAGAGGACTGCGAAGAGGATGACCACCGGAGCGGGAACCGCCGCCGGCGTGATGGCGCTGACCGGCCGGACGGCAAGGTCCGAGGTCCAGACGAAGCCGCGCCAGATGTAGTTGTCCCAGGTCGCCGGCACGAACAGGCTGAGCAGGAACCGCCCGAGGCAGGCATACATGACCACGGCCAGAACGTAGTTCGGCACGTGATAGTACCAGTGCTGGAAGAATGAGGATGCGGCGTCCAAGCGGAGTCTCCGGATTTTCAACCGAGGGCGCGAAGGCCTCTCAACCAGAATGGCCTGCAGCGGTCAAATGGTACCACGCCGAGAAAGGAAACGGGGGCCCGAAGGCCCCCGTCCCTCTTGTCGATAGCGCGGCGATCAGTGGCCGATGGCGCCGGCAGCCTTGTCCTCCATCACGACGCCACCCTTCGGGCGACGGATCTCGTCGATGAAGTTCTGCATCTCCTGCGAGGGTTCCTTGGTGAACTTGGACACCACGATGATCACCAGGAAGCCGAGCGGCAACCCGAAGACACCCGACGAGATGCCACGGACACCCCACCAGTTGGCGACAACCTGCGCCGTCCGGTCGAGAACCGCCCAGTTGGCCGGCGTCGCCGCCGCAGCATAGGCAGCCTTCGCCGCCTCATAGGCCTGATACTGCGCGGCGCTTGCGAACGAGAGGCCCTTCCAGGTCTCGTAGAAGGCGGGCGCGTAGTAGCGGGTGCCGACGAGGTAGTAGAGCGTGATGCCGAAGCCGAGAATCAGGCCCCAGATCGCGCCCTGCGTCGTCGCCTTTTTCCACCAGATGCCGAGGACCAGCGCGGGGAAGAAGCCGGCCGCCGCCAGCGAGAAGGCCCAGGCGACCATCGCGACGATGTCGGCAGGTCGGAACGAGGCCACATAGGCTGCTGCGACCGCGACCACGATGAGCAGGACGCGGGCGACAACCAGGCGCTTCTCGGTCGAGGCGTTCTGGTCGACCATCTTGTAGTAGACGTCGTGCGACAGGGCGTTCGCCATGGCGAGCAGCAGACCGTCGGCGGTGGACAGAGCCGCCGCGAGGCCACCGGCCGCCACGAGACCGGCGATCACATAGGGCAGACCCGCGATCTCGGGCGTCGAGATCACGATGGCGTCCGCCTGGATGCCGAAGTGCCGGAGCTGGATCACCGGGTTGAACGAGGCGACGTCCCCGGTGTGCTGCATCACGCGGGCGCAGGCCGTGCGGACCGCCTCCAGCGTGGTGGCGTCGACACCGCAGATCTGGATCAGGCCCACGCGACCGTAGGAGCGGATCCAGCTCAGGTTGTCCGCCGTGAACAGCGCCGTCAGGTTCTGGCCGACGACGTTGTTGTACACCTCCATCTTGGCGAATGCGGCATAGGCCGGCGCCGTGAAATACAGGATGAAGATGAACAGCAGCGACCAGCCGACCGACTTGCGGGCCTCACGCACCGAGGGGGTGGTGAAGAAGCGCATGAGGACGTGCGGCAGGGACGCCGTGCCGACCATGAGGCAGAGGATCAGGCCGAAATAGTTGACGTACTCGACCCAGAGGGCGGCACCGGAGAGCGCCGGGTTGCCGAAGGTGGGGTTGATGTAGCCCACCGCCGGCACGATCACGTCACCGGCCGCCCGCAGGGCCGCTTCCTTGGCGGCGATCTGCGACAGCACGTCGCCATAGGTCAGCTGCGGGATCGGGATGCCGTATTTCTGCGCCGACAGGATGACCACCGGGAAGAGGTAGGCGAGAATCAGCACGATGTACTGGGCAACCTGTGTCCAGGTCACCGCGCGCATGCCGCCGAGCATCGAGCAGACGAGGATGCCGACGAGGCCGACATAGACGGCCACGACGTAGTCCATGTTCAGAAGACGCGCGCCGATCAGGCCGGTGCCGACGATCTGCGCCACCACGTAGGTGAAGGAGCAGCTCATGAGCACCAAGATCGCCAGTCCGCGCGCGAACTTGCCGCCATAGCGGAACGAGAAAAAGTCCGGGATCGTGTAGGCGCCGAACTTGCGCAGGAACGGCGCGATGAGCGTCGCCACCAGCACGAAACCGCCGGTCCAGCCGAGGATGAAGGCGAGACCGTTGTAGCCGAGCAGGTAGAGCGAGCCCGCCATGCCGATGAAGGAGGCGGCGGACATCCAGTCGGCGGCCGTGGCCATGCCATTGTACATGGCCGGGACCTTGCGGCCGGCGACGTAATATTCGGAGACCTCGGCAGTGCGCGAGATGATGCCGATCGCCGCATAGACGCCGATCGTGATCGCCACGAAGGCGTAACCGATCCAGCGCGGCGGCAAGCCCATCTGCTCAAGAAGCGCAAGAACCAGCACACTGCCAAGGAACGACAGAGTATAGAGCTTGTAGATTCGACCGAGATTCGAAATGAAATCGCGGCCACCAGTCGCTTGAGTCGTCATCTGTGATCCCCTGGCTCAGTCTTCGTCGACGCCGAAATCGCGATCAATCTGTTCCTGCTTGCTACAGAACCAGAAGATCAGGGCGACGAACACGATCAGCGATCCCTGCGCAGCCATGTAGTAGCCAAGCGGGAACTTGAGGATCGGGATGGAAATGCCATTCAACGCTGGCGCGAAGAAGTGAACGAAGAACGAGAAGAACGCCCAAATGCCGACGGCCGTGAACGTCAGCTTCTGTGTTGCCTTCCAGTAGCCGACATCGTCGGCCTTCTGTGCTGCGTCGTCTGGACTTTTAGCCATCTGGTAACCTCCCTGCGCCCCTGGCTGGATGAGCCGGCCGCATCACATGCGGACTGCCGCCGACCGTTCTCCAGAGCGCTCCGCCCGCGTGCTCTGCGACACGCTTCCGATGCAACATCGTTCAAGCGACCTGCAGCTGCGACTGCAGCAGGCAACAGACGACGAAGATCGCAGCCCGTCTTCTGTTGCGTTGCACAAATTGCAAAGCAACAACGATAGGCGCTCTGTTAGCGTGACGCTAAAGTCTCGAGCGGATCCAACAATGCTACGAAAGTCGAAAGTGCCTGCGACGAATAGCTGCAACCCCCCCCAAGGCTGCAAAGGCCAACCGTAGGGTCGCCGCCCGGTTGACGCGCCGCTGCGGGACGTCTTGGGGGCCCACGCGGCCTGGCACCCATTTGCGGAGGGGTGCCGGCTGGTGTAATCCCGTTGGGCACTGTGGAGTGACGCATGGGCATGCTTGACGCCATCTTAGGCCGCAGGAAGGCCATCTCGACATGGGTTCAGGTCGAGGACTTCGTTGACGGCCAGGCAGCCTTCCTCGTCAACCGCTCCATGTACGAATACAGCCGCGCCCGCGCTGGAATTCTCGCTGAAAAGCTGTTCCGCGAACAATCGTTCAAGGAGGCCATTGAGGAAGGACGCTGGAGGGCCTTTCCGCTGAGCATCGCCAACGTCGCCGAACTCGCTGACGGGCTCCTGCGGCCCGCCGCGGCGGGTCGGGAAGATGCTCTCCTTGAGGCCCTCGTGACCGTCGGTCGACGTGTCCTGGCGCGCTACCCCTGCCCGACAGGGATCCCGACGGAGTGGTGGGAGGATGCGGCGCAGGTGATCGAGCGCAGGATCCGGCTCGCGGCGGTGGCCGCGCCGAAGTCACCTCAGGACATCCCCAAGGCGACCTTTGATGAGATCTTCGCCCTGGTGCCGATCCATCCCGATCTGATGAAACTCGACCGCGATGTGGTGCTCAACCACATGCGCGGAATGATGGTCAACATCGCCGCGGAAGCTGACCGCACGATCGATAGGGCGGCGCTGGTGGCGGCCCTGCCTGCCAGGGCCGCCTGAGGGCGGCGCCACGGACCCACGTCATCTCGCCTCGCGCGGCCGCAGATCGGCCGCTCCCGAGGGGCCGCGCTGTTGCGTGACGTGCTCGCTCTGGCGCCTGGCTGGCCGGGCCGTGCTTGATTCCGCATCTGCGCGCGACAGCCCGTCGTCGAGGGCGACTGCTGACCGCCGGACGCTCGCCATCGCGGTGGAAAGGGCCCGCCGGGCGGTCCTTCAGGGGGCGGCGGCGCGCTTCTAAGACTTATGTCTATTTGGGCGTCTTTTCGGTGAAAGCGCGCCGCCAATGGCGATTCAGGCGGCGAAAAGGCAGTTCCGGGCCGACTCCCGCACAGCAGCACCGAGGACCAAGGTCTCTTCGACCATTGTCGAAGCGACAGGACATCATTTCGGCCTTAGCCCTTGCACTGTGCGGCGTGATGTCGCGCCCCCAAGACGCGGCGTGATGTCGCGCCCCCAAGACAAAGATGAGTCAGGCGTCGGCGTTAGGTCGCGATCTGATCCGGGACACGCAACAGGAAGGGACTCCCTATGGCCATGGCAACCGCGGCGCCGGTCACACCGCGCCCGATGACGAAGGAAGAGCGGAAGGTCATCGTCGCCTCCTCTCTCGGTACCGTTTTCGAGTGGTACGATTTCTATCTCTACGGCTCGCTGGCCGTGATGATCGGCGCGCAGTTCTTCGCGCCCTTCGATGCCAATACCCGCGCGATCTTCGCGCTGCTGGCCTTTGCCGCAGGCTTCCTGGTGCGCCCCTTCGGCGCCCTGGTCTTCGGCCGCCTCGGTGACATTGTCGGTCGCAAGTACACCTTCCTCGTCACCATCCTGATCATGGGCGTCTCGACCTTCCTCGTCGGCCTGCTGCCCTCCTACGCCACCATCGGCTGGCTCGCGCCCGTCATCCTGATCGTGCTGCGCATGCTGCAGGGCCTGGCGCTCGGCGGCGAGTACGGCGGCGCTGCGGTCTACGTGGCCGAGCATGCCCCGGTCGGCCGTCGCGGCTTCTACACCTCGTGGATCCAGACGACCGCGACCGTCGGCCTGCTCCTGTCGCTGGTGGTCATCCTCACCATCCGCCTCTACCTCGGCGAGGCCGAGTTCGCGGCCTGGGGCTGGCGCATTCCGTTCCTGCTGTCGATCTTCCTCCTCGCCATCTCGGTGTGGATCCGTCTGCAGATGAACGAGAGCCCGGCCTTCCAGAAGATGAAGGAAGAGGGCACCGGCTCGAAGGCGCCGCTGTCGGAGGCCTTCGGCCAGTGGAAGAACGCCAAGATCGCCCTTCTGGCGCTCTTCGGTCTCACCGCCGGCCAGGCCGTCGTCTGGTACACCGGTCAGTTCTATGCCCTGTTCTTCCTGCAGAGCATCCTGAAGGTCGACCTGTTCACCGCGAACGTGCTGATCGCCTGGTCGCTCGTCCTCGGCACCGGCTTCTTCATCGTCTTCGGTGCGCTGTCGGACACGATCGGCCGCAAGCCGATCATCCTCGCCGGCTGCCTCATCGCCGCCGTCACCTTCTTCCCGCTGTTCGGAGCGCTCACCAAGGCCGCCAACCCGGCCCTGCACCGCGCCCACGAGCAGGTGAAGGTGGTGCTCACCGCCGATCCGGCGGGCTGCGGCAACGTGTTCAACCCGGTCGGCACCCGCGTGTTCACGGCGCCCTGCGACGTGTCCCGCGTGGCTCTCGCCAACCAGGCCATCAAGTACGACTTGATCAAGGGTCCGGCGGGCTCGGCCGCGACGGTCACGATCAACGGCACTCCCGTCGCGATCGATGCCCAGTTCGCCGCCAACCTCGCCCGGGCGACGCAGGCTGCCGGCTATCCGGCTCCCGGCAACGCCGAGATCGTCAAGGTCAACGGCTTCTTCGCCGCGATCTTCAACCCGACGGCGCTTTGGATCATCGGCATCCTGACGATCCTCGTCATCTACGTGACGATGGTCTACGGCCCGATCGCCGCAGCGCTGGTGGAACTCTTCCCCACCCGCATCCGCTACACCGCCATGTCGCTGCCCTACCACATCGGCAACGGCTGGTTCGGCGGCCTCCTCCCGGCGACCTCCTTCGCCATGGTGGCGGCCACCGGCGACATCTACTACGGCCTCTGGTACCCGATCGTGATCGCGCTCATGACCTTCGTCATCGGCCTGATCTTCATCCCGGAGACCAAGGACCGCGACATCTTCACCTACGACAACAAGTAGGACGTCGCATCCTCATCGAGATCGCCAGCGGCGCCGGAGACCCCTCCGGCGCCGTTCGCATTGGAAAGCCTGGACCGGCCATTCCCGCAGGGCACGCCAGCGAGGCGCCGGTGGCGCTTGCAAGCCCCTCCCCGCCGCCGCGATAGTGCATGCCAAGAGCCGCAACGGTGGGAGCCGCAACGGCCGGCGGTCGCGCGGAGGAAACGGACATGCAGAGTTACACGGTCGACGACCTCGCCCGCATGGTGCCGCGGGGGGCCAAGCTCGCCCTGCCGGTGGACTATGCCGGCGTCTCCATGGTGATGACCCGCCCGCTCATCGCCCGCGGGTTGCGCGACCTCCACGTCGTCTGCCTGCCGACCGGCGGCATGCAGCCCGACATGCTGATCGGCGCCGGCTGCGTCGCGACCATCGAGACCAGCGCCATGACCCTCGGCGAGGCGGGCGGCGCGCCCCTGCTGCTCGGGGTTGAGGCGGTCGAAGAGCTGGGCCAGCGCGGGGTCGTCGAGGCCACGCGCGCGCGCCGCCAGATGC
>CAZPMD010000043.1:20733-30974 GCA_964587395.1 uncultured Hyphomicrobiales bacterium
GGCGCGCCCTGCTTCAGCCGGGCGGTGCGCGAGGGCACCATCCGGGTGATGGACGCCACCTGCCCCGCCGTCCATGCCGGCTTCCTCGCGGCGCAGAAGGGCGTGCCCTTCGCCACCCTGCGCGGCATGATCGGCACCGACCTGCTCGCCAACCGGCCCGACTGGAAGGTGATCCAGAACCCCTTCTCGGAAGATCCGGACCCCATCGTCGCCATTCCGGCGATCCGGCCCGATGTCACCATCTTCCATTGCCCCATGGCCGATCGCGACGGCAATGTCTGGATCGGCCGCCGCCGCGAACTCGCGAGCCTCGCCTATGCCTCCGAGCGGACCCTCGTCACCGTCGAGCGCATCGTCGACAGGAACCTTCTCTCCGACGAGGTGATGGCGGCCGGCGTGCTGCCGGCGCTCTATGTCGAAGCGGTGGCCGAGGCGCCGCAGGGCGCGGCGCCGATCGGCCTGTGGGGCGAGTATCCGGCCGACATGGCGGAGATCAGCCGCTACGCCCGCGAGGCGCGCACCGCGGAGGGCTTCCGCGCCTTCCTGGAAGGTGCCGACCGGGCGCTGGAGGCGGTGTGAGCATGACCTCCGCCAATGCCCCCGTCCTGCCGCGCGAGCGGCTGATCGTCACCATTTCCCGCCTGCTTGAGGGCGTGCGCCATGTCGCCGTCGGCGCCTCCTCCCCCATTCCCGCGGCCGGCGCCATGCTGCTCAGGGCACTGGCCGAGCGCGACGGCAAGCCGAAGGTGCGCATCTCCATCCTCGGTTCGCGCGAACACAACTTCTTCACCAACGGCTCGGCGGAACTCTTCGACTGCGCCGGCCAGGGGCGGATCGACGCCTTCTTCCTCGGAGGCGGCCAGATCGACGGAGAGGCCAACATCAACCTCGTCGGAACTGGCGACTATCCGCAGACGCCGGTGCGCTGGCCAGGCTCGTTCGGGTCCAGCTATCTCTATTTCGTCGTTCCGCGCGTCATCCTCTTCCGCGAGGAGCACACGCCGCGCGTCTTCGTCGAGAAGGTGGATTTCATCTCCGCGCCGGGCACCAGCCCCGAGGGCGTCCACCGCAGCGGCGGCCCGCACGCCCTGCTGACCAGCCTCGGCGTCTTCTCCTTCGACAAGGCGAGGAAGCGATTCCGGCTCGAGACGGTGCATCCCGGACACACGCTCGAGGAGATCAGGGCCGCCACGGGCTTTGCCTTTGATCATGATGCCGAACCGGCGGAAACCGCCGATCCGGATGCCGCGACGCTGGCGCTGCTCCGCGGCCGCGTGCTCGGCGAACTCGGCGAAACCTATCCGGAGTTCGCCCGGCAACTCGCCAGGGATATCGAGACAGGGGCGGCGCGGGCCGCCTGACGCCGGTGCTAAAGGGGCTCGGCCCCGACAGCGCCTTCCGCAATGAGACCGTCGATGTCGGCCTCGGCGAGACCGGCCTCCCGCAGCAACTCGACGGTATGCTCGCCGAGTCGCGGCGCCGGGCGATGTGGCACAGGCTGCGTCACCGACCATGTGCTCGCCGGCTGGATCTTGCGGATCGCGCCCTCGCTCGGATGCTCGACCACGGGCATGAAGTTCACCGCCTTCAGGTGCGGGTCCTCCATGATGGTCCCGAAATCGTGGACCGGCACGAAGGGAATGTCCGCCTTCTCCAGCAGCGCCATCCATTCGACCGTGGTCCGCGAGCGGAATTCGGCGGCGACCTCGGCATAGAGCGCGTCGATATGCTCGGTGCGCTGCTTGATGGAGGCGAGGCGCGGGTCGGCGGCAAAGGCCGCTGACCGTCCCGTGGCGTCGTAGAAGCTCTTCCACTGCTTGTCGTTGTAGACGAGGGCGCAGATGTAGCCGTCCTTCGTGCGGTAGGGCCGGCGCTCGGGGGACAGCAGCCGCTGGTAGCCGCCCTCGCCGATCGGCGGATCGAAGGTGAGGCCGCCGAGGTGGTCGCCGAGCGTCAGGCCGACCATGGTCTCGAACATCGGCACGTCGACGCGTTGCCCCTGCCCCGTCCGCTGCCGGTGGAAGAGCGCGCCGTTGATGGCGCCGACGGCCGCGAGGCCGACGATGCGGTCGGCGATGGCGGCGGGAACGTAGCGCGGCGTGCCGTCGCCGGCGCGGGCGATCAGGTGGGGCAGCAGCGCCGCGCCCTGGATCAGGTCGTCATAGGCCGGGCGGGCGGCATAGGGACCGTCCTGACCGTAACCGAACATGCCGGCATAGATGATGTCGGGCCTCACCGCCCTGACATCCTCGTAGCCGAGGCCGAGGCGCGCCATGGCCTGCGGGCGGATATTGTAGGCGAGGACGTCGGCGCCCTCGCAGAGCCTTAGCAGCGCCCGGCGACCGCCCTCGCTCTTCAGGTCCATGACGATGGAGCGCTTGGATCCGTTGGCGTTGAGGAAGAGCGCCCCCATGCCGTGGTGGCGGGTCGGTCCGATATAGCGGACGGGATCGCCGCCGGGCGCCTCGACCTTGATCACGTCGGCGCCCATCTCGGCGAGCACCTGCGTCGCCGAGGGACCCATCATGACGGTGGTCAGGTCGAGGATGCGGATGCCGGCCAGGGGTCCCACTGCGAGGCTTCCGCTCAGGTCTTCGGCGAGTAGTCGCGGCCCTTGACCAGGCGCGTCGGCGTGTAGGTCATCACGCATTCGCCACGCTGGTTGATGACGCGGTTGCGCGTCTTGACGATGCCGCGGCCCGGCTTCTTCGTCGGGCGCGATTCCAGCACCTCGCATTCGACATGCAGGGTGTCGCCGGAGAAGGTCGGCCCCTCGACGTTCAGTTCCATGCCGAGGAAGGACAGGCCGACGCCCTGTACGACGGACTGCATCAGCAGGCCCTCGGCGAAGGAATAGACCAGCGCACCGGGGCAGAGGCGCTTGCCGGCGAAGAGCGATTCCTCCTCGAGATATTCGAGGTTGGTGAAGAGCACCTCGACCATGCCGGTGACGCCGACGAACAGGGTGATGTCGGCATCGGTCACCGAGCGGCCGATGGTGCGGAACTTCATGCCGACCGGGGTGTCCTCCCAGCGAAGGCCCAGGCCCACCGTCTTCATCTCGTCCGCCATGGTCGTCTCCCGTTCTTTCCCAGCTTGTGGTTCGGTGCTAGAGGACGGGTCAAATTTCGTCAATACGATTAACATTATCGCATATGCGATAACATAGGATCCGGATATGCCGCAGTTCGTCTCTGTCGCCCGTCGCGGACCGGCGGCCATCCTCACCTTCGACCGGCCCGAGGTGTTCAACGCGTGGAACGCGGCGATGCGGGAGGAGATCATCGCGGCGCTCGGCGCGCTCGACCGCGATCCGGAGGTCCGGGCGGTCATCGTGACGGGCGCCGGCGAGCGGGCCTTCGGGGCCGGGCAGGACCGCAACGAAGCGCCGCCCGCAGACGACGGGATCGAGGCCTGGGTGGCCGGCTGGGGCCGTTTCTTCGGGGCCTTCCGCACCCTGTCCAAGCCCGTGATCGCAGCCCTGAACGGTGTCGCGGCGGGGTCGGCCTTCCAGGTCGCGCTGCTCTGCGACTTCCGCATCGGCCATGCCGGCGTCCGCATGGGCCAACCGGAGATCCGCGCCGGCATCGCCTCCTCGTCCGGGCCGTGGATCATCGCCGCGGCGCTCGGCCAGATGGTGGCAACCGACCTCTGCCTGACGGGACGGATGATGGAGGCGGAGGAATGCCGCCGGCTCGGCCTGTTCAACCGTGAGGTGGAAGCCGGGCTGGTGGTCGAGGAGGCCGTCAGCTTCGCCGAAAAGCTGGCGGCCCTGTCCCCGCTTGCCCTCACGCTGACGCGCCAGCGGCTGAAGCGCTTCGACGAGGCGGCCTTCGCCGAAGCCCTGGCGCTCTGGCCGGGCCTGCTGCGGGCGGTGCGGCGCGACGGAGCCTGACGGGCCGGCATCGCGCCGCCGCACGTCAGTTCATGGTGATGCCGTTCTCCTTCACCACCCTGTCCCACCGGGCGATCTCCGCGAGGATGTACTTGCCGTAGTCCTCCGGGGTGCTGCCGAGCGGCGTCGTCTGCTGCACCTCGAGCCGGGAGAGGAACTCCGGGTTCTTCAACGCGGTCATCATCGACGAATTGACCTTCATCACCACCTCGCGCGGCGTGCCAGCCGGGGCGACGATGCCCTGCCAGGCGCCGATCTCGAGGTCCTGGAGGCCGAGTTCGGTGAGCGTCGGCGTGTCGGGCAGCGCCGCGAGGCGCGTGGTGCTGGTGACGGCGAGCGGCTTCAGGCGGCCATCCTTGATGAAGGGAAGCGACGAATTGATCGTGTCCGTCATGAAGTGGACGCGGCCACCGGCGAGGTCGACCAGCGCCGGGGCGCTGCCGCGATAGGGCACGTGGGTGACCTTGGCGCCGATGCGGCCGAGAAGCAGCGCCGAGCCGAGATGGGTGATCGAGCCGTTGCCGGTCGAGGCATAGGACAGCTTGTCGGCATTAGCCTTCACGTAGTCGATGAACTCCTTGACGTTGTTCACCGGCATCTGCGGATGGACCTCGAGCACCATCGGCACCGTCGCCGTCAGCCCGATGGGCGTGAACGCCTTCGCATCGTAGCCGAGGCGGGGATAGAGCGCCGGGCTGATGGTGATGGCCGAGGTGTTGTAGAAGAGGTTGTAGCCGTCCGGCGCGGCCGAGGCGATTTCCTGCGCCGCGATGTTGCCGTTCGCGCCGCCCCGGTTCTCGATGACGATCGGCTGGCCGAAGGACTCGGCCATGTACTGGGCGAGCTGGCGCGCGACGATGTCGGTCGGGCCGCCCGCGGCGAAGCCGACGAGCATGCGGACCGGCCGGTTCGGGTAGGCGCCCTGGGCGCGGCCGATGGCGGGGGCCGCGAGCGACAGGCCGAGGGCCGACGTGCCCATTGCGAATGCGCGACGATCGATCATGAAATTCCTCCCGATGAAAGCTTGGACGACGGCGCGGCTTCCGCCGCGTTTGGGTTGATGGAAGACGGCGCGGAGACGCGAGGCAAGCCCTGCCGCCCGGGGGACGCCATGTCGTGCACGCGGGCATCGACATAGGCGATCTTGTGACGCTGGACCTTCTCGGTCTCGGTCTTGGGCACTGCGGCGGCGAACTCGACGTAGCGCGGCATCATAAAGGACGGCACGCGCTCGCGCAGGAAGTCGAGCACCGCCGCAGGATCGAGCGCCTCGCCGGACGGTACGACGACCACCTTGATTTCTTGCCCCATCACCGGGTCCTCGACGCCGACGGCGGCGCAATCGGCGACGCCCGGCATCTTGCGCAGCACAGTCTCCAGCTCGACGGGAGAGACCATCTCGCCGCCGCGGCGGATCAGTTCCTTGATGCGGCCAAGGAAGAAGACGTAGCCGTCGGCATCGATGTGGCCGCGGTCGCCGGTGTGGAACCACAGGTTGCGCGAGGCCTCGACCATCTTGTCGGGCTGGCGCCAGTAGCCGGTGAGGATCACGCCAGGCGCGCGGGGCCGCACGACGATCTCGCCCTGCCCGCCCGCGGGCATCGCGTTGTCGTCGGGGTCGACGATCCGGACATCCATGTCGGGCCGGATGCGGCCGCATGAGCCGATGCGGGTGGCCTCTTCCGTGTTGACGCAGACGAAGCCGCCTATCTCCGTCATGCCGTAGAGCTCGCGCACCTTCACACCGAAGCGCTGCTCGACCTCGCGCCAGACCTTTTCCGGGGCACCGCCGCCGGTGCAGAAGCGCAAGCGGTGATCGCGATCCTCGCCGTGGCGCGCCACGAGGATGGACAGGATGGTGCCGACATAGGTGAAGCAGGTGGCGCGGAAGCGCCGGGCATCGTCGAAGAAGACGGTGGCCGAGAACTTGTCACGCAGGATCAGAGCGCAGCCGACCTGCAGCGCCGACATCACCGCATACATCTGCGGATTGGCGTGGAACAGCGGCAGGACCACCATGCAGCGGTCGTCGGCGCTGAACCCGAGGGCCGCGACCATCTGCTCGCCAGCCGCCAGATAGGCCGCGTGGCTGTTGATGACGCCCTTCGGCAGGCCCGTGGTGCCGGATGTGTACATCATGGTGGCGGGCGCGAGCGTCCCGAGGCGCACCGGCCGCAGACCGGCGGCGCTCTCTCCTGGCGCCATGAGCGCGGCATCGGCGGCAAGCTCGATCAGGGGGATGCCGTGGAAAGTGTCCTGCCCGGCGATGCCCTGCCGGTCGAGGAAGGCACGGTCGGCGACGACGAGAGTCGCCTCGGACTGGGTGACGACATAGGCGAGGCCGTCGCCGACGAGTTGGGTGTTGATCGTGACGGCGACCGCACCCGCCAGATTGATGCCGAACCAGGCCACCAAGAAGCCGGCGCTGTTGCCGGCGATCAGCGCCACGTGGTCGCCGGATAGGACGCCGCGATCCTGCAGCATGGCGCCGAAGCGCCGGGCGGCCGTCTCGACCGTGCCGAACGACCAGTCGCCCTCGTCGGTGACCACGAAGGTGCGGTCCGGGTGGGCAGCGGCGTTGCGGGCGAGAAGGTCGGTGATCATGAGCCGGCGAGGTAGCGCGTCAGGTACTTGCCGAGCGTGTTCTTGAGGATCTCCGCCGAGCCGCCGGCGATCTCATAGGCTTTGGCGTCGCGCAGGAAGCGGCCGAAGGGGGCGTTCTCCATGACGCCGTAGGCGCCGCAGACCTGCACGGCCAGCGCGGCGACATCGGTCGCGACCTTGGCCGCCTTCAGCTTGGCGGCACTGGCGTAGCGGTCCTGGTCGACGCCGTCGTCGAGCGCGCGGGCGGCACGATAGACGAGCAGGCGCGCCGCCTCGATCTCGCTCATCATGTCGGCGAAATACCACTGGATCCCCTGGAACTCGATCACCCGCTGGTCGAAGGCCTTGCGTTTGGAGACGAAGGCGAGCGCCGCGTCGAAGGCGGCGCGGGCGATGCCAATGCTGATCGCGCCCGCGAGCGTGCGCGAATAGTTGAGGGTACCGACCGCCTGCCGCACCCC
The DNA here is from genome assembly GCA_964587395.1 of uncultured Hyphomicrobiales bacterium. Classification (GTDB taxonomy): domain Bacteria; phylum Pseudomonadota; class Alphaproteobacteria; order Rhizobiales; family Phreatobacteraceae; genus Phreatobacter. The sequence continues at coordinate 27,694 of CAZPMD010000043.1, forward strand.
CTTGCCCTCGACCCCGATCAGGGCGTGGTCAGGCAGGCGCACATCCTTCAGCACGAGGTTGACGTGCGGCCCGTTGCGCAGGCCGAAGGTCGCCGAATTGGTGCCGATGTAGGAAGACAGCCCCTCGAGACCCATCGGCACCGCGAAGGTCGAGACGCCGGCCGGCGTCTCCGCGAGGATGATGAAGAACTCGGCCGCTGAGCCCGAGGTGATGAAGGACTTCTCGCCGTTGAGCAGCCAGCCCTGGCCGTCGCGCACCGCCTTGGTGTCGAGGCTGCGGATATCGCTGCCATGGTTGGCCTCGGTGAGGGCGTAGGACGACAGGAGCCCCCGGCCGAACTGCGGCAGGTAGGTTTGCTTCAGCGTGTCGTTGCCGAAGATCTTCAGGATGGTCTGGGCCTGGAAGATGGTGATCAACGAGATGCCGACAGCGCCGCTGGCGTAGGAGACTTCTTCGAAAACCGCGGCGGCATGGCTGTGCGTGAGGCCCGCGCCGCCCTGCCCCGTCGGCAAGGTCACGGCATTGTAGCCGGCCCGCGCCATGGCCTTCAGGATGTCGCGTGGATAGACGTCGCGACGGTCGATGTCGTCGGCGTGGGGGGCAATCTCCCGGCGGGCGAAGTCTCGGACGCCGGCAACATAGTCCGCGTCGATGCAGGCCGGCCAGAGTTCCATCCGCTATCCGTTTCCTTGGTCCCTTCCGGAGGTGTGGCAGGCGACATGATATTCGTCAATTTGATTTTGATTATCACATATGCGATGCATTGATCAGAGGTACCCATGCCGCGTCCGCGCAAATCCTTCGACACAGCCGGAGTGAAGTCCGCGACGCGCGTGCTCGCGCTCCTCGAGCTCTTCGATCGGCTGGAACGGCCGGCGAGCGTCACCGAGATTGCGCGCGAGATGGGCATCCCCCAGTCGAGCACCTCCATGCTGGTCAACAGCCTGATCGACCGCGGCTACCTCACCGCCCTGCCCGACCGGCGCGTGCAGCCGACCCCCCGCGTCTCCATGCTCGGCCGCTGGGTCGACGAGCGCATAACCGACGGCCGCGTCACGCGGCTGATGCGCGACCTCGGCGAGGAGACCGGCGAGACGATCCTGCTCGGCATCGCCAGCGACGTCCATGTCCTCTACATCGCCGTCATCCCGGCGACGCGCGCCATGCGCCTGCACATTCCGGCTGGTACCCGCCGGCCCATCGCCGATTCCGGCATGGGCCTCATGCTCCTCTCGGCTATGACTGATACCGAGATCGATAGGCGCGTCGCGCGGGCCGCCCAGGCCCGGGAGCCAGGTGCCGCTCCGCTGGTGCCGGAGGACATCATGGCCGAGATCGCCGCCATCCGTGCGCGGGGCCACGCCCTCTCGGCCAGTCGCATCGTTCCCGGCGCGGGCATTGTCTGCACCCTGCTGCCGACCTCCGAGGGTTCACAGCCGATGTCTGTCGGCATCGGCGGGCAGGCCTTCGAAGTGGTCGAAAGGGAAAAGGTTTTCGCCGACCTTCTGGCCCGAAAGATTGCCCGGCACTTCGCTGGAGACCGGGGGCCGGAAGCAATTTAAGGGGTCGTTCACCGTCCTTTGAAAGACGTTCCGTTTGGTCATGTCCCGACGATCGGATTCACGGGTCATTTAGGTGAAATTGCCTAAATGTGTCTCTGACCTGCGCGGCAGGAGCCGGCGCACCCCTTGGACCAGAACGGCGTCCTCCATGACCTCTTTGATCCCCAATGCATCGGGCCGGAAACCTCGGCGGACCATGGCGGTCCACTGGCGGCGGCTGTCACGCGGGGCCAGGCGCCTCCGCCGCGACACCTCGGGCGGCGTCGCCGTGCTCTTCGCAGTCGGCCTCCTGCCGCTGCTCGGGCTTGCCGGCGGCGCAGTCGACTACACATTGGCCGGAGGCCACAAGGTCCGCCTGCAGAACGCCGTCGATGCTGCGACCCTCGCGGCGACGCGCACCGTCACCGCCAACTCGACGGTCGCGCAGGTGACCGCGGTGGTCAGCAAGTTCATCAGCGCCAACACCGACTTCGGGCCCTCCGTCACCCTCGACGTGGAGCTCAATGTCGCGGCCCGGTCGGTGAAGGTGAAGGCGACCCTCAATCACAAGCCCTACCTGCTGCCGGTCGTCGGCATCAGCAATATCCCGATCGGTGCGGAATCCTCCTCCCAGCTCGGCCGCGCCTATCTGGAAGTCGCCCTGGTGCTGGACAATTCCGGCTCCATGGCCGGCACGCGGATCACCACCCTGCGATCGGCATCGACAGACCTGATGAAGAAGGTCCTCGGCATGGCCTACATCGCCGGAGACACGAAGGTGGCGGTCGTTCCCTTCGCCTCGATGGTCAATGTCGGTGCGTCGAACGCCAGCGCCAACTGGATGGACACCCTGGCCCTGTCGCCCATCCACTCGGAGAACTTCTCGACGCCGTCGAACCGGTTCAGCCTCTACGCCGGCATGCAGGGAGTCACCTGGAGCGGCTGCGTGGAAGCGCGCCCCTCGCCGCATGACGTGACCGACGCCGCGCCGACGATCGGCAATCCCGCGACGCTGTTCGTTCCCAGCTTCGCGCCCGACGAGCCGGACTCCGGCAGCGGATTCAGCAATTTCTACAACAGCTACACGGGAGATACCTGTGTCGGCGTCAGCGGCGGTTCACTGCTCGACCGCCAGCAACGCGTCTGCAAATACGCTGGCGCCACCCCCGATCAGTCGCTCGCCAACGGCACGCGGCGCGGGCCGAACCAGCTCTGCGACTCCAACCCCATCGTTCCGCTGACGCACATCCAGTCCACCCTCTCGACCGCCCTGTCGGCGATGCCGGCCTATGGCGGCACCAACCTCCATGAGGGGGTGATGTGGGGATGGCGGGCCTTGTCGCCCGAGCCGCCCTTCACGGAGGGACGCCCCTACTCCGACCCGCAGAACCGCAAGATCATCGTGCTGATGACGGACGGGGCGAACGACACCATCGCCCTGCCGAACATGAACGGCTCGTTCTACTCAGCCTACGGCTATGCGGCGGCAGGCCGGCTCGGAACAACGTCCAGCAACAAGGCCGATCTCGTCGCCAAGATGAATGAGAAGACGCTCGCGGCCTGTGCCAATGCCAAGGCCAATGGCATCCAGATCTACACCGTGGGTTTCTACGTCACCGATGCGACGGCCCTGAGCATCCTCAGCCAGTGTGCCACCAGCCCGGCCATGGCGCTCGTCGCCAACTCCGACCAGGCGCTGACCAGCGCCTTCGAGGAGATTTGATGGCAGAACCTGCTGA
>CAZPMD010000043.1:30984-32458 GCA_964587395.1 uncultured Hyphomicrobiales bacterium
ACCCGCCTGAGGCTGATCAACTGACAGCCTCGGAGGGTGGGCGGAGGCCCATCCTTCACATGCCTCGTGCGACGGGCAGGAAGCTGGCCGATGCCCGCCCCCGGACCAACCGTCCCAGCGGCGCGGAGAGCCCCCGCGGGCGCCTGCACTGAGCCCGGACGGGCGTCCACGTCCTGCCGCTCTCGCCAGTCCCGACCCACCATCGCCCGCCACTCTCGACGGACGCGGGCCCGCCCGGCGACTGCCCCCCCAACGCCCGGGGGAACAACATGCCGTCGCTGCGCATTGTCCCGCGCAACCCTCGTCAAGGAGACGAACCCATGAAGGACATCGTCAATCGCCGGTCCATCCTGCTCTCTGCGCTTGGCGTCGGGGTCATCCTTTCGCCCGGCGCCGCTCTCGCCCAGGGCCGGGGATGGGACAGCGGCCGAGGCATGGGCCCGCCCCCCGGCCTGAGACGCGGCCGTGGCCCCGACGGCATGGGACCGCCCGGGCTGCGTCGGCGCTGGGGCGGTCGCGCATGGGTGCCTCCCGGCCGCCGCCGCAGGGGCGGCCCGCCGCCGGGCCGCGGCTGGCGTCGCTGGGACTGACCCGGCACCACGGGGTATTCGCACAGGCGCCCACCATGGCGCCCAAGGCACACGGGCGCGGCGCTCGCTTGACCAAGCGGGCGCCTCCTTGCGTTCGGCCACGCTGGCCTGTGCGAGACAATGCGGCGGACAGACGCGTCGGACACCGGCCAGCGCGGTCGGCCGGAATTCTCGGGGAAATATGGTGCCGGCAGAGAGGATCGAACTCCCGACCTTCGGTTTACAAAACCGCTGCACTACCGCTGTGCTATGCCGGCATGACGGGGCAAACGCCTAGCAATGACTGCCCGGCAAGGCAAGGTCGGCGGTGGCGACGGCTGATCCGTTCCCTGGATTTTCTCTGCCGATTCACGCCGGGTTAACCAGCCGGGCGCCTTATGAATGCCCAAATTTGTTGGCTTCTGGGTGCGGTCAGCCTTCAATGGCGAATCGCATGCAGCGCCCCCCGGTTGGCTGCGAGCGGGTCTCGATGGCATGATCTGGGGGACGAATGCCGAAGCGTTTCGAGGCTGCCGCGTATGCGTAGATCGTCCGAACCCGGATTCCGCCAACCGCGTGCGGACCTTGCCATCCGGTTTCCGTGGACGGCCGTCTTCGCGCTGGCCGCAGGCCTCGCCGGCCTTGCCACGTTTGCCCTGCGCGACAAGGCGGTGACACCGGCCCAGGCGGCCATCGCCGAGCGCAATTCCGGGTTCCATACCTTCCGGCCGGACGAATTCACAACGGCGCGTCTCATCGCACCTCAATCCGATACGGCCTATCTGCTCGGACCGGTCCCGGCTGCACTGTCCGGCGCCCGCTTTGCCGGAGCGGACCCCCGGCCTGAACGGGCGGCTCCCATCACCATGGCGAGCCTGCCCAATACGGTCCTGGTCGAGCCGCCG
>CAZPMD010000044.1:0-7788 GCA_964587395.1 uncultured Hyphomicrobiales bacterium
GGCGACCGGCTCGAGCAGGGCCGCGTCATCTGGCGCCAGAACCCGCCGATCGCCAGCCGCCTGCATTTTGGCTCTCGCCTCGTCTTCGACCGGACAGGCCACCTGTTCGTCACCACCGGCGACCGCTTCGGCCAGATGGAGCAGAGTCAAAACCCGTCGAACACGCTGGCCAAGATCGTGCGCATCACGACCGACGGGCAGCCGGCGGCGGACAACACCGCGGCGACGGGCCAGAGTGGCTGGGATGCGGCGATCTGGGCCATCGGCCTGCGCAACGTACAGGGCGCCGCGCTGCACCCCGAGACCGGACGCCTTTGGGTGAGCAACCACGGCCCCCGCGGCGGCGACGGCCTCTATGCGGTGCGTCCGGGCGAGAACTATGGCTGGCCGGTCATCTCCTGGGGCACGCACTACGACGGACGGCCGATCAATGGCGGCCTCCGGCAGCGCGAGGGCCTGGTCCAGCCGCTCGTGCACTGGACACCGTCCATCGCTCCGTCGGGTCTGACCTTCTATTCGTCGGATCTCATGCCCGAGTGGAAGGGAAACGCCTTCTCGGGTGCCCTCGCCGGCCGCATGCTGGTCCGCATCGTCCTCGACGGCGAGAAGGTAATCCGGCAGGAGCGGCTCCTGACCGATCTCGGCCATCGCTTCCGGGACGTGCAGCAGGGACCCGACGGCGCCCTGTGGCTGCTCACCGACGCCCGCGACGGCGCCCTCCTGCGCCTCGCCCCGCCCGGCCGCTAGGCCCGGCCGTCCTCAAACCTCGGCGAGGCGCGGATGCTGCGTCAGCACCACGCAGTGATGCCCCATCGCATCGCCTCCGAGGACGAAATGCTGGTCGGGGAAGCTCGCCATCAGGTCGGTTTCGTAGAGGGCGACAGCATCCCGCCGGCAGATCAGGAACTTCGGCGCCGCCACGATGTCCTCGCGGTCGATGACGCACATCAGCACCATCTCGGGGTGGGCGGTCAGGTAGGCATGCACGGTCACCACCAGGAAGGGGTAGCCGGGGTGGAGCATGTCGTCGAGGCAGATGAGGCCCTGCGGATGCAGCCGCGCATGGGCGAGCTCAAGATCATGCGTCAGCGGCTCGGGCGAGTGATCGCCGTCGATATGGATGAAGCGCAGCGGACCGCGTCCGGTCAGTCCGGCGAACTCGTCCACCGTCAGCTTGCCGCTGTCGAAGGGCCGGGGCGTGTAGCGGGAGCGGTCGAGACCATGCCGCTCGGCATTGGCGACGAACCGGTCGAGGACGCGATCGTCCGGCCAGGTGAAGACGTCGAAGCCGTAGGCATGCTCGCCCGCGGCGAGGGCGTGGCCCATGGCGATGAGGAACCGGCCTTCGAAGGCGCCAATCTCGGCCACCGAGCCGCGAATGCCCATTTCGGTCTGACGGCGCATGAGATGCCCGCAGATCGTCGCCGAAAATCGCGACGACATGCCCGGGACCTTCTCGAAGCCGTCCGACAGATAGGCATCGAGCGCGGGAATGCCGCTGATGAATGGCCTCGTCACGCGCCCCTCCCCTGGAACACAAAGAACGCCCCGGCCGCGATCAGGGCGAACCCGATCGCGTGATTCCAGGACAGCTGCTCCTTGAGGAATACGACCGAGAACACGGCGAAGACCAGCAGCGTGATGACTTCCTGGATCGTTTTCAGTTCGGCGGCGCTGTAGACCTCGTGCCCGATGCGGTTGGCCGGCACCGCGAGGCAGTACTCGAACAGCGCGATGCCCCAGCTCACCAGCACCACGACCAGGAGCGGCGCCGACTTGAACTTGAGGTGTCCGTACCAGGCGAAGGTCATGAAGACGTTGGAGGCGAGGAGCAGCAGGATCGGCGAGACGGCGGGCGATGTCAGGGCGGCCATGGGTTTCTCCGGACGTGGCCTGCGATGGCTAGCATGTGGCTGTGCCATCGGCATCCGGCCGACCCGGCAGCCGGTCTGCCGGGAACCGGTTCAGCCATACCGGAGCTTGAGGCCCACAATGGTGAGCTGAAGGGCCAGCGTCACCGTATTGGACAGGATGAGAGGCAGATCGCCGAGCGCGATGCCGTAGACGAGCCACAGCGCGATGCCGAGCGCGAAGGCTCCATAGGCGGACAGGGAGATGGCGCGCGTGTCGCGGGTGCGGATGATGCGGATCGCCTGCGGCAGCCAGCAGAAGGTCGTAACGAAAGCTGCGGCCAGGCCGATATAGGGAACGAGGGTCTGCGGCAGCACGTTGGCCTCCGGGGCGGGTCGTCATACGACTCGCCATAGCGTGATTTGGTGACGGGCGGAGCGCCCTATAGCCTCTTGGACTGACGAAGGGAGCCCCCATGCTGATCAGGTCGAAGCGCGGATGGGAATTGCCGGAGAGCGCCGCCACTCCCGAATCCATTTTCATGTCGCGCCGCACGATGATGGCCGCCGGAGCCGGCATCGCCGCGACGGCGCTGGCCGGTCGCGCCGAGGCGCAGGTGGCCGATCCGACGGCCGACCTCTACCCGGTCACGAGGAACGCGACCTACACGGTCGATCGGCCCCTGACGGCGGAGGACGTCGCGGGCAACTACAACAACTTCTACGAGTTCGGCGGTTCCAAGCAGATCGCCCGCGCCGCGCAGGCGCTGCCGATCCGCCCCTGGACGGTGAAGATCGACGGCCTCGTCGAGAAGCCGCAGACGATCGACATCGACAAGCTGATCCGCGCCATGCCGCTCGAGGAGCGCGTCTATCGCTTCCGCTGCGTCGAGGCCTGGGGCATGACCGTTCCCTGGACCGGCTTTCCCATCAAGGCGCTCATGGACATGGTCCAGCCGCTCGGCTCGGCCAGGTACCTGCGCATGGAGACCTTCGACACCCAGAGCTGGGCGCCCGGCATGCGCTCGCCCTGGTACTCCTGGCCCTATGTGGAGGGCCTCGCCATCGACGAGGCGGCCCACGACCTTTCGATCCTCGTCACCGGAATCTACGGCAAGCCGGTGCCGCGCCAGCACGGCGCACCGCTCCGCCTCATCGTGCCGTGGAAATACGGCTTCAAGTCCGTCAAGTCTATCGTCCGCATCTCCTTCACCGAACAGCGGCCGCAGTCATTCTGGGAGCGGCTGCAGGGCGGCGAGTATGGCTTCTGGGCCAATGTCAATCCGGCCGTCGCCCATCCGCGCTGGAGCCAGGCGACGGAGGAACTGATCGGCGGCGGCGGGCGCGTGCCGACAAAGCTGTTCAACGGCTACGGCGAATATGTCGCGCCACTCTACCGCGGTCGCGAGCGGGAACGCCTCTGGGCATGAGCCTCAGCCGCTCACCGGCGTGCAGTCGAACCCCTCGCCACGACGCGTGATGCGGTTGACCGACGGCGAGGGGAAGTGCGCCATGCAGCAGAGCGTCGCGGTGTCGCAATAGCGTTCGAGGAAGGCGCGGCGCGTCGTCGCCGCCTGGGTCTGATCGACGTCGAACTTCGTCGACAGGTCCGGCAGGCGCGCCTGCAGTGGCGAATGGATGAGGTCGCCCGACGCCACGGCCTCGTCGCGCCCCTTGCCGAGCGCCACCGCCACGTGGCCGGGTGTGTGGCCCGGCGTCGCCATGATCCGCACATGGTCGCCGATGGCGTGGTCGTCGGCGACCAGCTCCGCCCTGCCCGCCTCGATCACCGGCAGCACGCTGTCCTGAAAGGCGAACACAGAGGTCCTGGCGTTCACGGCCTGCCAGTGGTCGAATTCGGTCTGGCTGAAGACGTAGCGGGCGTTCGGAAAGGTCGGCACCCAGCGGCCATTGTCCAGCCGCGTGTTCCAGCCGACGTGATCGGCATGCATGTGCGAACACATGACATAGTCGATGTCATCGACGGTCACGCCCGCCGCCGCCAGTCCGCGCATGAAGCGGTCGTCGGACTTCATGTGCCATTCCGGACGCGTCGGCCGGTTCTTGTCATTGCCGATGCAACTGTCGAGCAGGATCACGTGGTGCGGCGTGCGCACCACATAGCTCTGGAAACAGAGGTGGAGCCGCCCGTCCGTTCCCAACCCGCCGATCGAGGTCAGCCAGTCTCGCTCCGATGCGAAACGCTCTGGTGTCAGACCCGGAAACATCTCGAAGGGATCCATGAAGCCGCCCTCGTAGTCGACGACGCGATGGATGGTCATATCGCCGGCGCGGAAGGCAGTGGTCATGGGAACTCCGGGGCGGTCAGCGCGTTAGGATCATGTCTCGTCGTGCACGAGACAATGGCGAATTGCTGATGGCTGCGATCACCCGACTGGAGGTCTGAAGGTCATCGGCCCGACCCGGCCAGCGCGGCGTGCGTCGGCGGTGCCGCATTCTGGACCCATTCCACCTCTACCCCGCCCCTGTCGCTTGGCGGCAAGCGCGACCTTTCCGCTGCCGCTGAAACCCACCCGCGCAATGCCGCCTCGAGGCGCTGCGCGAGAGCCTGAGAACCCCACAACATGACGTCCTCGCTTCGCTTCGCCGCGATCGGTGCTGCATTTTTCGCCGTTTCGCCGGTTCTGCCGGCTGCAGCGGCCGATGCGGTCGGCCTCGCCTCCTGGTATCAGCTGCCTGGGCGCACCGCCTGCGGCGGACGCCACGATCCCGAGGCCATGACGGCCGCCCACCGCAGCCTGCCCTGCGGCTCGCGGATCAGGGTGACCAACATCGCCAATGGCCGCTCCGCCGTGGTGACGATCGTCGACCGCGGCCCCTTCGTCCGCGGTCGCATCGTCGATGTCTCACGCGGCGCCGCCCGCCAGATCGGCCTGATCCAGCGCGGCGTCGGCCGGGTCAGCGTCGCGCGGCTCTGAAGCCCAGCGACAAATCATACTCTACATGAAAAAGGCGTCACAATTCTTTGTGACGCCTTTGTTTTTTGGAAACAACGAGCGCCCTTTTGCGCCGCTTGGCACCGGCCCGCACCCTGTGGACAACGTGGATAACCCGACGACACCGCGGGTCAGGCCGCCTTGTGCTTCTCCATCATCGCGACGAAGCGGTCGAACAGATAGTGGCTGTCCATCGGGCCTGGGCTCGCCTCCGGGTGGTACTGCACCGAGAAGGCCGGCCGGTCCGTCAGCGCGATGCCGGCATTGGAACCGTCGAACAGGCTGACATGGGTCGGCCGGGCGTTGGCCGGCAGCGTGGCCTCGTCCACGGCGAAGCCATGGTTCATGGAGGTGATCTCCACCTTGCCCGTATCCATGTCCTTCACCGGGTGGTTCGCCCCGTGATGACCCTGGTGCATCTTCATGGTCTTCGCGCCGACGGCGAGGCCCAGCATCTGATGACCAAGGCAGATGCCGAAGGTCGGGATCTGCTTGTCGAGAACGGCCTGGATGACCGGAACCGAATACTTTCCGGTCGCGGCCGGATCGCCCGGGCCGTTCGACAGGAAGACGCCGTCCGGCTTCAGCGCCATGACGTCCTCGACGGTGGCATTGGCGGGCACCACCGTCACCTTGCACCCGGCATTGGCGAGCAGGCGGAGGATGTTGCGCTTCACGCCATAGTCGAGCGCGACGACATGGAACCGCGGCTCGCCTGCGGCGCCATAGCCCTCGTTCCACTCCCAGACCGTCTCGGTCCAGGGATAGCGCTGCGACGATGTCACGCCCGGAACGAGATCGAGCCCGTCCATCGAAGGAAGCCCTCGCGCACGGGTCTTGAGCGCCTCGACATCGAAGGTGCCGGAAGCCGAATGGGCGATGACCGCATTCGGCATGCCCTTTTCGCGGATCAGCGCGGTCAGCGCCCGGGTATCGACACCGCAGATGCCGACGATGCCGCGGCGCTTCAGCCACTGGTCGAAATGGCTCACCGACCGGTAGTTCGAGGGATGGGTGATGGCCGCCTTCAGGACAACGCCGCGCACGCCCAAGGCAGCGGCCATGTTGACCGTCTCGATGTCCTCGTCATTGGCGCCGACATTGCCGATGTGCGGGAAGGTGAAGGTGATGATCTGGCCGGCATAGGAAGGATCGGTGAGGATCTCCTGATAGCCGGTCATGGCGGTGTTGAAGCAGACCTCGCCATCGGCGACGCCCTCCGCTCCGAGGCCGAAGCCTTCGATCACCGTGCCATCGGCGAGCACGAGCAGGGCCGTCGGCGTGGGATCCGTCCAGCCGGATTCGTCTTGTTTGTGTGTCATAAGGCGCCTACATAGCGACGACTTGGCAGGCGGTCAAAGGATGAGGGACCAAAATCCCGTGAAATCCTCGCCCCGGCCGGCCAACATCATCCCATGGCCCTGCCCGCCCCTCCGGTGAGCCCCGGCCGATGCCTGCGACCGATCGTGTCGAGGAGACGAGACCCATGCTGCGCGACAGGTTCATGAGCGATCTCAAGGAGGCCATGAAGGCCGGCGACAAGCCGCGCCTCGGCACCATCCGCCTCATGCAGGCGGCACTCAAGGACAAGGACATCGAGGCGCGCGGCGCCGGCAAGGGTCCGCTGTCCGACGACGAGATTCTCCAGCTTCTCCAGAAGATGGTGAAGCAGCGGCAGGAGAGCGCGAAGATGTATTCGGACGGCGGCCGCCCGGAGCTTGCCGAGCAGGAGACCGCCGAGATCGCCGTCATCACCGCCTATCTGCCGAAGCAGATGGACGAGGCCGAGGCGAAGGCAGCCATTGCCGCCGTCATCGCCGAGACGGGCGCATCCGGCGTCAAGGACATGGGCAAGGTGATGGGCGAGCTCAAGGCCCGCTATGCCGGCCAGATGGATTTTGGCAAGGCGAGCCCGCTGGTGAAGCAGCTTCTCGGCTGAGCCCATGGAGATGCTGGCCGGGCTCCTCGATGCCGTCGGCCGGTCCAGCGGCGTGACCCTGTCGACGCCGGTCTATGCCGTCGTCTCGGCGCTGCACATCCTGTCCATCGCCCTGCTGATCGGCGGCATCCTGCTCGTCGACCTCCGTCTTGCAGGCATTCTGACGTATCTCGACGAGGGCGCGGCCCGCCTTCTCCGCCTCATGGCGCGCATTGGCGCGGGGCTAGCGGTCGCCACCGGTGTCCTGCTGCTCTCGGCGCGGCCGGGCGAGTATCTCGCAAACCCGGTTTTTCTCGCCAAGATGATCGTCGTCGGCGTGGCGCTCGCCAACGCCGTCGCGTTCGAATGGATGGCACGCGGGCGCGCGGGCGCCTGGCCAGCCGGCGTTCACGCCCGGATGGCGGGACTCGTGTCGCTGACCGGCTGGCTCGCCGCCCTCATGCTCGGCCGCTGGATCGCCTTCACCTGAGTTCGACGCGGCGTCCCGCGACCTCGACCCATTCGGCGCGGTAGACGTTCGGGTTGCCGCGGTTCTGATAGGCATAGACGCGGACCGTCTTGCCCGGCGCCACATCCTCGGCGGACAGGCCGCGGGCTTGCATGCGCGAGGTCGGCGCGAGTTCGATCGTCAGTTCCTGGCCGTCCTTGACCATGTAGAGCGTGCCGTGCGGATTGGCATAGGTCGACCGCGACACCGGACCGGAATGGTCGAGCACCTTCTCCCGGTCGAAGCCGCCCCAGCCATGATGGGCTTCCGCCGCCAGGGGGACGGCGCAGACTGCGCCGGCTGCGGCGAGGAGATGACGCCTGGTGAACATCGCAACGCTCCGTGTTGTGACCGATGCCCCATCAACGCAAAACCGGCACGAACAGACCAGCCCGCATCACTCAAGCCTTCGTGAGGGTACGCGCAGCCCTTCAACGGCGCATGCGCAGCCGCGTCTCCGACATGCTCACCATCATGTTGTAGTTGTTGACGATCCAGGTGCGCTCGTGGCCTCCGGCGCGTCGGGCGTCACCGCGCGCCCGGCCAAGCTTCTGG
>CAZPMD010000044.1:7798-25755 GCA_964587395.1 uncultured Hyphomicrobiales bacterium
GCAGCGACCCGAGCCAGGACCCGGCCTGGCTATCGAGGATCGAGGCGCCGTCCGGGTCGGTTTCCTTCAGTTTGTCCAGCTCACGCAGGGCCGCCGCATAGCGCTGGATCGCCTCGTCGAAGGCCGCCATGTCCACCACTGGCCGCTCGTTCGAAGGCATGACGTCCATGACCCCGCGCGCCGCGATCATGACGTTGCGGACATTCCATCGTGCCGAGCGGCCTTCACGGCGCTCGATGTCGGCCAGCTCGCGGCTGTTCAGGTCGGCGCGCAAGGTGCGCATGGCGCGATCGACATCGGCGCGGTCCTTCAGGAAGGCCTCGGCGGCCGGCACCATCTCGCGGTGCAGTTCCCGGCCGAGCGCCGCGCCATCGTCCTGATAGTCCTTGCGCTCGTAGTAGACATTGGCGCGGGTGATCAGCGGCGCGAGAGTCCGGTAGGACTGGATGTAGCGCCGCATCGCATCGTCGAGATCCGGCAGCGACGGCTCCTGCGTCACCGCCTGCTCGGCCTTCTCGATCTCGCCGCGAACATCGTAGAGGCTGTACAGGCCATAGACGATGTAGCGTTCACGGCCGGTCGGGCCGCGCTGCATGTTCACCCAGCTTCGATAGCGGTCCCAGGATTCGACAGCGCGCAGGGTGCGGTTCAGCAGCGAGGTATAGGCGTTGGACTTGGCGATCGCCGCCTGCAGTGCGGCATCGGGCGCGGGCCGGTCCTGGGCGAAGGCCGGTGCGCTGACGCTGGCGGCCATGGCAAGAAGCGCCCCGCGGAGGGCGTCGCGTCGGGCGAGAACGAGGGTCATGGTTCAGGCTCCCGTTTGAACAGACCCTCACACTGTCGCCCGGGCGTTTCAGAACGATCCCGATCGGCCCGCGCCTTCGTTTCAGCACGCCCGCCCCCACAAACGAAGACGGCGCCCGGGAAGGCGCCGCATTCGGTTCGGAACGTGAAACGCGGCCTCAGCCCCAGCGGATTTCCAGCACCTCGTAGCTCTGGGCGCCCTTGGGCGTATTCACCTCGACGCTCGTGCCGGCGCTCTTGCCGATCAGCGCGCGCGCCAGCGGCGAGGAAATGGAGATGCGACCGGCCTTGGCGTCGGCCTCGCTGTCGCCGACGATCTGCCAGACGCGCTCCTCCTCGGTGTCCTCGTTGACGAGTTTCACCGTGGCGCCGAACTTCACCGTGTTGCCGGAGAGCTTCGTCACGTCGATCACCTCGGCGCGCGCAATCAGGCTCTCAAGCTCGGCGATGCGTCCCTCGTTGAGCGATTGCTGCTCCTTGGCGGAGTGATACTCGGCATTTTCGGACAGGTCGCCGTGCGAACGGGCCTCCGAAATCGCCGCGATGATGCGCGGGCGCTCCACCTGCTGGCGCTCCTTCAGCTCGGCTTCGAGCTTGGCGAAACCGCCGACGGTCATTGGAACCTTTTCCATGATGCTCGCCCTGACCTTTCAACGACGAATAGAGGATCGGGAGCCGAGGACGCCGGCCCCGCGAACCTTCATGGTGGATACGAAACGCGGTTTCGGCAGGACCCGAAGATCAGGAATTGCCGAAATAGCTCTGCAGCGCGCGCACCTCAAGGTCCCCCTCGAGATAGGCCTTGATCCCCTGCGCGGCGGCAACAGCCCCTGCAAGAGTGGTGTAATAGGGAACCTTCTGCAAGAGGGCCGCGCGGCGGAGCGACCGCGAGTCCGAAAGCGCCTGGGCGCCCTCCGTCGTGTTGAAGACCAGTTGCACCTCGCCGTTCTTGATCGCGTCGACGATATGCGGGCGTCCTTCGAGCACCTTGTTGATCTTTCCGCAGGGCACGCCTTCCTCGACCAGATAGCGCTGGTTGCCCGAGGTGGCGATGATCTTGAACCCGAGGCTGTGCAGCGAACGGATCGCCTCCAGGATGCGCGGCTTGTCGTCGTCGCGCACCGAGACGAAGACCGTGCCCGCGGTCGGGACGATGACCCCTGCACCGAGCTGGCTCTTGGCGAAGGCGGTCGCGAAGGTCCGGTCGAGGCCCATGACCTCGCCGGTGGAGCGCATCTCCGGCCCGAGCAGCACGTCCACGCCGGGGAACCGGGCGAAGGGGAACACCGCCTCCTTCACACCCATATGGCCGAGCGTCTTCGGCTTGAGGCCGAAGCTCTCCAGGCTCTCGCCCGCCATGATGCGCGAGGCGATCTTGGCGATCGGCTCGCCGATGACCTTAGCGACGAAGGGCACCGTGCGCGAGGCGCGCGGGTTGACCTCGAGCACATAGACATCGCCGTCCTTCAGTGCGTACTGGACGTTCATCAGGCCGCCGACGTCGAGGGCGATGGCGAGCGCCTTGGTCTGGCGCTCCAGTTCCGCAATCGTCTCCGCCGACAGCGAATAGGGCGGCAGCAGGCCGAGTCGCCCGAATGGATGCCGGCCTCCTCGATGTGCTCCATGATTCCGGCGACGAAGGAGGTCTTGCCATCGGCGAGGCAGTCGACGTCCACCTCGATCGCGTCCGACAGGTAGCGGTCGAACAGCAGCGGGTTCTTGCCGAGGACGGTGTTGATCTGGCCCGTCTTGTCGTTGGGATAGCGCGCCTTGACGTCGGCCGGGACGAGTTCCGGCAGGGTGCCAAGGAGGTAGTCGCCGAGCTGGCCCTCCTCGCGGATGATCTGCATGGCGCGGCCGCCCAGCACGTAGGACGGGCGCACGACAAGCGGATAGCCGAGCTCACCGGCGATCAGGCGGGCCTGCTCGACCGAATAGGCGATGCCGTTCTTCGGCTGTTTGAGGCCGAGCTTGTCGAGCAGTCGCTTGAACCGGTCACGGTCCTCGGCGAGGTCGATGGCGTCCGGCGAGGTCCCGAGGATCGGGATGTCCGCCTCCTCCAGCGCACGGGCGAGCTTCAGCGGCGTCTGGCCGCCGAACTGGACGATGACGCCCTTCAGCGTGCCGTTGGTCTTCTCGCGCTCGAGGATCTCGAGCACGTCCTCGGCGGTCAGGCTCTCGAAATACAGCCGGTCCGAGGTGTCGTAGTCGGTCGACACCGTTTCCGGGTTGCAGTTGATCATGATCGTCTCGAAACCGGCATCCGAGAGCGCGAAGCAGGCATGGCAGCAGCAATAATCGAACTCGATGCCCTGGCCGATGCGGTTCGGGCCGCCGCCGAGGATGACGATCTTCTCGCGATCCGTGGGCCTGGCCTCGTCGGCAAGCGCGCCGGCGAAGGGCGCTTCGTAGGTCGAGTACATATAGGCCGTCGGTGAGGCGAACTCGGCGGCGCAGGTGTCGATGCGCTTGTAGGCAGGCCGCACGCCGAGCGCACGGCGCGCCTTGGAAACCTCGGCCTCGGTCTTGTCGGCCAGCACGGCGAGCCGCGCATCGGAAAAGCCCATGGCCTTGAGGCGGCGCAACGCGCCGGCCGTCGTCGGCACGCCCTTGGCGCGCACCTCGGCCTCCATGTCGACGATGCCGCGGATCTGCTCGAGGAACCACGGGTCGATGCGGCAGTAGGAATGGATCTCCTCGTTGGAGATGCCGAGGCGCATGGCCTGCACCACCTTCAGGAGACGGTCAGGCGTCGGCGTGCCGAGCGCGGCGCGGATGGCGTTCTTGTCGTCGCCCTTGCCGAGGCCCTCGATCTCGATCTCGTCGAGGCCGGTGAGACCGGTCTCCAGGCCGCGCATGGCCTTCTGCAGCGATTCCTGGAAGGTGCGGCCGATGGCCATGACCTCGCCCACCGACTTCATCGACGTGGTGAGCACCGGATCGGCGCCGGGGAACTTCTCGAAGGCGAAGCGCGGCACCTTGGTGACGATGTAGTCGATCGTCGGCTCGAACGAGGCCGGCGTCGCGCCGCCGGTGATGTCGTTCTTCACCTCGTCCAGCGTGTAGCCGACGGCGAGCTTGGCGGCGACCTTGGCGATGGGGAAGCCGGTCGCCTTGGAGGCGAGCGCCGAGGAACGCGACACGCGCGGATTCATCTCGATGACGACGAGGCGGCCATCTGCCGGGTTGACGGCGAACTGGACGTTCGAGCCGCCGGTCTCCACCCCGATCTCGCGCAGCACGCGGATCGAGGCGTCGCGCATCATCTGGTATTCCTTGTCGGTCAGGGTCAGCGCCGGCGCGATGGTGATCGAATCGCCGGTGTGGACGCCCATCGGATCGACGTTCTCGATGGAGCAGACGATGATGGCGTTGTCCGCGCGGTCGCGGACCACCTCCATCTCGAACTCCTTCCAGCCGAGCACCGATTCCTCGACCAGCACCTCGGTGGTCGGCGAGGCGTCGAGGCCGCGCTCGACGATCTCGATGAACTCGGCCTTGTTATAGGCGATGCCGCCGCCCGAACCGCCCATGGTGAAGGACGGGCGGATGATCGCCGGCAGGCCGATGTCGTCGAGCACGTCGAGGGCAGCGCCCAGCGACTGCACGACATGGCTCTTCGGCGTCTGCAGGCCGATCTTGGTCATGGCCTGGCGGAAGCGTTCGCGGTTCTCCGCCTTGTCGATGGCGTCGGCCTTGGCGCCGATCATCTCGACGTCGAACTTCGCCAGGACGCCCATCTCCTCAAGCTTCAGCGCCGTGTTCAGCGCCGTCTGGCCGCCCATGGTCGGCAGCAGGGCGAAGCCGCCGGGAACGACGTTGCGCTCCTTCTCGATGATCTTTGCGACGATCTCCGGCGTGATCGGCTCGATATAGGTGGCATCCGCCAGGTTCGGATCGGTCATGATCGTCGCCGGGTTGGAGTTCACCAGCACGATCCGGTAGCCCTCCTCCTTCAGCGCCTTGACCGCCTGCGTGCCGGAGTAGTCGAACTCGCAGGCCTGGCCGATGACGATCGGCCCCGCGCCGATGATCAGGATGGAGGAGATGTCGGTGCGTTTCGGCATGGGGCTCCGGCCCTTTTGAGGCTCGTTCGTGTCGCAGGGGACGTGCGGCGCAAAAAAAGAGGCCGGACCCGTATCGAGCCAGCCTCCCGCAACCGCATACCCTGACAGTCGGGTCGCGTGATTAAGCGGCCCCTATAGACGGCTTTCCCGCCGATGGGAAGCCGCGGCGGTGTCGCCACCAACAGGTTCCGTTCGGCCGGACGAGGAATGGCCGCCGCGGGGGTCTTCGCGGCGGCCAGACATCAGGCGGAGTGGCCGTTTCCTTGCCTCAGGCCGAGACGTCGAACAGGAGGGAGGATGAAGAGCCGGCGGTCGACTGCCCCGAGGTGCCATACCCCGAGCCGAGCTTCTCCTGGAGCTGCTTGAGGAAGTCCTGCAGCGCCGTGCTGACCGCCGAATCGTTCGTGGTGATGGTGAAGCTGGTCGTGCTGCTGCTCTCGCCCTCCTGTCCCGGAGGCGGGCCGGGAGGCGGGCCGCCGGGACCACGACCGCCGCCAGGTCCCTGCGCGAAGGTCTCCGAGAAGATTTCCTTGAGCTCCGCGGCCTGGTCCTCGGTCAGGGTGCCGGCCTCGACCTGTTCGGCGATCAGGCTGTCGATCCTGGCCCTGGCCTCGTCCGGGCTCGGCGGGGCGGTGCGCGTCGATGAGAACGAGCCACGTTCGGCCTTCATCGCCTGGTCGATGGCGTCCAGCGCGCTCGACAGGGCGTTCTGGTCGGACGCCGATACCTCGCCGGTCGAAACCTGCGACGCCAGCGTATTCTGCAGCATCTCGCGCGGCGACAGCCTTTGCGAGTGGAAAGAGGACGATGAGATCGTCGTCGTCATGGGGAACCTCCTCAAGTGGCGGTGACGGGACTGGACTGACAGGACCCACGACGCGCCGGGATGATTAACGAGCCCTTAGCGTCCCGGGCCGCTCGGTTTCGTTCCGTTTCCGTCGGCGGCATGCGAAACACAGAGAAACAATTTTCATGTTCGCGCTGACGCCGCCCTCGCCTATCTGTGCCCCGATGTCATCCGAACCACACATCCTGGTCGTCGAGGACGATCGCGACATTCGCGGCCTCATCGCCCGTCTGCTGAAGTCCAGCGAGTTCCGAGTCTCGACAGCCGGCGACGGCCGGGAGATGGACCGGATCCTCGCCGACAGCCGCATCGACCTGATCGTCCTCGACGTCATGCTGCCGCATGAGGACGGACTGTCGATCTGCCGACGCCTGCGCGCCCGTTCCAGGCTGCCCATCATCATGGTCTCGGCGCGGGGCGAGGAGCTCGACCGGGTGCTTGGTCTCGAACTCGGCGCCGACGACTATCTGGTCAAGCCCTTCGCCACCCGCGAGTTACTCGCCAGGGTGCGCGCCGTCCTGCGCCGCTCGTCCGGTGCCCAGGAGGACGTCGTCGCCGATGCCGTGCATACGTTCCGCTTCCACGGCTGGACGCTCGATGCCCTGCGGCGCCGGCTCACCGATCCTGCCGGCGCCCAGGTGTCGGTCACCGACGGCGAGCTCGACCTGCTGCGCGTCTTCTGCCAGCGGCCCGGGCGGCTGCTCAGCCGTGACCAGCTGCTCGACCTGACCCAGGGCCGCGCTGCCGGCCCCAACGAACGCAGCATCGACATTCTCGTGGTGCGTTTGCGACGCAAGATCGAGACCGATCCGCAGCGTCCCGATCTCATCAGGACCATCCGGTCCGGCGGCTACATGTTCACGCCGGACGTCGCGGCGTCATGACGGACAACAGCAGGCGCACGGGCTGGAAGCGGGCCTGGCCGCCGGGGATCGCCGGCCAGCTCGTCATCCTCGTCATCGTCGCCATCCTGGCGATCCATGCCGTCCTGACCCTGTCGTTCATCGTCGCCAGCACGGGCTCGCGCCCGCATCCGGCAGAGACGACGGGCCGCCAGGCTGCGGTCGTCGAGCTGCTCGACCGGGCCGGACCGCTCCAGCGTCCTGCCCTGCTCGGAGTCGTTCGCGACGCCTTTCCGGAGTTTCGCGTCGCCCTGGCATCCGCCGGCGCGACGTTCCACGAGGAGACGCGACCTGCTCCGGACGCGCGCCACCTGGCGCGTCTCCTGGGGACGGGCTTCTCGGTTTCCTCCCTCCGCGGCGACGTCGCCGGACCGGACCCGGGCGATGCCGGTCTGCTCGTCCGTCTCAGGGACGGCGCAATGCTGTTGCTGTCGTCGCCCCGCCCGTCTCCGCCGCCCGGCGGCCCTCTGGCCCTGACGATCGGCTTCATCGCCATCAGCGCCGTGCTGCTGGGGACCTGGGCGGTGCTGGCCCTGACCAAGCCGCTGCGCGCCATCGAAGCCCAGGTCGAGGCCTATGGCCCCGGACAGACCTTCAGCCCACTCCCCGAGGCCGGTCCGCGCGAGATCCGCACCCTCGCCCGCGCCTTCAACCGCATGCAGGAGCGCATCAGCCGGCTGATGGACGACCGCACGCGAACGCTCGCCGCCGTCGGCCACGACCTGCGCACGCCCATCACGCGCCTGCGTCTGCGCGCCGAGCTTCTCGACGATAGTCCGGAAAAGGCACGGATGATGGCCGATCTCGACCAGATGGCCGCCCTGGTCCAGAGCGCCCTCACCCACCTGCGCGATGGTCGCGGCGATGAGGCATCGAGCACTCTCGACCTGCAGAGCCTGCTGCAGACCATTGCCGACGGCTATGCCGACATCGGCAAGCCGGTCGGGATGGCCGCGTCGGCCCGTCTGGCGATCCGCGGCCGTGCGCTGGAACTCGAGCGGGCGATCACCAACATCGTCGACAATGCGATCAAGTATGGTGGGGGAGCGTCCCTCTCGCTGCGCCGCGAGGGCGATCGGGCGGTGATCGAGGTGGCGGACCGTGGGCCGGGCATTCCGCATGAGATGCGCGCCGCCGTGCTGGAGCCCTTCGTGCGGGGCGAGGTCGCCCGGACCATGAACGAGACCGACGGCTTTGGCCTCGGTCTGACCATTGCCCGGTCGATCATCGAGGCCCATGACGGCGCGATCACTTTCGCCGACGGCAGCCCCGCGGGCTTCGTCGTCAGAATGAGCCTGCCGCTCGCCTGAGCGGCGCCTATTGCCCCGGCACGGCCCGGGGCGACAGCTTCTCGGCGAGCGTGCGCGCCAGATTGACGCCGACGCAGTAGTAGCTCGCATCGACGAGATGCTGGCTGCCCATCGGCAATAGCTCCTCCGGCTTCAGGCGCCGTTCGGCCAGAAGGACTTCCAGCATCGCATAGCGCCGGAACACCGGCGTTGCCGTCTCGGTGGCCACCTCGTGGAGCGCGGCGACATAGGCGGCGAACGACGGGAAACGCTCGGGGCGGGGCAGCGGGAACTGGTCCATCAGCACCACATCCGCGCCACCCTCGCGCAGTTGGGCGATGCCCTTGCGCAGGATGCGCTTGAACTTCTCGATGCCGATGTCGTTGATCGCGTCGTGCACACCGGTCTGCCAGATGACCAGGCGGGGCTGCTCCTGCAGCACGTCGGCATCGATGCGCTGGTACATCTGGTGCGCCGAGTTGCCGCCGATGCCGGCATTGGTCACCTCGATCTCATGGCCCGGGAGCCGCCTGACCAACTCCTCGCGCATTACCGCAGGATAGGTCCTCCCGTCGGACGAGGCACCGCTTCCCAGGGTGGAGGAGGAGCCGAGGGCGACGACGGTCAGCTTCTGGCCAGCGGCGATGGCGGTCCGCGCCTGCGGAAGATCCCCGTCGAAGCTGCGCACCTCGCGCGCGACGGTGCAACCCGGATCGAACGGCGCGCGCGGCTCCGATGCACGGGCGGCCATGCCCGCGGCAGCAAGCATCACGACGCTCGCCCAGGCGAGCCGGATCGACCGGTTCCGCATTACGCCGCCTTCACCTCGCTGGCGCCGGGCTGGCTCTTGGCCGGCACCTTGGCAACCGCTTTCCGATACCATTCAAGCATCTGCGCCGTGGCAAGCAAGAGGGCAATTCCGGTTGCGTTCACGGCGATCTGCATCAGCGGCCCGCGGCCGATCTCGGTGAAGGCGAAGGTTCCGAGCAGCGAGAGGATCACGCCGAAGCAGAACAGCGGGAGCGAATGCCGGCCGGCCTGCTCGAGAAGCCGTGCGCCCGCCGAGCTCAGCCAGGCGGCGGTCCTCGGTACATGGGCGGCGACGAGATAGGCGAGCGACAGAGCATGGGCCAGCCGCCACAGAGACAGGTTGGTCTTGTCGAGATCGAGGCGCCACGCGTCAGGCAGGATCAGCCCCTCGAAGCCGGCGATGACCGCCCAGGGCGCGGCGCTGACGAGACCGAACAGCACGATGGCCACCGCTACCACAGTGATCCACGGAGCGCGCGGCAGCGCGACGCCGCGCAGCGCTCCATGACCGGTGATCATGCCGACGGTGAACAGCAGCTGCCAGGCGAAGGGATTGAAGAACCAGGAGCCGCCCGTCGACATGTTCGGCAGGGCCAGCTCAAACCACCAGCTCCCAGCATAGAGGCCCGCCGAGGCCGCGAGCGCCAGCACCGGTGCGATCCGCGCCATCACCCACAGGAGAGGCAGCATCGCCAGCAGCACGATGTAGAGGGGCAGGATGTCGAGATAGTTCGGTAGGAAGATCAGCGCCGCCGTATGCAACAGCGTCGTCGCCGGATCCTGGAACAGGGGCAGGATTGCCACGTGTTCGTAGTAGAGCGGGTTGCCGAAGCGGACCGCCATGAAGGCCACGGCCACCGCGGTGAACACGAACAGGCCGAGATGGGCGAGATAGAGCTTCCAGATGCGTGCGACGACCTGCGCCGCGCCGGTGACCAGGCTGCGTCGGTCGATCACCGAACCATAGGCGAGAGCCGCCGAGAAGCCGGCAAGCAGCACGAAGTACTCGGCCGCGTCGGAAAAGCCCATCGACGTCGGCGTGATCCGTGTCAGCACGTTGCCGGCGACATGGTCGATGAAGATGATGAGCAGCGACAGGCCGCGGAAGATGTCGACGCGCACGTCCCGCTCGACGCGCACGGGCGAGGCCGGCACGGCGCCAAACAGGAACCAGGAGCGAAGGGCAATCGGAGCGGACATCGAGGCCGGATGTGAGGAGGAAAGGATGCGATGCCAGCGCCTGACATCTGCGACGGTCTTCTACGCCGCAAAAGTGTCCGACTTGCGAAGCCCGCGATCACATCCCGCTGAATCCATTCACGTCTTCGCGAGCATATCGGCGATGACGGCGCGCACGTGGTCCGGTCGTTCCATCGGGAAGAAGTGGGTGGTGCCGGGCAGCGCCTCCGCGACGGCGGCCGGCGCGACACGCCGGATCTTCGCGAGGCCGCCGACCACGGTCGACCCCTCGCCCGCGGCGATCAGATGCACTGGCATCCGCAACCGCCGCAGCGCCGCCCAGGAGCGATGGCGATGGGCGGCGAAGGTGGCCGACTCCCAGGCCGGCGGACAGCCCAGGCGAACGCCCTCGGGATCGTCGACGAAGCCGCCCTCGACGTAGCCCTCGAGGAATCCCGGCTGCCAGGTGGAGAAGGCCTTGCGCGTACGATAGGTGGCGAGGGCCTCCTCCCTGGAGGGAAAAACCGGTCGCCGTTTCGCCGCGCCGACGGCAAGGCCGAAGCGACGCGCCCTGGCCCGGCCCCACGGCGTGAAGAGCGCGAGGCGCATGGCCGTCGGCATCAGGACCGGGTCGAGCAGCACGAGCCCCCTCACCGCGCGCGGGCGCACTGATGCGGCGAGCAGCGCCACGATTCCGCCCATCGAATGGCCGGCCAGAACGACGGGCGGCGCGCCCTCGGGCACCCAGCGGTCGAGAAGCAGGATCAGGTCGCGGGCATAGGGCCACCAGTCCACCAGGCCGTCCGGATCCGTCGGCAGACGCGTCAGTCCGTGCCCGCGCTGATCGAGCGCCACGATCCGGTACTCCGAAGCGAGCGGCGCCAGCAACGGCACGTAGGTCTGCGCATTGAAGCCGGTGGCGTGGAGGAACACGAGGTCGAGTGGACGTTCACCCGCGCCCCATTCCAGCAAGGACATGGTTCCGTCCGGCAGGGTTTCCGGGCAACGGACAGGAGCAAGGGTGGAAAGCGTCGTCATGCAGATTCTGCCTCGGCGATCCCGGTCGCCTGCCGCTCAGTCGGCCGGGGCAATCTCGAGCGGCACCCCGGCCTCGTCCTTGACCTGCCCGAGCGTGAGGACGGTCCGGACGTTGCGCACATTGGGCGTCGCCGTCAGTTCGGAGACGAAGTGCTGCACGCTGGCCAGATCCGGCGCGACGCATTTCATGACGAAATCAAAGTCGCCGGAGACCGTGTGACACTCGCGGACGACAGGCCAGTGCCGCACCCTTTCGGAAAAGGCATTGAGATCCGCCTCCGCCTGGCTCGCCAGATGCACCATGGCGAAGACGGTCACGCCATAGCCGAGCTTCTCGCCGGCCAGCAGGGCGCGGTAGCCGCGGATGATGCCCATCTCCTCCAGCGCGCGCACGCGCCTGAGGCAGGGCGGCGCCGAAATCCCGACGCGGCTGGCCAGTTCCACATTGGTCATCCGCCCGTCGGCCTGGAGCTCCCTCAGAATCTTCCAGTCGATGGCGTCCAGGCGGGCCTTCACTGATCTCTCCGTGCTGAGGGATCGCTAACACAGCGCCGCGATTCCGCGCAATATTCTTTCGCGACGCACATGTTCCGGATGTCATGACCGGTCAACGCAGGGCGGCCCGTCCGGATTCGCTCCATTCGCCAATGCAGCGGCGCTTTCGCTCGGCCATCCAGGCCTCGGCCTGTGACCGGTCCAAGGTGAGCAGGTCGATGCCGAAATCCGAACCGGGATCTAAGCTGCCTGGAACCGGGGGTCTGTTGAGTATGCGAGCAGCGATGATGCGTCCGAGCGTCGGACGCGGGTGAAGATCACGTCGATAAAGGTCGCTCTGGCCCCGCGCATCAAGCACGCCCTCAAGGGTGATGCGATTTGGATAGTCGAAGCTGTGGAAGGTCAGGCCGGCGGGACAGGCGTCACGCAGCCTGGTCAGGACATCATGGACCATGACCTCCCTTGTGGCATCGGGCGTGCAGGCCGAGTTAAGGACATGGTAGGGGGTGAAGTAGGCATGGACCGCGACGCCGGCAGAACAAAGCGCCTTGACGGTGATCTCCAGATCGTCGAGCGCCCCCTTCTCCTCGCCCCGCTTGCGAAAGCCTTGGGGCTCACGCTCGCCCCATGACCTCCCGTTGAGAATGCGATCACGCGCCGCTGCCACCCATTCCCCGCGCCGCGAAAAATCGAAACGGTCATAGGCTGCAAGCACGTCTTCCTTGGGGGTACCCGATCCGATCTGCGCGAGGGCCAGCAGCACGGTCGCGTTGGTACCGATGGCCGCACCCGACAGCGTGACCGCGATGGCCCGATTGAGCGCGACCGAACCGGTCGGCCCGCCACCGGCATCGACCCTCAAGAGACGCTCATCGAAACCGTACTGAACGCGCAGTGCACCAGCGCCCCCATACATGCCGTTCAGGTTGACAAGCGCATGGCGGAGCGTGCCGGCAGCCGAGGCGGATTGGGCCATACGACGGGTCTCGTAAGCCGTACCGCCAGACATACCCATGTTGAAGGCGCGAAGACCGCTCAAGGCCTGCAGGTCAATCGGATCAAACGCGTCGCGCGCATGGGAAAAGCCGAAGACCGCGATTTCGGGTTCGATATGGTCGAACAGAATCGGCTTGTAGGTGCGCTCGAAGCCTGAAATGAGCTGGACCGCCGATTGATTCTCGGGCCGCAGCATGAGCCGGAAGGCCGCGAGATTGATCCCCGCCACCGAAACAGCGATCAGTGCCACTGTCCCCGCGAAGACCCGCAGGAACAGTGTCGTCGAGACTGGTCGGTGGATGGCGAACCAAACGCGGCTGAACATGGGAGCTTCAGAACTGGAAGTATATGAAGGGCGTGAGGTTCGACAGGGCGAACCACGCTGTGGCCAGCACCAGTCCCGAGCCGATCGCCCACCGCCAGTTTTGCCTGAAGAGCATAAGGCGATCGAAGGGGCCTGTCGGCAACGACCCCAGGTGCTCCCGGATAGCGAGGTAAGGACGCGCCCGACGGAACATCTCGGTCGTGTTCGGCAGCACCATCACGATGAACAGCCAGAGCGGGATAAGCGGAATCAGCCCGCGACCAAGGAGGTGCTGATATGAGGCATCGGTCAGGCCTGCCATGGCAGCAAACATGCGATGGGCAGTCGCGACATCGGGGGAGCGAAAATAGACCCAGGCGAGGGTCACCGCGAGGAAGGTGACGGCCACTGACAGCGCGTGACCGAGAGGCGTTGCCTGCCAGGTGGCATCGGCCACTCCCGTCCGCCGTTGGCGCAGATGCCGCATGAGATGGTTGAAGGCGAGGAACAGGCCGTGGACGAGCCCCCACAGGATGAAGGTCCATCCTGCGCCATGCCACAAGCCACCGATCGTCATGGTGACGATGACCGCCATTACGGTGTGCGCGAGCCCCCGCCTGCTGCCGCCGAAGGGGATGTAGAGATAGTCACGCAGAAAGCGGGACAGCGTCATGTGCCATCGCCGCCAGAAGTCCCGGATGTCGACCGCCTTGTAGGGTGAGTAGAAATTGATCGGCAGGCGAATGCCGAACATGAAGGCCAAACCGATCGCCATATCGGAGTAAGCTGAAAAGTCGAAATAGATCTGAAAGGAGTAACCAAACGCGGCCAACCAGGCGTCGGCGGTTGCAACCGGCTGTCCTGCTGCAGCCGTCTGGTAGATGGCGTCGATGTAAGGCACGAACGGATCGATGATGACCGTCTTTTTGAACAATCCGACAGCGAATAGTGAAATTCCGACGACAAGCTGCTCTGGTTTCAACCGCCAGTCGCTGCGACCAATCGTTTGAGGAAACAGGTCCGACTGCGAGACGATCGGTCCTGCGATAAGCTGAGGAAAGAAAGAGACAAAAAACACGTAGTCACGAAAGCTGTGGCCGACGACCTTGCCACGCCATGTATCAACGAGAAATGCGATTTGCTGAAATGTGAAGAAGGAAATGCCAATCGGCATGATAATGTCGAGAACCGGCGTGTTCAGTCCGGTGACGCTTGATGCGGTCGCCAGCAAAAATATCGCGTACTTGTAGTAACCAATGAGCGCGATGTTTGCGCTTAGGCCCAGTACGAGGATCAGCTTGCCTTCTGGTCGACCAATACGGGTGCGTATCGCTTGCCCGGCCAGGTAATTGGCGCAAATCGATGCCAAAAACAGCACCAAGTGTGAAACGCTCCAAAAGCCATAGAAAAACAGTGACGCCGCGATCAGCAAATAGGGAGAAAACGCCGGCCAACGGGACGCAGTGATTGCATAAACGCACAGCGTTACCGATAGAAACACAATAAAAGCGTGAGACGCGAAAACCATCGTCGAGAGGTCACGGAGGGCCAAAACGCCCGACCGGAACTGGCCTGCAGAACCTTCGGGAGACGGAGATTTAGCGTTATTGCACCGGGCAAAACTTTACACAATAGGGCCAGACGCCTATCCTGACTCGGCCGTTCCACCAGACTAGAGCGACCCTCCCCATGAGCTTGATCGATCTCGACCGCCTTCGGTCGACGCCCCTGCAGACCAACCCCTATGACTATGTGGTGGTGCCGAATTTCGTGAAGGCCGACCGGCTACAGGACATCCTGAAGGATTATCCTGATGTTCCGGGCCCCGGATCGCATCCGCCCTCGGTCCTCGACATCCGCGGTGACTTCAAGGCGCTGATGGACGAGCTCGACCAGGAACCGTTCCGGACAATCGTCGAGGACAAGTTCCGCATCGACCTGACGGGCCGGCCGACGATGTATACGGTCCGCGGCTACACCCGCGCCACGGACGGCAAGATCCACACCGATTCCGAGACCAAGATCATCACCGTCCTGCTCTACATGAACGATGACTGGGACGCCGATGGCGGGCGCCTGCGCATCCTGCGCAGCGGCACGGACCTCAACGACCATGTCGCGGAGATCCCGCCGAATGGTGGCACGCTGCTGATCTTCAAGCGCTCAGACAAGTCCTGGCACGGCCATGAGCCCTTTGCCGGCAAGCGCCGCGCCATCCAGATGAACTGGGTGACAAGCCAGGCGGTCGTCGACCACGAGCAGGGTCGGCACGCGCGATCGAGCCGGCTGAAGAAGCTCATCCGATTCATCACCGGCAAGGCCGCGTAAACGACCTCTATCGCATCGCAGAACGCTAGCACTGTATCGACAAGCGATGCGATCCATTCCGATCTGTGACATTTTCCATCAACGCATTTCGTCGACAAGATGAAGAAGTGCGTGGAATGAGCCTTGCGCCATGCGCATAGCTGCTCCAGATTATTGGCCGTGAGAGGGCTTTCTCTCCTCCCCGTTTCCCGGCCGGACCATCATGGGCATCCACCACGAGCGCGTCGTCATCATAGGTTCCGGCCCGGCCGGCTACACTGCTGCCATCTACGCCGCGCGGGCCATGCTGAAGCCGGTGCTGATCCAGGGCATCCAGCCCGGGGGCCAGCTCACCATCACCACGGACGTCGAGAACTATCCTGGCTTCGCCGACGTCATCCAGGGCCCCTGGCTGATGGAGCAGATGGAGAAGCAGGCGGCCCATGTCGGCACCCGGGTCGTCTCGGACCATGTCGCGAAGGTGGACCTCAAGCAGCGACCCTTCCGCATCGCGTGCGAATCCGGCGATGTCTACGAGGCCGAGGTGCTGATCGTCTGCACCGGCGCCCAGGCGAAGTGGCTCGACCTGCCCTCCGAGCAGAAGTTCCGCGGCTTCGGCGTCTCGGCCTGCGCCACCTGTGACGGCTTCTTCTACCGGAACAAGGAAGTCCTGGTCGTCGGCGGCGGCAACACCGCGGTCGAGGAGGCGCTGTTCCTGACCAATTTCGCCTCGAAGGTGACGGTGGTTCACCGCCGCGACGCCTTCAAAGCCGAGCGCATCCTGCAGGAGCGTCTCTTCGCCCATCCCAAGATCGAGGTGATCTGGGATTCGGCGCTGGACGAGATCATCGGCCGCGAGGACCCGATGGCGGTGACCCGCGTCCGTCTGAAGAACGTCAAGACCGGCGAGACGCAGGAGCGCGCCGCCGACGGCGTCTTCATCGCCATTGGCCATGCCCCAGCCGTCGAGCTCTTCCAGGGTCAACTGCGGCAGAAGCCGTCGGGTTACCTGTGGACCGCCCCCGATTCCACCGCCACCGACGTTCCCGGCGTCTTCGCCGCCGGTGACGTCACCGACGACATCTACCGCCAGGCGGTCACCGCCGCCGGCATGGGATGCATGGCCGCCCTCGAAGCCGAACGGTTTCTCGCCCACCACGCGACGATCCGCCAAGCCGCAGAATAAAGCGGACAACGCAGCCGGCTCCGGGAGACACCGATGGACTGGGACAAGCTGAGGATTTTTCACGCCGCTGCGGCAGCGGGCAGCTTCACGCATGCGGCCGACACGCTCGGCCTGTCGCAATCGGCCGTGTCGCGCCAGGTGTCATCGCTGGAGCAGGACCTGAAGGTTCCCCTGTTCCATCGCCACGCCCGCGGTCTGGTGCTGACCGAGCAGGGCGAGCTTCTCTACCACACGGCGCAAGACGTGCTGATGAAGCTCGAGAGCGCCAAGATCAAACTGACCGATTCCAAGGAGCGACCGAACGGCGAGCTGAAGGTGACGACGACCGTCGGCCTCGGCACGGCCTGGCTCGCTCCGCGCCTCGGCGAGTTCCTTGACCTCTATCCCGACATCCAAATCAAGATGATCCTCACCGACGAGGAACTCGACCTGTCGATGCGCGAGGCGGACGTCGGCATCCGCGTGCGCCAGCCGGTGCAGCCGGACCTGATCCAGCGCAAGCTGTTCCAGATCAAGTTCCACGCCTTCGCCTCGTCCGACTATCTGAAGCGCCACGGTTCGCCGAAGAACGCCACCGAACTCGACGGCCACCGCATCCTCGCCTTCGGCGGTCGCGCCCCGAACTACATGCAGAATGTCACCTGGCTCTCGACAGCCGGCCGCAACGGCATGACACCGCGCTCCTTCGCCATGACCATCAACAACATTTCGGGCCTGGTGGCGGCGGTCGAGAATGGCATCGGCGTCGCCGTGCTCCCGGACTATCTTATCCGCGACGGCTCGGGCCTCGTGCAGATCCTCGACGATGAGGAAATGCCGGTACTGGACGCCTGGTTCGTCTATCCTGAGGAACTGAAGTCGGTCGCACGCGTGCAGGTCTTCCGCGACTTCCTGGTCTCCAAGGCGCAGCGCTGGCCGGGCTGAGGGGCTCTCGCTGCCAGTTCCGGCCCTTGGCTCTCTGCAATCCGCACTGGCGTCCTGCAAGGCACCCGGCCTGGGATCACCCCGCAGAGAGGCGAGCCTCCAGCGCCTCGATCCGCGCCTTCAGCGCCTCGTTCTCCTCGCGAGCCTTCACCGCCATGTCGCGCACGGCCTCGAACTCCTCGCGGCTCGGGAGGTCCATGTCGCGCAGCAGGCGCTCGGCCTGGGTCTTCACGAAGGTGTCCGCCTCGCGCTTCATGCCCTGGGCGAAGCCGGCAGCGTCGGTCATGAACTTGGCGAACTCGTCGGCGATGCGGTCGGTGGTCTGGGTCATGGCGCTTCTCCGCTGATGGGGCAGGGTATGGGGTGCGCCGCGCCATGGCGCAAGAGGACGCGCGCCTGGACCGCATAACCTTGACCTCGCGAGCCGCCGCAGGCACATCCCCGCCATGCCGCTTCTCGCCCTGCCCTTTCCGGTCATCGATCCCGTCCTGATCGAAATCGGCCCGCTCGCCATCCGCTGGTATGCACTGGCCTACATCGGCGGCTTCCTGTTCGGCTGGTGGCTGGCAAAGAGGCTCGTCGCAACCGACAGGCTCTGGCCCGCTGGAAAGTCGCCCTTCGCGCCCACCGTCATCGACGACGCCATCGTCTGGGCGGCGCTCGCCGGCATCCTCGGCGGCCGGCTCGCCTTCGTCTTCGTCTACAACCTCGACGACTACCTCGCCCATCCCGCCGCCATCCTCGCGGTCTGGGAGGGTGGCATGGCCTTCCACGGCGGCATCGTCGGCGCGGTCGTCGGCCTGCTGATC
>CAZPMD010000044.1:25765-26155 GCA_964587395.1 uncultured Hyphomicrobiales bacterium
CCCGCCGCAACTCGCTGCCGCTGCTTCCGCTCATCGACCTGGCCGCCATCGTCGCGCCGATCGGCATCGCGCTCGGCAGGCTGGCCAATTTCATCAAGCCGGAGCTCTGGGGCCGCGTCACCGACGTGCCCTGGGCCATCATCTTTCCCGGTGCCGGGCCGGAGCCGCGCCATCCGAGCCAGATCTACCAGGCCTTGGCCGAGGGCCTGCTGCTCTTCGTCGTGCTGCTGCTCATCGCCCGCGCCGGCGGCCTGAAGCGGCCCGGCTTCCTCGCCGGCTGCTTCGGCATCGGCTACGGGCTGGCGCGTTCCTTCGGCGAACTGTTCCGCCAGCCTGACCCGCAGCTCGGCTTCCTCTATGCCGGTGCCACCATGGGCCAGCTCCTGTCCG
>CAZPMD010000044.1:26165-32385 GCA_964587395.1 uncultured Hyphomicrobiales bacterium
GCGCTCGCGGCGCGCGTCCGCATGACGCCGCTCGGCGAGGAACTGCGGACCCTGATCGCCACCGACGGGCCGATGCCCGTCGACCGCTTCATGGCACTCGCCCTCGGCCATCCTCGCCACGGCTACTACATGAGCCGCGATCCCTTCGGCGCGGACGGCGACTTCGTCACGGCGCCGGAGATCAGCCAGATTTTCGGCGAACTGATCGGCGTCTGGGCCGCTTCCGCATGGGAGGCTCTCGGTCGCCCCGCATCGGTCCGCCTGATCGAGTTCGGCCCCGGGCGCGGCACGCTGATGGCCGATCTCCTGCGCAGCATGCGCGCCCTGCCGGCCTTCCATGAGGCCATTTCCGTTCATCTCGTCGAGATGTCGCAGACTCTCGTCAGCCGGCAGCGTCAGACGCTGGCCCGTGCCGTCCGGCCTGTCAGCTGGCACCGTGACCTCTCCGATATCCCGGAGGGGCCTGCCATTGTCATCGCCAACGAGTTTCTCGACGCACTTCCGGTCCGCCAGTTCGTCATGACCGAACATGGCTGGCGCGAGCGCGTCATCGGCGTGTCGGAAGGCGCGCTCGCCTTCGGCCTCGCCCCCGACCCCGTCCCGCCGGCGATCATCCCGGAGGGCCTGCGCACTGCGTCGCCAGGCGCGGTGTTCGAAATCCGCCCCGCCTGCGCCAGCCTCGCGGGCAGTCTGGCCGCCCGCACGGGCCCTCTCGCCGGCCTCTTCATCGACTACGGCTACGCCGACGCCGCTCATGGCGAGACGCTGCAGGCGGTGAAGGCTCACCGTTTCGTCGATCCCCTCGCGGAACCCGGCGAGGCGGACATCACGGCCCATGTGGATTTCGCCGCCCTGGCGCGGGACATGTGTGCCGCGGGTCTCTCTCCCGGACCTGCCATCCCGCAGCGCGATCTCCTGTTCTCCCTCGGCATCCGCGAGCGGGCCGAGGCGCTGGTGCGGCAGAACCCGGACGCCTTCGAGTCTGTCCGCAGCGGCGTGGAGCGGCTCATCGATCCGGCCCCGACAGGAATGGGCGCCCTGTTCAAGGCGATGGTGGTGACGACGGCGGGCGTCGGCATCGGACCCAGCAGAAAGACGTCGACGCCGACGGCGGCCAATTGACACCGGCAGGCGAAGCAGATTTCGCTTCCCCCATGATCGTCAGCTCCCCCGCCCTGGCAGCCCTGCCCGGCATCCGCCACGCCTTCTTCACCCGCGAGGGCGGTGTCTCCGACGGCATCTACGCCTCGCTGAACGCCGGACTCGGGTCGAGCGACCATGGCGACAAAGTCCGGGAGAACCGCCGGCGCATGGCGGCGGCGCTGGGTGTGGCGGAAAATGCCCTGATTTCCTGCTTCCAGATCCACTCGCCGACCGTCGTCATCGCCGAGACGCCCCACGAGGGCGGCGACCGGCCGCGCGCCGACGCGATCGTGACGAAGGTGCCCGGCATCGCCTGCGGCGTGGCGATCGCCGACTGCGGCCCCGTCCTCTTCGCCGACGAGGCGGCGGGTGTCGTCGGCGCCGCCCATGCCGGCTGGAAAGGCGCCATCGGCGGCGTGCTGGAGTCCACCATCGCGGCCATGGAAGAACTCGGCGCCGACCGCTCCCGCATCCGGACCGCCATCGGGCCGCTCATCCGCCAGCCGAGCTATGAGGTCTCGCAGGGATTCGTCGACCAGTTCCGCGCAGCGGACGAGGCCTATGAACGCTTTTTTGCGCCCGGCAAGCCAGGCCATGCGCAGTTCGACCTGCCGGGCTTCATCGCCCATCGGCTCGTGGCGGCCGGCATCGCCCACATCGACGATCTCGGCCTGGACACCTATGCCGACGAGGCCCGCTTCTACTCCTACCGGCGCACGACCCACCTCAAGGAACCGGACTACGGACGGCACATCGCCGGCATCGCGCTGGCGAGGTGAGGTCGAACTTCGCCTCGTATCGGCCAGCGGCACGATGGCTGACCCTGATTCGTCACCCGATCGTCACAGCCTGTTGATTGTACCGTCGCCTGCCGTGACGCGGCATTGTGGCGCGGGGGTTCGGTTGCTATGAGGGCCGCTCCGTCGCCCCGCCGAGACCCACACGATGTCGCGAAAACCCGGGATCAAGATCGTTTCCGGCAACTCGAACAGACCGCTCGCGGAAGCGATCGGCGCCTATCTCAACACGCCGCCGGCCAAGGCGTCGGTCCGCCGCTTCGCGGACATGGAGATTTTCGTCGAGATCCAGGAGAACGTGCGCGGCGAGGACGTCTACATCGTCCAGTCGACCTCGTTCCCGACCAACGACCACCTGATGGAGCTGCTGATCATCTGCGACGCGCTCCGCCGTTCCTCGGCCAAGCGCATCACCGCGGTGATCCCCTACTTCGGCTATGCCCGCCAGGACCGCCGCTCCGGCTCGCGCACGCCGATCTCGGCCAAGCTGGTAGCGAACCTCATCACCCGGGCCGGTGCCGACCGCGTCATGACGCTGGATCTCCATGCCGGACAGATCCAGGGCTTCTTCGACATCCCGACCGACAACCTCTTCGCCGCCCCGCTGCTCGCCAAGGACATCCGCGAGACCCGCAGCATCCAGGACGTCATGGTGGTCTCGCCCGACGTCGGCGGCGTGGTGCGCGCCCGCGCGCTGGCCAAGCGCATCGACGCCCTCCTCGCCATCGTCGACAAGCGGCGCGAGCGTCCCGGCGAGAGCGAGGTCATGAACGTCATCGGCGACGTCGAGGGCAAGAGCTGCATCCTGGTCGACGATATCGTCGATTCCGGCGGCACGCTGGTGAACGCCGCCGAGGCGCTGCTGGCGCGCGGCGCCAAGGACGTCTCGGCCTACATCACCCATGGCGTGCTCTCGGGCGGCGCCGTGTCGCGCATCACCTCCTCCAGGCTGAAGGAACTGGTGATCACCGATTCCATCCAGCCGACCGAGGCGGTGCGCGTCGCCCGCAACATCCGCACCCTCTCCATCGCCAGCCTCATCGGCGAGGCCATCGCCCGCACGGCGAGCGAGGAGAGCGTGTCGAGCCTGTTCGACTGAAAGACTAGCGGATTGCCGCAAGCCGGCGCCCGACCCTTTCGAGAAACCGCTCCCGCTGCAAGGCGCTCGCCGAATCCATCCGGTGCAAGGCGAGCCACAGCGTTCGGCAGCGCGGACTGACGAGCGGCCTCAGGCCGCGCAGCAGGGTCCGACGCCCGGGCTCCGACATCACGAGCCGCCACCACCACCAGGGCGAACCCAGCGTCGAGACCGCACCGATGAAGCGGATGTCGGTCAGCACGCGGCCGATCGGCTTGCCGCCGTCGGGCATGGTGAAGGTCGCATGCGGGATCCAGACGCGGTCGAGCCATCCCTTGAGCATGGCCGGCAGGCCATACCACCAGGTCGGATAGACGAAGAGCAGGCCCTCGCACCAGCGAAGCGCCTCAAGATGGGCAGCCACAGGCGCCTCGTTCAAACCCGCCGTGTGATAGTCGCGCCGCTCCTGCGCGCCCATCACCGGATCGAAGCCCTCGGCATGGAGATCGATCAGCCTGGTCTCATGGCCTGCCGAGGCCAGCGCCGCCAGCGCCCTGTCGCGGATCGCCGCGGTGAAGCTCTCCGGACAGGGATGGCAGTAGATCACCAGCATGCGCATGACGGGCCCCGGTACAGAATCGTCGGCAATCAGGGTGCACAGGCGCCGCCGGGATGCTAGACGGCCCGGCATGGCTCCACCGCTCCTTCAACTGCAAGACATCAAGCTGACCTTCGGCGGCACGCCGCTACTGACCGGTGCCAACCTCTCTGTCGAGGCCGGCGACCGCCTCGCCCTGGTCGGCCGCAACGGCTCCGGCAAGTCGACGCTGCTGAAGATCGCCGCAGGCCTCGTCGAGGCCGATTCCGGAACGCGCTTCGCCCAGCCGGGCGCGACGATCCGCTACCTGCTGCAGGAGCCGGACCTGTCCGCCTTTTCGACCACCCTCGCCTATGTGGAGAGCGGGCTCGGTCCCGGAGACGATCCGCACCGCGCCCGTCTGTTGCTGGAGGACCTGGGGCTGACCGGCGACGAGGGCACCGCCGCCCTGTCGGGCGGCGAAGCCAAACGCGCCGCGCTCGCCCACGCCATCGCCCCAGAGCCGGACATTCTCATTCTCGACGAGCCCACCAACCACCTCGACCTGCCAGCGATCGAATGGCTGGAGAAGACGCTCAGGCGACTGTCCTCGGCCATCGTGATGATCAGCCATGACCGCCGCTTCCTCGAGACCCTGTCGCGCGCCACCATCTGGCTCGACCGCGGCACGACGCGGCGCCTCGACAAGGGTTTCGCCCATTTCGAGACCTGGCGCGACGAGGTGCTGGAACAGGAGGAGAAGGAGCAGCACAAGCTCGACCGGCAGATCGCCCGTGAGGAGCACTGGCTGCGCTACGGAGTCTCGGCCCGACGCAAGCGGAATGTCCGCCGTCTCGGCAACCTGCATGCCTTGCGCAAGGATTTCCGCGAGCATCGCAAGGCCGTGGGCAATGTCGCCATGACGGTCAGCGAGGCGGACGTCTCCGGCAAGCGCGTTGTCGAGGCGATCGGCGTTTCCAAACGCTTCGGCGAGCGCGCGATCGTCGACAACCTGACAATCCGCATCCTGCGCGGCGACCGCCTCGGCATCGTCGGCCCCAATGGCGCGGGCAAGACCACGCTGGTGCAGATGCTGACCGGAACGCTCGCGCCCGATTCCGGCTCCGTCGTGCTGGGCACCAACCTCGCGATGGCGACACTCGACCAGAAGCGAGAAGCACTCGACCCGGCAACGCCGCTGGCCGAGGCGCTGACGCGCGGCCGCGGCGACTACGTGACCATCAACGGCGAGAACCGGCACGTCATCGGCTACATGAAGGACTTCCTGTTCTCGCCCGAGCAGAAGGGTACGCCGGTCGGCGTGCTCTCCGGCGGCGAGCGCGGCCGCCTCCTGCTGGCGCGGGCCCTCGCGAGCCCGGCCAATATCCTCGTCCTTGACGAGCCGACCAACGACCTCGACCTCGAGACGCTCGACCTCCTGCAGGAAATGCTGACGGACTTCCAGGGCACCGTGATCCTGGTGTCGCACGACCGCGACTTCCTCGACCGCGTCTGCACCTCGGTTCTGGTCAGCGAGGGAGCCGGCCGCTGGGTCGAATATGCCGGCGGCTACTCCGACATGATTGTCCAGCGGGGATCGGGCGTCGCCGCCCGCACCGTTGAGAAGGCGGCGAGGCCCGAGTCGCCGGCGGCGGAGCGGACGGAACGCGCCCCGGACCCGACGCGGCGCAAGCTGTCTTTCAAGGACAAGCACGACCTCGACAGCCTGCCGGGCCGTATGGAGGCGCTTGGCCGCGACATCGCGAAGCTCCAGGCTATCCTCTCCGACGCCGGGCTCTATGCGCGCGATCGCGCCACCTTCGACAAGGCCTCCGCCGCCCTCACGCGCGCGCAGGCGGAACTCGCGGCCGCCGAGGATCGCTGGCTGGAGCTGGAGCTTCTGAAGGAAAGCCTGGAAGCCTGACCGGGGTCAGGCTGCGACCCCGGCGAAGCGTTCGTTGAAGGAATAGCCGGAGCCGCGCACGGTGCGGATCGGATCGGCCTCCCGGCCGCGCTTCACCGCCTTGCGCAGGCGGCCGATATGCACGTCCACGGTGCGCTCGTCGATATAGACGTCGCGGCCCCAGACACCGTCCAGAAGCTGCTCGCGGGTATAGACGCGGCCCGGCGACTGCATCAGGAACTCAAGCAGGCGGAATTCGGTCGGTCCGAGATTGATCTCGCGGCCGGCGCGATGGACGCGGCGCGTCTCGCGGTCGAGCTCGATGTCGCCGGACTTCAGGAGGCTGGAGAGGTGCTCGGGCTTGGCGCGCCGCAGCAGCGCCCTGACGCGGGCGAGCAGCTCGGGCACCGAGAAGGGCTTCACCACATAGTCGTCGGCGCCGGTCGCAAGCCCCCTCACCCGCTCGCCCTCCTCGCCGCGTGCGGTGAGCATGATCACGGGAAGGCGCTCTGTCTCGGGGCGCAGGCGGATTCGGCGGCACAGCTCGATGCCGGAGAGACCCGGCAGCATCCAGTCCAGGAGGACAAGGTCGGGCACCGCCTCCCGCAGCCTCACCTCGGCCTCGTCACCCCGTCCCACGACCTCGACGCGATAGCCTTCGGCTTCGAGATTGTAGCGCAGGAGGACGGTGATCGCTTCCTCGTCCTCGACCACCATGATGC
>CAZPMD010000045.1:0-30703 GCA_964587395.1 uncultured Hyphomicrobiales bacterium
GATGCGGCCACCGGTGCGTCGAGAGGCGACGCGTCCGCCGCCGACCCGCCGTGCGGCTCCGACCACGCGCGAGCGCACCCGGCCGACCCACCCGGTCGCCGCAGGGCCGCAGCCCGAGCGTTCGGTCCGTGCGGTCCGTCAGGTCGATTCCCGTGCCAGCCTGGCCGAGCGCGGGGAGGATGCCGGCCAACGCAACCGCCGGCAGTCGAATGCAACGGGTCCATCGGGAGCCTCGTCCGTCGCCGCCGTCGCCGCCTGGCGCCAGCGCGTCCTGGCCCACCTCGCCCGTTTCAAGGTCTATCCGGAGCAGGCGCGCGATCGCGGCATTCGCGGGCGCACTGGCGTCTCCTTCACGCTGAGCGGCACCGGTGCGGTCACCGCCGTCTCCATCGCCTCGTCCTCGGGCGCGGCCATTCTCGATCAGGCGACGCTCGCCATGGTGCGTCGCGCCCAGCCCTTCCCGCCCAATCCGGCCGGAGGCCCTGCCACCTTTACGGCAGGGGTCAACTACAGCCTTTATTGATCCAAGCCAGTCCGCGGGACGGGCCAGAAGGAGACCGCCATGTACATCGCCATGAACCGCTTCAAGGTCATCAAGGGCGCCGAAGCCGACTTCGAGACGATCTGGCGCACGCGCCAGTCCCATCTCAACGAGCTCAAAGGCTTCGTCGAGTTCGCCCTGCTGAAGGGCCCCGAGCGCGCGGACCACACGCTTTACGCCTCCCACACCGTCTGGGAGAGCAAGGCCGATTTCGAGGCCTGGACCAGGTCCGAGCAGTTCCGCAAGTCGCATGCCCGCGCCGGCCAGCAGAACAAGCCGACCTCGCTCGGCCATCCCGAGTTCGAGGGCTTCGAGGCGGTGATCGTCGAGCACAACGAGGGCTCGCCCTCGGTCGCGGCCGAGTGAGCCGATGACGGCCCAGGTCATCGCCATCGACGACCGTCTGGCGGCGGCGCGCGCAGCACTCGCCGCCAAGCCCGACGGCGTCATCGAGAATGTCGCGCGCGAGCACGGCGTGCCGCCGCGCGACGTCCTCGCCATGCTGCCTCCCGGCGAGAGTATCGCCGCGCCCGCCAAGGCCTTCGAGGCGATCTGGAACGACGTCACGGGCTGGGGCGAGATCCTCTTCATCGTCAACACGCCGGACATCGTGCTGGAATGCCACGGCCGGCTGGTGCCGGGCTCGTCCGGCCACGGCTGGTTCAACGTCCACGGCGACAGCCCCATCGGCGGCCACATCAAGGCGTCGAACTGCAGCGAGATCTGCTTCGTGGACCGCAAGTTCCACGGCCGCCGGTCCCTGTCGATCCAATTCTACAACGCGGCCGGCGAGGCCATGTTCAAGATCTTTGTCCGGCGCGATCCGCAGCGCGAACTGCTGCCGCACCAGATCGTGCAGTTCGAGGCGCTGCGGGCGAGATACGCCTGAGGCGCCGACACCTGCACACATGAAGAAGGGCACGGCCTCGGCTGCGCCCTTTCCGCTTGGGCCGTCCTGCACTGGCTGTGTGCCGGGCGGCATGCCCCGGGATGAAACGGGACATGCGCTGTTGGAATATGGCGCTTCCCGTCTCAGAAATTGACCTTGTCGCCGCCCTTGAGGCCGAGGATCTCGCGGGCGTCGTCCGGGGTTGCGATCTCGAGGCCCATGCCCTCGATGATCTGGCGCACCTTGGTGACCTGCTCGGCATTGTTCTTCGCCAGCTTGCCGGGGCCGATCCACAGGGAGTCCTCGAGGCCGACGCGGACATTGCCGCCCATGGCGAGCGACATGGCGGCGATCGGCATCTGGTTGCGCCCGGCGCCCAGAACGGACCACTGGTATTCGTCGCCGAACAGCCGGTCGGCCGTGCGCTTCATCATCACCACGTCCTCGTAATGGCCGCCGATGCCACCGAGGATGCCGAACACCGACTGGATGAAGAATGGCGGCTTGATGATGCCGCGGTCGGCGAAGTGGCGCAGCGTGTAGAGGTGGCCGATGTCGTAGCACTCCACCTCGAAGCGCGTGCCGTTGTTGGCGCAGGTGGTGAGGATGTATTCGATGTCGGCCAGCGTGTTCTTGAACATGCCGGCGCGCGAGCCCTCCAGATAAGGCTTCTCCCAGTCGTACTTGAACTCCTTGTAGCGATCGAGCATCGGGTAGAGGCCGAAGTTCATCGTGCCCATGTTGAGGCTGGCGACTTCCGGCGCGTAATGCGCCGCCGGCTTCACCCGCTCCTCCACGGTCATGGTCTGCGACCCGCCGCTGGTGATGTTGATGGCGACGTTGGAGCGCTGCTTGATCACCTGCAGGAAGGGCGCATAGGCCTCGATCGACTGGTCGGGTCGGCCATCCTTGGGATCGCGCGCGTGGAGATGGACGATCGCCGCACCGGCTTCCGCCGCCGCGATGGCGTTGTCGGCGATCTCCTGCGCGGTGATCGGCAGGTGTTCCGACATGGTCGGGGTATGGATCGAGCCGGTGATGGCGCAGGTGATGATGACTTTTTTAGACTTCGCCATGGTGGGCTCCTTCGTCGCGGTGCGGGAGAGATGAGGATCAGGCCGGCTTCTTCTTCGCGCCGCGCTTGTGCGCCTTCAAGGCCGCCAAACGGCCGTCGCGCCATTTCGACAGGCGGGCTATGCGTTCCGGCGACTGCTCGCCCGGCCACTCCGCCATGATTGCCTTCTCGTTGGCCTTGGTGAAGACCTTGCGTCCGGTGAGGTTCGTAAGGCTCGGGCCATAACGTTGATTGTAGTCGGGAATGCCGCCGGGAGCGTTGAGCTCGATGGTCTCGAAGGGCCCCATGAACGACCAGCGCAGGCCGAGGCCGTCCTTGATCGTCTTGTCGAGGTCCTCGGGCGAGACGACGCCGGAGCCGACGAGGTCGAAGGCCTCCGCCATCAGCACGGCCTGCAGGCGGTTGAGGACGAAGCCGTCGATCTCCTTCTTCACGGTGATCGGCACCTGCCCGACCTTCTCGTAGATGGCGCGGGCCTTCTCGACGACCTTGGGATCGGTCCAGGGCGCCGGGCAGAGTTCCACGATGGGCACGAGGTGAGGGGGGTTCACCGGGTGGGCGACGAGCACGCGCGAACGGTGCTTCAGGTCCTTTGCCCACAGCGATGAGAACATGAAGGAAGTCGACGACACGACGATGGCCGACGGCGGTGCGAGCGCGTCGATTTCCTTGTGGATGGCGATCTTGGCCTCGACCTTCTCAGGCCCGTTCTCCTGCACGAAGGCGCAGCCCTTGAGCGCCTCCGCCATGGTGGCGCAGGCGACGAGGTTCTTCGCCGAGCCCTTGGCGTCCTTCACGAGGTCGAGGTCGGCGAGCTCCTTCAGGTTCTTGGCGATATGCGCCTTGGCCGCCTCGGCGACGCCCGGGACCGGGTCGTAGAGGGCGGTGGTCCAGCCGTGACTTGCGAAGACCGTGGCCCAGGCCCGGCCGATCAGGCCCGATCCGACGATGGCGATTTTGGGCATGGGGTGCTTCCTTCCGGATTCGTTGGGTCAGGGCGCGGTCCCGAGGACCTTCAGGACATCTTGGCGACCTGGGTCGCTCACAGCCAGAGCACCTTGCGGCGGAGGTCCTGATCCTCGCGCAGGTCCTTCGACGCGCCGTGCCAGATGACGGCGCCGCGCTCCAGCGCCACGGTGCGGTCCGACAGTGCGAGGGCGAGGTCGAGGTGGTGGTCGACGATGATGATCGACACCTCGTGGCGCAGCTTGTCGAAGGCCTCGAACAGCTCCTCGGTGATCGCCGGCGACAGGCCCTCGAAGGGCTCGTCGAGCAGCAGCAGACGGGTGTCGCCGACGAGGGCGCGGGCGACCGCCACCATCTGCTGTTCGCCGCCGGAGAGGAAGTCGGCAGGAGTCGTCCAGCGTTCCTTCAGCCGGGGGAAGAAGGCGAGGACGCGGTCCTCGTCCCAGTGCCGCCCGGCGCCCGTCAGGCGCTTCAGACGGCCGAGCATCAGGTTGTCCTTCACCGACATGCCGGCGAAGAGGCCGCGCCCCTGCGGCACATAGCCGACGCCGAGCCGGGCAACCTTGTCGGCGGGAAGCCCGGAGAGCGTCGCGCCCGCCAGTGTCACCGTGCCGGAGGCGGGCGGGGCGATGCCGGTGATGGTCTTCAGCACGGTCGACTTGCCGGCGCCGTTACGGCCGAGCAGGGCGATGATCTCGCCGGTCTTCACGTCGAAGGTGACGTCGTTGAGGATGTGACTCTTGCCGTAGAAGGTGTTGACCCTATCGAGGGTCAAAAGGGTCTCGCTGGTCGCAGCGGACGGGCGCTCCTTCGCCGCAACCGCATGGGAGCCCGAGCCGAGATAGACGGCCTGAACGCGCTCGGACGAGCGCGCCTCCTCGACCGTGCCGTCCACCAGCACCTCACCGTCGTTCATCACGGTCACGTGGTCGGCGAGCTGGAACACCCGGTCGATGTCATGTTCGACCAGCAGCACCGGAATGTCGCCCGAGATGGTCTTGATGATGTCGCCGACGCGCTTGCGCTCGGCGGCCGCGAGGCCCGCCAGCGGCTCGTCCAGCAGCAGGATGCGCGGCTGCGTCGCCAGCGCCAGGGCCATGTCGACGAGGCGCTGCCCGCCATAGGAGAGTGAGCCGGCCTCCGCCTGCTCGATGCCGGCGAGGCCGAGATAGCGGATCAGGGTGGCGGTGTCGTCCTTCAGGCCGGGGAGGGCCGAGGCCTCGGCCCAGACGCCGAAGCGGCCGGCGTGGCGCGCCTGTACGGCGAGTCGGACGTTTTCCTCGATGGTGAGGCCGGGAAAGAGGTTGGTGATCTGGAACGAGCGGCCGACGCCCCCTTGCGTGATCGCCTGCGGTGAGAGCCCGCCGACCTCGCGGCCGTCCAGCGTCACCGAGCCGCGGTCAGGCGGGAACATGCCGGAGAGCAGGTTGAAGGCGGTGGTCTTGCCGGCGCCGTTCGGCCCGATCAGCGCATGCAGCGTGCGGTCCTTCACCGCGAAGGTGACGCCGCGCACCGCCTTGATGCCGCCGAAGCTCTTGGCGATGTCGTCGACGACCAGCACCGCGTCGCGGCCCGTCTCGGTGGCGGTCCGGTTCTCGCGCACGAACTGATGGGGCACGGGACCCACCGCCTCGACGCGACGGGCCGCCATGGCGGCGTCGGTCTCTTCCTTCTTCCGGAACGGCGCCATGACCCGTTCGGCGACCCCGATCAGGCCGGTGGGCGAGAAGATGATGAAACCGACGAAGAGCAGGCCGAAGAACAGGAGCCAGCTCGAGGTGAAGAGCGAGAGGTACTCGCGGAACAGCATGAAGAACAGCGCGCCGAGTGCCGGCCCCATGAAGGAGCGCATGCCGCCGATCACCACCATGGCGAGGAGTTCGCCGGAGAACTGGATGGCGATGGGGTCAGCCGAGGTGAAGCGGTGGTGGAAGGCGGAGAGCACGCCGGCAAATCCCGTCAGGGTCGCCGAGATGGTGAAGGCGATGAGCTTGTAGCGGTCGGTGTCATAACCGATGAAACGGGCGCGCACCTCGTTCTCGCGCACCGCGACCAGCACCGAGCCGACCGCCGAGCGGTGGAAGCGCTGCAGCAGGTAGACGACGACGAAGCCTATCACCGCCACCAGGACGTAGAAGGTCCAGGGACTGTTGAGATTGGCGATGCCCCAGTCCGGACGGATGACGCCGCCGAGGCCGTTCTCGCCGCCGGTGAGGTCCGTCCAGCGGAACGACACGGTGAAGGCCACTGCCGTCATGGCGAGGGTCAGCAGCGAGAAGTAGACACCGCGCCGCCTGAGGATGAGCAAGCCGAGGCCGGTGGAGACGATGCCGACGAAGAGGATGGCGAAGCCCGCCGGCAGCAGCATCTGGCCAGGAAAGAAGTGACGCTGGGCCAGCACCGCGGCATAGGCGCCGATGCCGAAGAAGGCGCCGTGGCCGAAGGAGACCAGTCCGGTATGGCCGACGAGGATGTTCAGGGCCATGGCGGCGATGGCGAAGATCACCACGTCGGTCGCCGAGGTCAGCGTCAGGCCGATCGACAGCATGAAGATGGGCAGGACGACGAGCGCCGCGATAGCCGCGAGAAGATTGCGGAGGGTCGGGGTCATCGGATCACTCGAATTTCTGGATGCGTTCGCCGAAGAGGCCGCGCGGCCGCACCAGCAGCACCAGCACCATCAGCAGATAGACCGAGGCCTCGGTCGCCGCGGGATAGAAGTGGGCAGCGACGCCGCGCGTCATGCCGACGATGGCGGCGGCCGCCACCACGCCCCAGAAGGAGCCGAGGCCGCCGATCACCACCACGACGAAGGCGAAGGTGATGATCTCCTGGCCCATGGCCGGGTGGACGCCGGCGATGGGCGCGATGAGGACGCCGGCCAGGGCCGCGAGGCCGACGCCGATCATCACCACGGCCGTCATGTAGGGCTTCAGCGAGATGCCGAGTGCGCCCACCATGTCCGGGTTCTGCACCCCGGCGCGCACCACCTTGCCGAAGGCGGTCCTGGTCAGCAGCAGCCAGAGACCGAAGACGGCGACGGCGGTGATGCCGAGGGTGATTAGCCGGTAGCGTGAATAGACGAAGTCTCCGAGGAAGACCTGGCCGCGCAGCTCCGGCGGGATGGAGAAGGGGATGGGCGCGGCGCCGTAGATCATGCGCAGGCCCTGCTCGGCGACCATGGCGAGGCCGAAGGTCAGCAAGAGCCCGAGGATCGGATCCGCCGTGTAGAAGCGCCTGAGCAGGTAGCGCTCCACGACCATGCCGATCACCGCGACGATGAGCGGCGAGGCGACCAGCGCGCCGCCGAAGCCGATGCGGTCGGCGAGCGTCACGGCGAGATAGGCGCCGATGGCGTAGAAGGCGCCGTGGGCGAGGTTCACGATGCCGCCGAGCGAGAAGATCATCGACAGGCCGAGCGCGATCATCAGGTAGTAGGACCCGGCGAGCAGGCCGTTGAGGATCTGCGACAGGAGCGGGATCAGGTCAGGCACGGGGTCCGTCCAGATTGCGGGATGGCATGGGCGTTCGGAGTGCGTCCTTCGAGGCTCGCCCTGTGGGCTCGCACCTCAGGATGAGAGAGTGTGTGCCTTGCATCGGGGGCGCATGGTGCACTTGCGCGCCCGTGGGACCGTGGGGCCACCCGCACCCCCACCTCATCCTGAGGTGCGGGTGGTGGCGAGCCTCGATGGACGCTCGTGGCATCGTGCGCCGCAGCCGGAGCGACGGAAACACGCCGCTCCGGCTGGCCTTTTCATCTCACGCGCGGAAGGTGCACTTGTTCTCTTCGTCGGTCGCCGCGATCACCTCGAGGCTCTCGTTGGCTGCCGGAACCGGGG
The DNA here is from genome assembly GCA_964587395.1 of uncultured Hyphomicrobiales bacterium. Lineage (GTDB taxonomy): Bacteria > Pseudomonadota > Alphaproteobacteria > Rhizobiales > Phreatobacteraceae > Phreatobacter. The sequence goes on from CAZPMD010000045.1 coordinate 7,311, forward strand.
GCGAGGACGAGAAGATGTCATACTGGTTCTTGATCTGCGCCACCGGCAGGGCGGTGATCGCGTACATCTCCATCATCATCTGATGGTCCTTGGCGCGGAAGTAGCCCTCGCGGGTCTTCAGGAGATCGAACTTGGCGCCCTTCTCGAAGTGTTCGACGATCTTCACGGGATCGGTCGACTTCGTCTCGGTGATCGCCTGCGCCACGACCTTCATGGAGCAGTAGTCGCCCCAGGCCTGGTTCTCCGGCATGCGGTTCCACTTCTTCTGGAAGCCGTTGACGAAGGCCTTCGAGCCGGGCGTGTCGATGAGGTGATGCCACACCACCGGCCAGGTGCCGCCGAAGTTGCCGCGGCCAGCGCCCCATGCGAGCGCGGTGTCGAAGCCGAAGCCCGCCACGGGGAAGGTCAGGCCGAACTCGGCATACTGCTTGAGGAAGTTGGTGATCTGCGTCCCGGCGAGGTTGAGGCAGACGACGTCCGGCCGTGCCTGACGGATCTTCAGCAGGAAGGGCGAGAAGTCGGCGAGATCGGTCGGGATCAGGTCGTCGCCGGCGTGGTTGCCGCCGTTCGCCGCCATGTAGCGCTTGGCGACGTTGAGGAGGTCGTGGCCGAAGGCATAGTCGGCCGTCAGCGAGTACCACTTCTTCCCTGTGACGAGGCCGTCGCGGATCAGAGAGCGGCCGACCGCCTTCACGTACATCGAGTTCTGCGCCTCGATGTGGAACATGAACTTCTGGCAGTCGGAGCCGCGCAGCGCGTCGGAGTTGGCGCCGGTGTTGATGAACAGCACCTTCTCGCGCTGCACGACCTGGGCGATGGCGAGCGCCGAGGCCGAGGAGATCTCGCCGAGCAGGGCGACGATCTTGTCACGCTGGACGAGGCGTTCGGCCTTCGCCGAGGCCTGCTGCGGGTTGGGGCTGTCGTCGAGGATGAGCTCGAGCTTGCGGCCCATGATGCCGCCGGCAGCGTTGATCTCTTCGGCCGCCAGCTGTGCGGCCTGCGCGGCATATTCGCCGAGCGGCCCGAGGAAGCCGGTGCGCGGCGTAATGTGGCCGATCTTGATCGCCTCGGCCTGCGCATAGCTGATGGCGGGGGCACCCAGCGTTCCGAGCGCGGCTGCGCCGGCCGTGGCTTTGATGAGGGTGCGGCGTGACAGGCTCTTGTCGAGCGGCATCGGACGTCTCCTTGGCAGTGTTTCCAGGCCCGTTTCACACAAGCGGGAGCGTTGACCGCCCCTCGCTGACGGCCCGCCATCGGCTTGCCGTGATCTGTGATCACAGTTATGGTTCAACAATCAGCTGGTTTTGTCCAGTCCCTTCGTAAACGTTGCCCGGACAAGCGAACGGAACGCCTCTCATGAGTGACGCGCCATGAGCGTCGCAGAAGCCCTGACGACCATCGGCCCCCTGGAGCGGGAGACGCTCGGCGACAGGGTCTACGGGCATTTGCGTGAACTGCTGATGGCCGGGCGCCTCGCCCCCGGCGACAAGCTGTCGCTGCGCGGTACAGCCGAGGCCATGGGCGTCAGCATGATGCCGGTGCGCGAGGCGGTGAGCCGTCTCGTGGCGGACCGGGCGCTGGAAGTCGCGCCCAACCGGGCCGTGCGCGTGCCGATCATGACGGTGGAGCAGTTCAGGGAACTGACGACCGTCCGCATCGAGATTGAAGGTTTCGCCGCCGAGCGGGCAGCGGGTGCCGCGGGCCCCGCCGATATCGCGCGCATTGCAGCCGCGGAGGCTGCCTTCCGCGCCCTCAGCCATGTGGCGCGGCCCGATCTCGCCGAAGCCGTGCGCCTCAACAAGGACCTCCACTTCGCCATCTATGATGCCACCGGCCTGCCGACGCTGGCCGAGATCATTGGCGGGCTCTGGCTGAAGGCTGGACCGGTCCTCAACCTCGACCTCGGTGCCAATCCCGAGCGCCTCGCCACGGGTGGCGCCGTGCGGTTCCATGCCGAGGCTCTGGCGGCGGTCCGGGCCGGCGACGGCCCCGCCGCGCGCGCCGCCATCGCGGCCGATATCCGCAGCGCCGCCGACTTCATCATCGCCAGGGGCGGCCTCGCCGCCCGCCAGGACAAGAACCGACTCGAGGGAGACTGACCGATGGATCTGGGCATCAAGGGCCTGCGCGTGCTGGTCACGGCGGGAGCGAACGGCATCGGCCGCGAGTTGGCGCGCGCCTTCGTCGAGGAAGGCGCCAGGGTTCACATCTGCGACGTCGATCGGGAGGCGATCGCCGAACTCGCGCGGACCGATCCGGCCATCACCTCGTCCTACTGCGACGTGGCCGACCGGGCCCAGGTGAAGGCGCTGTTCGAGACTGCGCTGGACGGGCTCGGTGGCCTCGACGTTCTCGTGAACAATGCCGGCATCGCAGGCCCCACCGGTCGTGTCGAGGAGATCAACCCGGAGGACTGGGACCGCTGCATCGAGGTCTGCCTGACCAGCCAGTTCAACTGCGCGCGCCTCGCCGTGCCGCATCTGAAGAAGAGCACCAACGCCTCGATCATCAACCTCGCCTCGGTCGCCGGACGCTTCGGTTTCGCCCTGCGCACGCCCTATGCGGCGGCGAAATGGGGCGTCGTCGGCTTCACCAAGTCGCTGTCCATCGAGCTCGGCGAGTTCGGCATCCGCGTCAACGCCATCCTGCCGGGCCTCGTCGAGGGCGACCGCATCCGCCGCGTGCTGGAGGCCAAGGCGCAGTCGCGCGGCGTCTCCTTCCGCGAGATCGAGCAGCAGGCCTCGTCCTACACCTCGCTCAAGACCTTCGTCACGGCCCGCCAGCTGGCCGACCAGATGCTGTTCCTGGCCTCGCCGCGCGGCAAGACGATCTCCGGCCAGGCGCTGTCCGTCTGCGGCGACATGCAGATGCTCACCTGACAGCTTCACAGGGGCTTGCGAACATGCGACGCAGCCGTCTGTGACCCTCATCGCCCATGTCTCCGACCTGCACCTGTCGCCGGTGCCTTTCCCTTTTGGGGAGGGGCTGAAGCCGGCGCTCGGCTGGATCAACTGGCGGCGCAAGCCGGGCGCCCACGACAAGGCGATCGGGGAGCGGACGATGGCCGCCGTGCGGGCCTGGGCGCCCGACCATGTGGCGCTGACCGGCGACCTCATCGAACTCGGCCTGCCGTCGGAATATGCTGCCGCCGGCGCCGCACTGGCCGGCCTCGCCGAGCCCGAGCACCTCTCCTGGGCGCCCGGAAACCACGATGTCTATACGCGGCAGGCGGAAGACAGGCTGCGGGCCATCCTCGCCGGCTGGTTGGCGCCTGCTGCCGGGGAGGGCGACCTTCGCCGCCATTTCCCTCGCCTCGACCTCGTCGGCAAGGCCGCCGTCGTCACGCTCTGCTCGGGAACGCCGACCTGGCTCTTCTCCGCCGAGGGCGAGCTCGGCCGGGATCAGCTCGCCCGCCTCGACACATTGCTGGCCGGCCTCGACCGCTCGGCGCACCTGCCTGTCATCGCCGTCCATCACCCGCCCCATGCACCCGGACTGTCGCCGCTGAAGAGGCTCAGGGATGGTGAAGCGCTGATGCAGCGTCTCGCCCGTCACGGCTGTCCGCTCGTCCTCCACGGCCATCTGCACGCCGCCTGCGAGACGATATGGACCGGGGAGGGGCGGACGATCGCCCTCGTCGGCGCGCCCTCCGCCTCGTCGGCGGGCCGTCACGGCGACGACCCCGCCGGTTTCAGCCTCATCCATGTCGCACCCGACCTCACCTGGCGACTGGAGCGCCGCACCGTCTGACCTGCGTGCAGAGGGGCCCTGCGCCTTTCCGGTTGGCAGCGCGCCGGCTTGGTGCTCTTGATGTCGGCCCCTGCCGGTCCGCCCAATACGGTCAAGCCCATGAATGCTCCCCTCGCGGCTTCCAGCCTCGCGCCCGCCCTGCTCGATGGCCTGCGCGCTCTCCTCGGCAGCCGTGTCTCGACTTCGGAATCCGACCGCGCCCAGCACGGCCGCGACGAGTCCCGCCACGAGCCGCGGCTGCCCGACGCCGTCTGCCGCCCGCACTCGACTGAGGAGGTTGCGGCCATCGTCAAGCTCTGCGTCGCCCACGACACGCCGATCGTCGCCTATGGCGCCGGATCCTCGCTGGAAGGCGCGCTGATCCCGGTGATGGGCGGCATCTCCCTGGACATGAACGAGATGAACGCCATCCTCGAGGTGCGCCCTCAGGACCTCGACGTGACCGTCCAGGCGGGCGTCACCCGCAAGCAGCTCAATGCCCATCTGCGCGACACCGGCCTGTTCTTCCCCATCGATCCCGGCGCCGACGCCTCCATCGGCGGCATGGCGGCCACCCGCGCCTCCGGCACCAATGCGGTGCGCTACGGCACGATGCGCGAGAACGTGCTGAGCCTCACCGTGGTGCTTTCCGACGGTCGCGTCATCCGCACCCGCTCGCGTGCCCGCAAGTCCTCGGCCGGCTACGACCTCACGGGTCTCTTCGTTGGTTCGGAGGGCACGCTCGGCATCATCACCGAGGTGACGGTCCGCCTCTACGGCATTCCCGAGGTCATGGCCGCCGCCATCTGCGCCTTCCCGAGCGTCGAGGCCGCGGTGGATACCGTCATCCAGACCATCCAGATGGGCATCCCCGTCTCGCGCGTCGAGCTTCTCGACGACAACGCCATCTCGGCGGTCAACGCCTATTCGAAGCTGTCGCTGCCGGTGACGCCGACCCTGTTCTTCGAGTTCGCCGGCAGCCAGGCCGGCGTCGAGGAGCAGGCCGCCATCGTCGAGGAGATCGCCAAGGGGGAGGGGGCCACCAACTGGCGCTGGTCAGCCGATGCCGACGAGCGCAACAGGCTCTGGCAGGCGCGGCACGACATCCACTGGGCCATCCGCGCCGCCAATCCCGGCCGCCGCGGCTTTGGCACCGACGTCTGCGTGCCGATCTCGGCTCTCGCCGAGGTCATCCGGGGCGTCCGCGAGGACACCAAGCAGCAGCCTTTCAACACGACCCTCGTCGGCCATGTCGGCGATGGCAATTTCCATTTCGGCTTCCAGATCGACCCCGACAGCCCGTCCGAGCTGAAGGCGGCCGAGGATGCCTATGACCGTATGGTGGCCCATGCCATCCGCATGGGCGGCACCTGTACGGGCGAGCACGGCGTCGGTCTCGGCAAGAAGAAATACATGCGCATGGAGTACGGCGACGCCGTCGACGTCATGCACCTGATCAAGAACGCGCTCGACCCCAAGGGCCTGTTCAATCCCGGAAAGGTGCTGCCGGCCTGACGTCGCCCTCGGACGGCGGGCGCTCTCGCCGCCTCGTCGTGGAATAAATCGGACTCCGCTGCGGCAAGGTGCTAGTGTGGCCCATGCCTCAAGCGGACTTCACCGCCGCAGCCGAGCTTTTCGCCAACAAGCGAAAGTCGTTCCGCTCCCGCGTCCCTCTCAAATACAAGCGCTTCGACAGCCTTGCCCTGGCGGTCCAGTTCGCCGTCGAGGAACTCGGTTCCGATCTCAACGGCATCAACATCCGCACCGAGGCGGACGACGTGTCGGGCGCCGGCATCCGCGCGCTCTACGACGATGCCGACTATCCCCTGGAGAGAAAGGCGCTCCGGCAAGCCTCATGACCGAGCCCCTTCAGGCCGCCCCGACCAGTGGTGTCGCAGCTCTCGTCGAGGTGCGCAGCCTCGGCGGTATCAATTTCGTCCGTCCCGACCGCGTCATCGCCATCCAGATGTCGCCGACGGGCACCTCGCTGATCGTCATGGAGGGCGGCACCACCGTCCATTCATCCGAGACGACCAAGGTGATCGCGGACCGCATCGCGGCCGCCGACCGGGATCGCTAGCCGGTTCCCCAACGCGACCCTTCCCGGCGCCGGCCCCCTACCGCACGCCCAGCTCCAGCAGGTGACATCATGGCTCAGCACAGGTTCAAGGTCGGCGACGTCGTGAAACTCGGCCGCTCCTTCATCAAGATGCCGGAAGGCCCCTTCGAGGTGATCCGTCTGCTGCCGTCCGACTCGGCCGATCCGGCCTACCGGATCAAGAGCCAGTCGGAATCCTACGAGCGCGCCGTGCGCGAATACGAGATCAAGGCCGCCTGAGCCGGCTGCTGCATGGCTCCCTGTCGCCCGCCGGCATTGCCAGGCGGCCCGATTCCGCCGCCCACTTGCTGCTGCACGTGACGAGACGGACGAGCAGAGCATGCAGAGCCTGACCCCCGACGCCCTTCTCGAGGCCGTCCGCCAGTGGGTGGCGATCGAAAGTCCGACGCAGGACGTCGCGGCCGTCAACCGCATGGCCGATCACGCCCAGGGGCTGCTGGTGGCCGCCGGGGGGCGCATCGAGCGCATCGCCGGCAGCATGGGCTATGCCGATATCCTCATCGGGCGAATTCCCGGCGAGATGGAAGGGCCCGGCATCCTGCTGCTCGGCCACATGGACACGGTCCATCCTGTCGGAACCCTTGCCGGCGCACTGCCGTGGCGGATCGACGGCGACCGCGCCTACGGTCCGGGAATCTACGACATGAAGGGCGGCAACTCGATCGCCATGTCGGCCCTTCTGCACCTGGCCGCCACCGGGCGGCGGCCGCGCATGCCTGTCTCGGTGATGTTCATCCCCGACGAGGAGGCTGGCAGCCCGTCGTCCCGCGCGCGCATCGAGGACGAGGCCCGGCGCCACGCCATCGTTCTGGTGGCCGAGCCATCGGGGGACGGCGGCAGGCTGACCGTCGGCCGCCACGGCATCGCCCGCTACTACCTGAAGACCACGGGCAAGCCGGCCCATGCCGGCGCCTATCACGCCAAGGGCCGCAGCGCGATCCGCGAGATGGCGCGCCAGATCCTGGCGGTCGAGGCGATGACCGACTACGATCGCACCATCACCCTCAACGTCGGAACCATGTCGGGTGGCACCCACGAGAACATGGTGCCGATCCATGCCGAGGCCTGCGTCTATGTGCTGGTGCCGACGCGGGAGGCGGAGGCCGAGGTGCGGGCGAAGCTGATGGCCCTGACGCCGCACGATCCCGAAGTGAAGCTCGACGTGACTCTCGGCCTGTTCCGTCCGCCCTACGTGAAGACGCCAGCGATCCAGAAGCTCTACGATCACGCGGCGGGCCTTGCCCGCTCACTCGGCTTCGAGGTGGCGGGCGAGCGCATCGCCGGCGGTGGCTCGGACGGCAATTTCACGGGCGCGCTCGGCGTGCCGACCCTCGACGGTCTGGGAGTCGTCGGTGACGGCCCCCATACCCATGACGAGCATCTGCTGGTGTCGAGCCTCATGCCGCGCACGAAGCTCTATGTGCGGCTGTTCGAGACCTTGACGCCCGCTGTCGCCGGAACCTGACCGGAGCGGAAGCGCAGGCCGCCCGCCTTGCCGTCCGACCAGACGACGGTGCCGGAGCAGTCGCAGTCGTCGTGGGTGAGGTGAAGCTGCTTGCCGACCTCGTCGGAGCGGATGCCGGTGACGCGGGCGCCGCCGGAGGAGATGTCCTCCACGATGACGTTGCGTGCGCCGTCAGCGCCCTCCACCGAGCCGATGCCATGGATCCTGCGGCGGGTATCGCCGCGGCGCTCGGACGTGTCCTCGCCGGCACCGATGGCGCGCGACAGGTCGCTGAGCAACGACAGCACGTCGTGGCTGGCCGAGTTGAGATCGGCGAGCGCGGCGAGCGCCTCGTGCTCCTGACCGGCCTCGTGCAGCGACAGGACGCGCCGCGCGGCAGCATGGACGCGCTCGTGCGGCGTCACCAGCGCCTTGAACGGTGGCAGGTCGCGGATGCCCGGCAGGTTCATGCCGTCATACCACTTGCCCAGGCGACAGCCGTGATGGTCCGGAACATCGCGTGAGGCCCACTGCGTGCGGCCCATCAGCGTATCGACGACGCGCTTCTTGAACAGCACGTGGTCGATCTTCGCCATCTCGCACAGGGCGCGCGGGGAGGAGGCGCTGAACCAGGTCTTGGCGCTCTCCGAGAACCGGTCGTTGCTGGCCTGCAGCTCTCCGGCCATTTTCTGCAGCAGCGCCTGGTTCTCGCGCGCCAGGGTTGCTCCGGCATCCACGTTGCTGGCGATCTCCTGGCTGGCGATCTTCTGCTGCGCCAGCACACCGGCGATCGACTCCATGTAGTCGGCGACCGTCGAGACCTTGGTGGCGATGCCCGACATGGTCGCCGACACGCTGCCGATGGCCTCATGCCCCTCGGCGACGGCCGTCGTGGTCCGCGTCATCGCCTCGCTCATGCCGCCGATGACGTGGCGCATGTCGGCGATGCGCTGGGTGATCGTCTCGGTGGCGGAGGCGGTCTGGTTGGCGAGCGCCTTCACTTCGTTGGCGACGACGGCGAAGCCCCGGCCGGCCTCCCCGGCCCGCGCGGCCTCGATGGTCGCGTTGAGCGCCAGGAGATTGGTCTGCTTGGCGATGGCCTCGATCCCGCCGAGGACCCCGGCGATCTGGTCGAAGGCCGTGCCGAGGTCGGCGACCTTGCCTCGGGTGTCGGTCGTCGCCGTACTGATGTGCTCCATGGTCCCGGCGAGGTTGCTCACCGAGGACATGGCCTCCGTGGCCGTGCGGTTGGAATCCTTGGCCTCATCGAGGGCCTGTCCCGCCGAGCGCGTGATCTCGTCGATCGATGCGACAAGCTCGTTCACCGCGGAGGCGATGGACTGCGCGCCGGCGGTGGCGCGGTGGGTATTGGCGGAGAGGTAGGCGATCTCGATCGCCACCTCGTTCACGTCGGTCACCGTCCGCGACAGGTTGGCGAGGTTCTCGACGTCGCCATGTGCGGCCATGTCGCGTGCCTGGATGGTCAGGGCCTCCTCGCTGACCAGCCGGTGCACGGCGGCGGCAGCCAGGGCGTAGCGCCTGGCGATCTGCTGCGGCAGGGCCGAGGAACGACCGAACAGCTGCCGCAGGCCGCCGCGTCCCGCGAAGGCATTGCTCATGACCGCATCGAGCGCATCGAGAATGGCGGTGGGGGGAACTCCCCGATCGACCATGGCGGACGCTGCAGCATCGACGGCGTCCGTCGACATCAGCTCGTGGATGCCCTTGTCGAAGGCGGTCCGGTCAGCCGCGCCGGGGAAATACCGCTCGTGGATGGCGGAGAAGTCGAACGCGAGACCGGGCGCAATCGACGGGACGGCGTTGAGGCGGCGAACCTGCGGATCCAGCGCCTTGGGCGCGGCGGCTGCGGTGGCTGTCACGGGGATTCTCGTGCGTATGAGAGACGCACAAATATCAGGCAGTGTTGGTAAAACGGGGGTTAAGTGGGTCGATAGACGAAGGAAGGGGGTCAGGCGGCGACCTGGGGCAGACGCAGCGACGACCACCACGCATCGAGCGCATCCCGCGAGCAGGCAAGGGTCGTCGCCATGCCACCGGAATAGCTTGACCAGGCGTCCGTGAAGCGCTGCGGCAGTCCGATCACCAGCGGCAGGCCCGCTTCCACGACGGCACCGATCTCGTCGATCAGTCCGCTGCCTTCGGCTTCCATGCGCCCGAACTTGTTGACGATCACCAGTTCCACGGGATGGCCGAGGGCACGTCGCAGCGCTGCTGCCGCCTCGGCCAGTCCGGCGGGGTCGAGACGGCAGGAATGGGCGCTCCCGGCCCCCAGGTCCTGGCAGATGTTGATGCGCCGGCCGGTGTCGAGGGCTTCCAGCTCCATGTCGAGCTCGGCGCAGGTGCCGCCGGCGTTGATCTGCACCAGACCCGCCACGCGCGTCCCCGCCCGCATGAGATCATGGGCGAAGGCGGCGAGCAGTCCGTCGCAGTCGTCGTCCTGGCCGTAGATGACGGCGGCAATGGGGCTCATGCGCAACAGCTCGGGTTGGGGTGGCAAGGATGCGGCGCCACGGAGAGAAGGTAAAGCCCCGGGGCGGCATCTCCGCCGGAGGGCTCGGCATAGTACGCAGACTCATGGTTTGATGGACCATGAACCGGATGGCCGCACGCCGGTGGCGGCCCTGTCAGGAACGGACGACGATGCTGAAGACGACCATGACGGCCCTTGCCCTTTCGACCCTGCTGGTTGCCGCCGGGACCCAGACCGCGGAGGCGGCCCACAGGCGCCTCGGCATGCATGGCTGGTGCCGGGCCGATGCCGCCCAGATGATGGGAATCAGCCGGCGGGCGGTGATCGTGGAGCGCCGGGCCGTGCGCACGGCCGGCGGTCGCTACGAACTGCGGGGGCTGGCCAGCCATGGCCGCTTCGGCAGCCGCGCCTTCACCTGCCACTTCAACCCGCGCGGCGTCCTGCAGGGCGCCGTCTGAGACCTAACCGGCCTTGCGGATGGTGAAGGTGACCGTTCCATCGCCGCGCTGCTGATCCAGCAAAGCGTCCCCCGTCTCACGCAGGAGATGGGGGATGTCGATGGCCGCCATGGGGTCGGTGCAAACGACCACGAGGCTGTCGCCGGCGGCGATGCGGGTCAGCGCCTTGCGGGTCTTCAGCGCAGGCAAGGGGCACTTCAGCCCCTTGAGGTCCAGAACGGTGGTGCCATCGGCGGGGCTGTCCCTGTCCTGCGCAGCGTCCTGCATGAGCGCGTCCGGCGCGTGTGCTTAGCGCGTCGTGGACGGCGTATTGATGCCGCTCCAGTTCTTGCCGACCAGATTGTAGCCGGCCTCGCCGCCGCGCAGCTGTGCGCCCGAGCCGACGTAGCGGGCGTCAGCGGTCGTCAGGTAGGTCGTGTTCAGAAGGTAACCTGCACCAGCAGCGATGACGATGGCGACGGCGGATGCGAGCAGCATGGCCTTCATGACGTTCCCCTCTCGGAAGTTCTTGTTTCCGCGGACAATTTAGCACGCGACTGGAACGGTTCAAGCGCGCCGTCGTCGCAGGCCCGCTATTCGATGACGATCCGCGGCGGCGGCTTGATGGTGACGTCGCCGGTCCCGGACAGGCTCGCCCAGACCTGACGGGCGATGTCGCGGTAGATGCGCGCATGCGGGCTGTCGGGATCGGTGGCGACGATCGGGCGGCCGGCATCCGAGCGTTCGCGCAGGTCCATGTCGAGCGGCACCTCGCCGAGGAAGGGAACGCCGAGCCGTTCGGCCTCCCTGCGCGCCCCGCCATGGCCGAAGATGTCGTAGCGCCGGCCGGTATCGGGGGCGATGAAATAGCTCATGTTCTCGACGATGCCGAGGATCGGCACCTCGGTCTTGCGGAACATGGCGGTGCCGCGCCGGGCATCGATGAGGGCGAGATCCTGCGGCGTCGAAACGATGACGGCACCGGCGAGCGGCGTCGCCTGCGCCATGGTGAGCTGGGCGTCGCCCGTGCCCGGCGGCATGTCGACGACGAGGACGTCGAGTTCGCCCCAGGCGACCTCCCTCAGCATCTGCGTGATGGCGCTCATGACCATGGGGCCGCGCCAGATCATCGGGGTTTCTTCCTCGACCATGAAGCCGATCGACATCACCTTCACGCCAAAACCCTCGAGCGGGGCGAGGGTGCGGCCCTCCACGACGCGCGGCTTGCCGTGCAGGCCGAAGAGTTTCGGCATGGAGGGTCCGTAGATGTCGGCGTCGAGGATACCGACCTTCAGTCCGTTGGCAGCCAGCCCCAGGGCAAGATTGCAGGCGGTCGTGGACTTGCCGACACCGCCCTTGCCGGAGGCGACCGCGATCACGTGCTTCACGCCGGGAATGGCGGCGGACTTGGCGGAGGGCGCCTGCGTCGGCCGGCCCGGAGCGACGTGGGGCTGGGTCGAGGGGGGCGGGCGGGTGCCGGGCGGGGCCTTCGCCACGGGCTTGTCGGCCGTCAACGACACCAGCGCCTGGCCGACGCCGGGAATGCCGCCGATGGCCGACTGGGCGGCGGCGCGCACCGGCTCCATCGCCTGGGCCTCCGTGGGGTCGATGCCGATGGCGACGATGACCTTGTCGCCGTTGACGAGAATCTCGGACAGCCGGCCGGAGGCCGTCAGCGACTGCCCGCTTGCCGGCAGCATCACCCGCTCCAGCGCCCGTGCGACTTCTTCCCGTGTGACCATGTTGCCCTCGTGTGACAGGCGGTCACATAGGGCATCGGTCGAGGGTAAGGAAGGGCAGGGCCTCAGGGCGTGACGGTCAGGCGCAGGACATAGGCATCCAGCGCTGGCGCGCGGTTCGCAGTCGACAACTCGCGCGGCGGTTCAGACAGCTCACCGAAGACCACGAAACGGCCCATTACCGGCACGAAGGGGGCGGCGAGATGCGGTGCCGGAGACAGGCGGAAGGTCGGCGCCTGGGCACCGACCGCCTCGATCTCGACGATGGGGGCACTGGTGCGAGCACAGCCGCGCGGCGAGGTGCAGCGCCCGTCGGAGACGACCCGGCTGAACTTCAGGCGCATGGAACGCCCGTTCACGCCGGGAACATCGACGGTTTCGCCGCCGCGGATCTCGATTCTCAGGGGCTGGGGCGACTGCGCCTTGCTCGGGCCGGTCACGAGGAGCAGCACGGTGCTGGCGGCGAGGAACATGAGGGTCGGGGCAGCGATCATGGTCACGTTGGCAAGGATACGGGCATCGAAAAACATGGGGCAGCTCCGGTATGCGTCCCCCATGGGTCGCGGTGGGAGCGCATCCGGTTCAACAACCGATGTGAGGTTTGTGGATGCCTTCCGCCACGCCGCTCTCCGGTCACGAATGCGCGACCGAACCCTCCGCTGTCGTCCCCGGCATGGCTGCGCCCGCAAATAAGCGGGATCGCGCGCAAATCGCGTGTTGGAGCCGTCACGGACTCGTGGTAGCAGGCATCGCCAACCCAGAACCGAGCCATCATCCATCCTCCCGCCGAGTCGAGAGGGCGGAGGAGGCTTTACCCGCAGCGGAGTTGGCCATGGCCGTCATCAAGTCCATCGAGGAAGCGCTCACCTTCGACGACGTCCTGCTGCGGCCGGGCCTGTCGGATGTGATGCCCGGCGACGTCGATGTGAAGACGCGCATCACGCGCACCATTTCCCTCAACATTCCGGTCATTTCCTCGGCCATGGACACGGTCACCGAGTACCGGATGGCCATTGCGATGGCGCAGGCCGGCGGCATCGGCGTCATCCATCGCAACCTCGAACCCGAGGTCCAGGCCGATCACGTCCGCCAGGTGAAGCGCTTCGAGAGCGGCATGGTGCTGAACCCGATCACCATCCACCCCGACGAAACGCTGGCCGATGCGCAGGCGCTGATGCGCAAGCACAACTTCTCCGGTTTTCCGGTCGTCGAGCGTGGCCCGAACGGCAAGGCCGGCAAGCTCGTCGGCATCCTCACCAACCGCGACGTGCGCTTCGCCACCCGTCCCGATCAGCCGGTCTCCGAGCTGATGACCAAGGACCGTCTCATCACGGTGGGCGAGGGCGTGACCCAGGAAGAGGCCAAGCGGCTCCTCCACCAGTTCCGCATCGAGAAGCTGCTGGTCGTCGACGAACACTACCGCTGCACCGGCCTCGTCACCGTCAAGGACATCGAGAAGCAGGTCGCCAATCCCAACGCCTGCAAGGACGAGCAGGGGCGCCTGCGTGTCGCCGCCGCGACCACGGTCGGTGAACAGGGCTACGAGCGCACCGAACTGCTCATCGACGCCGGTGTCGATCTCGTCGTCGTCGACACCGCGCACGGCCATTCGCAGAAGGTTCTCGACCAGGTCACGCGCATCAAGCGCCTGTCCAACAAGGTGCAGGTCGTCGCCGGCAATGTGGCCACAGCTTCGGGCACCCGGGCGCTGATCGACGCCGGCGCCGACGCCGTCAAGGTCGGCATCGGCCCCGGTTCCATCTGCACCACGCGCATCGTCGCTGGCGTCGGCGTGCCGCAGCTCACCGCCATCATGGAGAGCGTCGAGGCCGCGCAGGCGACCGGAACGCCGGTCATCGCCGATGGCGGAATCAAGTTCTCAGGCGACCTCGCCAAGGCATTGGCGGCAGGCGCGGAAGTCGCGATGATCGGCGGCCTGCTCGCCGGTACGGACGAGGCTCCGGGCGAGGTCTATCTGTGGCAGGGTCGCTCCTACAAGAGCTACCGCGGCATGGGGTCCGTCGGCGCGATGGCGCGAGGCTCCGCCGACCGCTATTTCCAGGCCGAGGTGAAAGACGCCCTGAAGCTCGTGCCCGAGGGCATCGAGGGCCAGGTCGCCTACAAGGGACCGGTCTCGACGGTGGTCCACCAGCTCGTCGGCGGACTCAGGGCAGCCATGGGCTATACGGGGGCGAGGGACCTCGCCGATTTCCGCAGCAAGACGGAGTTCGTCCGCATCTCCGGCGCGGGCCTGCGCGAGAGCCACGTCCATGACGTGACGATCACCCGCGAGAGCCCGAACTATCCGAATGGCGGGCGGGTCTGATCCGACGGGTCACCCGGTTTTCCTTGGACGGGAATGAGAAAAGGCGGCCGAAGGGCCGCCTTTTCCGTGACTTGGGGGAACTGCGATCACTCGCAGACGCGGACGCGGCGACGCTCCGGACCATACGGGCCTTCGACCCAGCGCCGCTCGATCCAGCATTCGCGGTAGTCGGGCCGACTGGCAGCGGCCGCTGCGGCGGCGCCGCCGATGATCAGGGCAGCTGCGCCGACGCCGACGGCAGCGCCGGGACCCCAACCACGACCACGGCCGCGATAGGGGCCGGGGCGGAAGCCCGGACGCGGGCCACGGAACCCGCCACCACCACGGAAGCCACCGCGGCGCTGCATCTCGACCGGCTGCGACGAGTCGAAGGTGGGCGCGAGGGCTGCGTTGATCGCGGAGCGATCGACCATCGAGGCGGCCGCAGCCGACGACGGCATGAGGACCGTGGCGCCCAGTGCGAGCGCGCCGAAGGCGGTCGACAACGCGAGGGTCCTGAAGGCTGAATGACGCATAACTATCTCTCCCCGGGGTTCAAGGCGGGGGGATCCCCGCCCGGTTGTGACGCGATCCCTCGCATCGAAGACCAAGGACATTGCGGGCTCAATCCGCTGGTTCCTTGATCAACCTTTTTGCAGCATGGTCGTTTCCGTTACGAGAGGGAAGCGGAAACATAATGTTTCAAGCCGACATGGAGGAATTTCGATGGGATTGATGAATGCGGGTGGCCTGTCTCTGATCTGGCCGGTTCTGGCGCAGGTCGCGCTGACCTTCGTGATCCTGTTCGTGATGGGCTATTTCCGTCGCAAGGCGCTCCAGGGGCGCGAGGTCAGGCTGAAGGACATTGCCCTGTCGTCGGATGCCTGGCCGGGAAAGGCCCGTCAGGCGGCCAACAACTTCTCCAACCAGTTCGAGACACCGGTGCTCTTCTACGTGCTCGCGATCATGGCGATCCATGTCGGGGCGACCGGTTGGCTGATGACCACGCTCGCCTGGCTCTTCGTCGCCACGCGGATCGGCCACGCCTATGTCCATATCGGCTCGAACGACCTGAGGCTCAGGCCGCTGATCTTCACCGTCGGCGTCGTGGTTCTGCTGGCGATGCTCGTGGGCGTCCTGGTGGCGGCACTCTGACGAAAAGAAGGGCCCCGGACTTGCGACCGGGGCCAAGGTCAGGAACGGGAGGACTGCACTGCGTGCGGCCTTACCAGGCGCAGACGTTCACCAGCCGGCGCTCGACGCCGTAGGGCGTCTCGATCAGGCGGTAGCGGTAGCAGCTCGCGCCGACCGTCGCGACGCCGAGCCCGCCGACCCAGACGCCGTGGCGCCAGAAGCCGTGACGATGGCGGTGACCGAAGTGGCGGCCGTGGAAGCCGATATGGCGACCGCCGATGTGGCGTCCGCCGCCGAAATGCATGCCGCCGCCGCGATGGAAGCCGCCACCGCCGCCACCGCGGAAACCGCGGGCTTCGGCATCGGTGGTGGAGTAGAGGCCGAGACCGGCCACGGCGACGCCAGCGAGGGCGAGGGTCTTGAGGGAGATCATGGGTGTCGATCCTTGAGCTGTGGTGCGAGGGAGGAAATCGCCCCGTCAGCCATGGGTCGCCCGGCTCCCGGAAAAGGTTCGACGGCCGGCCGCACGGCATGCTGAGGGACGGAATGCCATCCCCGGGACAGAAATTGTCACGCCGGGCGCAAGACATCATCAACCATCGGCGCGTCGAGGCAGTATTTTTAAGTACATTGCCGGGCTGCGGTTAAGGTGCGATTCAGCCATCCGGCCCATGCTTCCCGCACATATTCCTCCAGCTCCCGTGGGCCATGGCGCCGGACGTCGACATCACAGCGCAGGATCTGGCGCGCGCGCGTTCGACGCGGCGTTGGAATCTGACGTTTCCAGCTGCGATCGAGACACGCTTCGAGCGGGAGATCGGCCAGCGCCGGGCGCGGACGCTTCAGTTGGTGATGTCGCGGACGGTGCTCGTCTACAACGCCTTCCTCATCGGCGACTATTTTCTCGTGGGCGATGCCTTCTGGCTCGCCGTCGTCCTGCATTTCGCCGTGGTGACGCCCTGGATGGTGGTCGCATGCATCCTGATGTCGCGACCTCTCGTGGCCTGGCTGCGCAACCTCATCATCGCCAGCATTCCCCTGGCGATGATCGCCGGCATCCTCATGGTCTTCTCCGCATCGCGTGACCCGCTGGCAGCGCACTACCAGTACTTCGCGGTGATCGCGCTGATCTACGCCAACGCCGCGCTTCGGCCGAGCTATCCGCTCGCGCTCGCCATCTCGCTCGTGACCATTGTCGCCCATACGCTGGCCATGGCGCTGCATCCTGGAATTGCTGTTCCCGTGGCCGTGTCGGCAGCCTGCGTGCTGATGGTCGCGGCCTATGTGTCATTGAGCGCGAATTTCGCCATCGAGCGCGACCTGCGCAGGCTCTACCTGCTCCGGCTCACCGACATGCTGGCTGCGAGCGACCTGCAGCGCGCCGCCGCCGACCTCCACCGCATCTCCTATGTCGATCCGCTCACCGGGCTGGCCAACCGGCGCGGCATCGACGCCCGCGCGGACGCGCTCTTCGCCGGCGCGGAGCCGCGGCAGGGGCACTTCTCGGTGCTGATGATCGACGTGGACCACTTCAAGAGCTTCAACGACCACTATGGCCATCCCGAGGGCGATCGCTGCCTCGCGCGCGTGGCGGGTGCCATTCGCGACACCGTCCGCGAGGGCATCGACGTCGTCGGGCGCTATGGCGGCGAAGAGTTCCTGGTCATCCTCCCGGACGCGGAGCTGGCCGATGCCCTGAAGATCGCAGGCCGGATGCGGCGGCTGCTTGAGCAACTCGCCATCCCCCACGACCATGTCGCCAATGGCATCGTCACGGTCAGCATCGGGGTGGGCGAGGGGAGCTTCTCCGACCCTCTGAGTCTGGCGCGGGCCATCGCCAGTGCCGACGCGGCGCTCTACGACGCCAAGGCGGCCGGTCGCAACTGCGTGCGGCCGATGCCGCGCCCGTCGGCGGCCGACGACGCCATGGAACACGCCGCCTGAGCGATCACGCTTGCGGTTGGGGGCCATCCGCGTCTAACACCACGGCCTTTGGCGGGGTCTGTCCCGCGCCGGAGCCGCCGTGACCCCTTCAGCCCGCCTGTCCGCCGCCATCGAGGTTCTCGCCGATATCGAGGCGCGCCGCCGCCCTGCGCCCGACGCCCTGAAGGACTGGGGCCTCGGCCATCGTTTCGCGGGCTCCAAGGACCGCGCGGCGATCGCCAGCCTCGTCTACGACGCGCTGCGCCGCCGGGCCTCGGCCGCCCATGTGATGGGCGAGGCGACGCCGCGGGCGATCCTGCTCGGCAGCCTGGTGCTCGCTCGCGGCCTCGACGTCGAGGCCATCGCCGGCCTCTGCACCGGTGAGCGCTTTGCGCCCGAGCCCCTGACAGCGGCGGAGCGGAAGCGCCTCGAGGCGCCGAGACTGTCTGACGCCCCGCCCCATGTCGCCGGTGATTTCCCGGAATGGCTGGCCTCCGATCTCGCCGCCGCCTTCGGGGACCGGCTGGTCGATGAGATGCTGGCGCTCGCCGCCCGCGCCCCCATCGACATCCGCGTCAACACGCTGAAGACCGAACGCGCCCGCCTCGTTCCCGAACTCGCCCATCTCGGCCCGGAGATGACACCCCACGCGCCGACGGGCCTGCGCTTCTCTGCCGGCGAGGACGGCCGCGGCCCGACGCTGCAGGTGACGCCCGAGTTTCTCAAGGGCCTGTTCGAGATCCAGGACGAGGGCTCCCAGGTCATCGCCGCCATGGCGGGCGCTGCCCCCGGCATGCAGGTCGTCGACCTCTGCGCCGGCGGCGGCGGCAAGACCCTCGAACTCGCCGCGCTGATGGACAATTCCGGCCAGATCTATGCGACCGACGCCGATGCCCGCCGCCTTGCGCCGATCCACGACCGGCTGACCCGGGCCGGCGTCCGCAACGTTCAGGTCCGCACCCCGAAGGCCAGGGGCGACGAGCCGCTGGCCGACCTCGCCGGCAAGATCGACCTGGTCCTCGTCGACGCGCCCTGCACCGGCATCGGTACCTGGCGGCGGAACCCGGACACCAAGTGGCGCGTGCGCCCTGGCGCCCTCGACGAGCGCATGAAGGACCAGGACCTCGTCCTCGCCCGCGCCGAGCGCCTCGTGAAGCCCGGCGGCCGGATCGCCTATGTCACCTGCTCGGTCATCCCGCGCGAGAACGACGCGCGCATCGCGGCCTTCCTCGAGGCGCATCCGGACTTCGCCTCCGTCGACCCCGCCGAGGTTCTGGCGCTCGCTCCGGACACTCTCTCCGAGCGCGACGACCTGATCTCGCCGGCCGGCCTGGGGCTTCAGCTCTCGCCGCTCAGGACGGGGACGGACGGATTTTACCTCGCCATCGTCGAGCGACAGCGATGAGCCGGGAGGCGACCTGGACGCCGCGCTGCTGCATTCCGCTCCTGGCGGTCGCATTCATGCTCGCCTCCGCTGCAACGACCATGGCGCAGCCTCAGGCCGTGCAGGTGTCGACGCGCGATGCGGCCTCGGCCGCGCGGCTCATCAACACCTACCGTGCCGGGCAGGGGCTCGCTGCCCTTCGGCTCGATCCGCGCCTCAGTGCCGCTGCCGCTGCCCATGCCCGGGCCATGGCGGCGACCGGGACGCTCTCGCACGACATCGGCGTCAGCTACGCCGTCAGGATGCAGCGGCTCGGGCTCGCCACGGCCTCGGAGAATCTCGGCTATGGCTATGCCTCCGTGACCGAGGCCGTGGCCGCCTGGCGAGCCTCTCCCGCCCATGACGCCAACCTCCGCAAGCCGGCCCTGACCCGCATGGGGGTCGCCCGGGCTGCCAGCCGTGGCGGGCGTCCCTACTGGGCGCTGGTCCTCGCCCGCTGACGCCCTGCTGCCATCTCTGTGTTGATGGCGCAGCGCTTGGGCTTGCGCCGTGCCCGGCATGGTCGTAACGCAGAAAAATGACCCAGCACGACACCATCCTGATCATCGATTTCGGCTCGCAGGTGACCCAGCTCATCGCCCGGCGCGTGCGCGAGGCGGGGGTCTACTGTGAAATCCATCCCTTCCAGTCGGCGGAGGCCGCCTATCGCAGGCTGAAGCCGAAGGGCGTCATCCTCTCAGGCGGGCCGGCCTCGGTGACAGAGGACTTTTCGCCCCGCGCTCCGCAGCTCATCTTCGACGAGAAGCTGCCCGTCTTCGGCATCTGCTACGGTGAGCAGACCATGGCCGAGCAACTCGGCGGCAAGGTTGAGGCCGGCCATCACCGCGAGTTCGGCCGCGCCTTCCTCGAGGTGAAGAAGCCGACGCGGCTCTTCGACGGCGTCTGGGAACCCGGTACCCGCCATCAGGTCTGGATGAGCCATGGCGACCGCGTCACCCGGCTGCCCGAGGGCTTCGAGGTGGTGGCGACCTCCGACAACGCACCCTATGCGGCGATCGCCGACGAGAAGCGCAACTACTACGCCGTGCAGTTCCACCCTGAGGTGGTGCACACCCCGGACGGTGCGAAGCTGATCCAGAACTTCGTCCACAAGATCGCCGGCGCCCGCTCCGACTGGACCATGTCGGCGTATCGTCAGGAGATGATCGCCAAGATCCGCGCCCAGGTCGGCAAGGGCAAGGTGATCTGCGGCCTGTCCGGCGGCGTCGATTCCTCGGTGGCCGCGGTCCTGATCCACGAGGCCATCGGCTCGCAGCTGACCTGTGTCTTCGTCGACCACGGCCTGATGCGCCAGAACGAGGCCAAGGAGGTCGTCGACCTGTTCCGCGGCCACTACAACATTCCGCTCGTCCATGTGGACGCGTCCGATCTCTTCCTCGGCCAGCTTGCCGGCGTCACCGACCCGGAGACCAAGCGCAAGACCATCGGTCGCCTCTTCATCGAGGTCTTCGAGAAGGAGGCCAAGGCGGTTGGCGGCGCCGAGTTCCTCGCCCAGGGCACGCTCTATCCCGACGTCATCGAGAGCGTCTCCTTCACCGGCGGCCCCTCGGTCACCATCAAGAGCCACCACAATGTCGGCGGCCTGCCCGAGCGGATGAACATGAAGCTCGTCGAGCCTCTGCGCGAGCTGTTCAAGGACGAGGTGAGGGCCCTCGGCCGCGAACTCGGCCTGCCCGACAGCTTCGTCGGCCGCCATCCCTTTCCGGGGCCGGGCCTCGCCATCCGCATTCCCGGTGAGATCACCCGCGAGAAGCTCGATATCCTGCGCCAGGCCGACGCCATCTATCTCGACGAGATCCGCAAGGCCGGCCTCTACGACATCATCTGGCAGGCCTTCGCCGTGCTGCTGCCCGTGCGCACCGTCGGCGTCATGGGAGACGGACGCACCTACGACCATGTCTGCGCGCTACGCGCCGTCACCTCGGTCGACGGTATGACCGCCGACTTCTATCCCTTCGACATGAACTTCCTCGGCCGCGCCGCCACACGCATCATCAACGAGGTGCGCGGCATCAACCGGGTGGTCTACGACGTGACCTCGAAGCCGCCGGGGACCATCGAGTGGGAATGAGAAGGCGTTTCACGACGATGGCTGCGCGGTCATGAGCTACAAGGCGTCGGCCCCGTCCCGCGAGCGCCGCATCAAGCGCACCTGTGTGCGGCTCGGACTTCATCTGATGACGGCGCAGAAGCCGGACAAGCAGGTGTTGGCCCATGGCGGCTACATGCTGCGGGACGCCGATACGATGAAGATCGTCCTTGGCGACAAGGGCTATCTCTTCTCCGCCGATCTCGACGAGATCGAGGCCTATCTGGACGCCCAGGACTGACTCCGGCAGTTCTTCGCCGGGAACATGAGCCGCTCTGTCCGGCGCCGATCGGAAGACCGGGCAACTGGCATCGGGCTGAGGCATCAGGTGCGTCGTTGCGGGCCCCCCGACGCGACCCCATTCTCACCCGCGGTCACCCGGCGCGCCGCCAGAAGGGCTGCACGACGCTCCCACGCCGGACGGCCGCGACCAGAAGTGCGACACCCGTGGCGGTGCAAAGCGCAAACGCGACGACCGACGCTTCCAGGCCGAAGCTGCCGCCGGTGAGCATGACGGGTCCCGTGATCGTCGGCTTGATCAGTCCCGGCGCCGCTTCGTTGCCGGAGACGATGCCGGAGAAGATGGCCGACTGCGTGTAGTTCCAGGCAAAGTGAAAGCCGATGCTGAGCCACAGCCTGCGAGTCAGCATGTAGGCTGCCGCCAGCAGGAGCCCGGCCTCGATGCTGATGAAGAGGGCGCCGGTCAGTGTGGCGGCCGGATTGAGAAGATGCACGAAGCCGAACACGAAGGACGACACGAGCAGCGAGATCCAGCTTCCCAGCCACTCTTCGACAATGCGGAACAGCGCGCCCCGGAAGAGCAGTTCCTCGAAGAATCCCGAACTGAGCGCCATTGCCACTGCCGGTAGCAGGTAGCTCCAGGAGTTCAGGCCGTCGATTCGATAGATGCCGGGCACCATCAGGATCAGGACGCAGAGTGTATAGAGCCCGGCGCCGCCGATGATGCCGCCGCCGAGTTCCCGGCCGGCCCCTGTGAGGGAGAGCTCGCTCGCTGGCCGCCGTTCCACCAGCCGCACGAACCCGACATAGAAGGCGAGCGCCAGTGCCACCATGCCGGCCGCGACGACGGCCCGCAGCACCGGACTCGCCGCGAACTTGACCATAAAGCCGCTGCTGATGCCCATCAGCAGGAAAAGGCCTCCGCCGAGGACGGCAAGGCGCACCGGCGGCGCCTGTGCGATGCGCTGCAGGAGCCCTGTCTCGTGATCGCGATCGTCGCTCATGGGAAATCCCGCCGTTGTTCCTGCGAGGTTACGCAGCGGAAGCAGCTGTGTCGATCTTTGGATAGACCGGGAAGAACGAGGAGCAGCGATCACGACCGAGGGGCCGTATGACACCGACCCAAGGTGTTCGCGGCTTGCAGAATCACGGCGCGAGACGGGACATGTCGCCGTCCGCTCACGTCGGGCGAAACGGAAATCTCCGATGACCACGACCCTCTACGGCATCACCACCTGCGACACGGTCCGCAAGGCCCGCGGCTGGCTCGACCAGCATGGCATCGCCTATCGCTTTCATGACTTTCGCGCCGAGGGTCTCGATGCGAAGTGCCTCGCCGGCTGGCTCGACGCCCTCGGCTGGGAGGCCGTGCTGAACCGCGCCGGGACCAGCTTTCGCAAGCTGCCCGAGGCCGAGCGCGCTGATCTCGACCGGGCCAAGGCGGAACGGCTCATTCTCGCCAATCCGACACTCGTCAAGCGTCCGGTGCTGGAGACAGGTGGCAAGGTCATGGTCGGCTTCAAGCCGGACCTCTACGCCCACGCCTTCAGCCGGGGCTGACGCCGCCCGCCGCCGCGCCTTTGTCGCGGAGTGCGATCCAGATGCCGAAGCCGCCGCCCGCTGCCGCGGCGATGAACGGCGCCCAGGCAGCCGCGTAGGCCCAGGCATAGCTGGAGAAATAGGGCGAGCCCCTAAGCGCATAGAAGGCGGCGAGGACGATGACCGCCGCCCCGTAGCCGCCGATCAGGCCGAGCATGCCGCCGACGGCGGCGCGTCCGCCACGGCCCAAGGGCTGGCGCGGTGCCACGTGGCCGCCCTCGCTCTGTCTCTCCCGCCTGCGGGTCACGACGGCGGCCGTGGCTGCCGAAGCGAGGGCCACGAGGCAGGCGACGAAGGGGCCAATGACGAAGGCGAGCCCCATGGCTGCGGCCCCCTCGCGCTGCGAGACGTTGAAGAGCTCGAACAACACCAGCCCGACGCCGACGGCGGCGACATAGCCGCCGACGAGGCCGGCCACTCCCCAGAACAGCGCCCAGCCCAGGACCCGCATGCACATCGCCCCCGTTCGGCCGGTCGACACGACCAGGCCCAACGCGGTCTAGCCGGCGCGGATTGCCGACCTGTGGCTCACGTCAGGAACTGTGTTTCAGGCGGACGCCTGGCGCTCAGGGAGCGCGCGCCGGTCGCGGCGCCGGCATGGGGGCGAAGCCGAGGGCACTGGGCGGCAAGGTCGCCTGGGAATCCGCTGCGGCGATGGCGGCTGAAGCCGCTGGCGCCGGAGACAGCGGAATGGCGCGCG
>CAZPMD010000046.1:0-19024 GCA_964587395.1 uncultured Hyphomicrobiales bacterium
TTTTTGAAAAGCGAATATATAGCAAGAATCGCAAGGAATAATCCGAAAGGAAATTCATCAAACAGATTTAATCATTTTAGAAATCGAAGGAAGAGGCACACATGGAAAAGTTGTAAAAGTTTTCGCGCAAACAAAGAGACATCGGTTCCATAAATAAGTGGGATTCTTTAATCATCGGCGGCGCCCAGGCGGTCGCCCTGATACCCGGCACTGCCGGCACCAACGGCGTGCCCGGCCACATCCCCGGCGCCTACCAGTTCACTCCCTACACCAGCCTGAAGATCGGCGAGATGCTGCCCTACCTGCCCAGCGACGGCACGCCCATCGTGGTCTACTGCTGGACCGGCCAGACCAGCAGCCAGGTCGCCGCCGCCCTGAACATGCTGGGCTACAACGCCAAGACGCTGAGCTTCGGCTCCAACCGGCTGTTCCACTCCTCGCTGCTGGCGAACAAGTGGACGGCCGCCGAGACGCACGATTTCCCGCTCTCGACGGCGGTTCCGGCCGCGATCTGAGCCAGCCCGGACGACGGGCGGTAATGGCGGGGGGCCAAGGGGCCCCCCGCTTCCTGTAAGGGCTGTTGACCGCAATGACGCAACAGGGCAATCCCATGACGGGATCGAAGTTGACAAAATAATATCAACCGTTTACTTTTCATGGTAAGGGGTCGTTGACGATAAGGAGGGCGGCCATGTCCAGAGCGCGCAACCTGGAACGACGCGACGAGATCCTCGAGAACGCCTCCAGGCTCTTCGCCCAGCTCGGCTTCGAGGGGGCTTCCATCCGCGTGATCGCCCGCGAGTGCGGGATCACCGAGGCGGCCATCTACCGCTACTTCGAGAGCAAGGAACACCTGTTCGAGTCGGTGGTGCGGGCCAAGGCCCGCGCGCACGACATCGAGGGGTACCTGGTCGGCCAGCGCAAGGACGAGCTCGACAAGACGGTGGCCATGGCTGCCGGCGCCACCGTGGTCGCGGTGCCGACCGACGTCGCCGACGAGGCCTCGGTGGCCGCCCTGTTCAAGGCGGTGAAGGACCGGTTCGGCCGCATCGACGTGCTGTTCAACAATGCCGGCATGGGCGCGCAGGCCGTGCCGCTGGACGAACTGCCGATCGAGAAGTGGAAGCAGGTCGTCGACGTCAACCTCACCGGCTCCTTCCTCTGCGCCCGGGAAGCCATGAAGATGATGCGCGCGCAGAACCCGAAGGGCGGCCGCATCATCAACAACGGCTCGATCTCGGCCTATGCGCCCAGGCCCTATTCGGCGCCCTACACGGCGACGAAGCACGCCATCCTCGGCCTCACCAAGTCGATCTCGCTCGACGGGCGGGCCGACCGCATCTCCTGCTCGCAGATCGATGTCGGCAATGCCGCGACCGAGATGACCGAGCGGATGACGGCCGGCGTGCTGCAGGCGGATTTCTCGGTGAAGGTCGAGCCGCGCATGGATGTCAGGCACGTCGCCGAGGCGGTCGTCCACATCGCCAACCTGCCGCTGGACGTGAACATTCTGACCATGACGGTCATGGCCAACGACATGCCCTTCGTCGGCCGCGGCTGAGGCTTCAGGCGATCTGCCCGCGCAGCCATGCGAGGTAGTCGGCGTCCCCATCGGGGACGTCGATCACCAGGAAGGCGGGCGTGTCGTAGGAATGCGCCTCGCGGAAACGCCTGCGCGCCGGCTCCACCTGCCGGCGCAGGGTCTTCACGATCATCACCACCTCGTCGGCCCGCTCGACGCTGCCCTTCCACCGGTAGATCGAGCGCATGCCGGGCAGGATATTGATGCAGGCGGCAAGGCGGCGCTCCACCAGGTCGGCGCCGATCGTCTCCGCCTCGACAAGGCTTGCGGCGGTCGTATAGACCAGAACCACGTCATCCGGCGTTTCGGCTCGCGTCACTGTGTCCTCCCCCTTCCCGATCGGTCGCCCTGCCATGCCGGACCTGCGTCCCGACCCCAAGAAGATCGCCTTCGTCGCCTCGACGGCGCCGGAAGCGCAGGAAGCCTGCCAGCGCCTGACGGCACGCTACGGCAGCGTCTCCAGCGAGGAGGCCGAGGTTGTCGTGGCTCTCGGCGGCGACGGCCTGATGCTGCAGACGCTGCACAAGTACATCTCCACGGGCAAGCCGATCTACGGCATGAACCGCGGCTCCGTCGGCTTCCTGATGAACGAATATGCCGAAGACGGCCTCGTCGAGCGGATCTGGAACTCCGAGCGCTCGGTCATCCACCCGCTGGCGATGACCACGGTCGACATTCACGGCGAGCGGCAGGACGCGCTCGCCATCAACGAGGTGTCGCTGCTGCGCCAGACATCGCAGGTGGCGAAGCTGCGCATCAGCGTCGACGGCCATCCGCGCATGGACGAGCTCATCGCCGACGGCGTGCTGATCGCGACCCCGGCGGGATCGACCGCCTACAACCTCTCCGCCAACGGCCCGATCCTGCCGCTCAACGCGACGCTGCTCGCCCTCACCCCGATCTCGCCGTTCCGGCCGCGCCGCTGGCGCGGCGCGCTGCTGCCCGACCGCGTGGCGCTCACCATCGAGGTGCTGGAATCGGCCAAGCGGCCGGTCAGCGCCACCGCCGATCACCACGAGGTGCGCGATGTCGCCACCGTCTCCGTGGAGATGGACCGGACGAAGTCCATGGTCCTTCTCCACGACCCCGGGCATTCGCTGGACGAACGCATCCTGCGTGAACAATTCGGCGCCTGACGGGCGATCCGGCCATCAGACTTAACGGTTCGCTAATGGCCGCGCGCTAGGGTTGCCGGCGATGATCCGCATCGACTTCAACCGCCTGCGATTCCTGGTGATCGACGACAACGCGCATATGCGCCGCATCGTCCGTACCCTGCTGCACGGCTTCGGCGCGCGCGAGGTCTACGAGGCGGAGGACGGCGCGGCAGGGCTCGAGGCCTTCACTCACTACATGCCGGATATCGTCATCACGGACTGGTCGATGCCCATCTTCGACGGGCTCGAGCTCACCAGCATGATCCGCCAGCCCGGCGCCAACGCGAACCCCTACGTGGCCATCATCATGCTGACCGGCCACTCCGAGAAGAAGCGCGTGCTGGAATCGCGCGATGCCGGCGTCACGGAATTCCTCGCCAAGCCGATTTCCGCCAAGGCCCTTTACCAGCGCATCCTGAACGTCGTCGTCAATCCGCGGCCGTTCGTGAAGACCAAGACCTTCTTCGGCCCCGACCGCCGCCGCAACCACGGCACCAGCTATGTCGGCCCGGAGCGCCGCAAGGGCGAGAAGGCAGAAATGATCAAGGTCCAGCCCTTGCTGGACAAGACCAAGACCAGCATGTGACGGAGCACGTCATGGCCACAACTCCACCACCCAAGGCGAAGCTCTCCAAGGTCGGCACCAAAGGCGGTCTCGACGAGGCCTCCATTGCTGCCTTTCATGACCACGAGATCGTCACCCCGAAGCGCAACCTGAAGGGCTTCGGCCGCAAGGCCGCCATCAAGGTCGACGAGTTCGGCTTCGACATGGAGGCGATCGAGCGCGCCGAGGCGGCGCTGGCCGAACTCTCCACCGAATTCGACGACTGGATGCAGAAGGAGGTCGAGCGCCTGACGAAAGCCCGTGACGCCGTCGCCCGCCAGGGCATCGATGCCGGCACCCGCGCCAACGTCTACACGGCCTCGCACGACATCAAGGGCGAAGGCGCCACCTTCGGCTATCCGCTCGCCGCGCGCGTGGCGGAGAGCCTCTGTCACCTGCTAGACGGCATCGCCGACGACGAGCGGGTGCCCGCCGATCTCGTCATCCAGCATGCCGACGCGATCCGCGCCATCGTCCGCGAGAATGCCAAAGGCCCGGACCATCCGGTGGCGATCGCCCTGTCCCAGCGCCTCACCGAAGCCACGACCGAGGTGCTGGTGGCGATCAACGGCTCTCCCTCGATCGCGCCGTGAGGCTGTTCCGCTCCGCCTGATCGCGGCCGGGCACCGACCTCAGGCCGCCGCCACCAGCGGGAAGGCCACCGCACCGTCATCCAGCGCCTCGTTGCCGGCGATGAGATCGCGGGTAAAGGCGCGCGCCTCGTCGCGGGCGGCCTCGGCGGCGAAGCGACGGAGCTGGGCCAGGAGCTGATCGAGTTCGCCGTCGGCGAGCGGCGCATAGGCGGTCAGCACGCGCTCCACCATGCGGCGGCGCAGGTGGGCATCGCCTCCCCGCTGGCCGAAGGCACCATCGTCGTGCCAGGCCTCGAGGGCTGCGCGGAAGGCGGGATAGGTCGAGGCCGGCAGGCCGGCGCGGTCGTAGAGTGCACGGAATCCGGCGCCGCGGCGATCGTGGACGAGGCCTGCGGCCTGGCGCAGCGACAGGCCGGCAAGCTCCGCCAGCGCTTCCTCGAAGAGCCGCACATTGCCGGAGAGCAGTGCCCGCAGCACCAGGCCGGTGGAGAGCTGGCCGGACTGGCGCAGATGACGAACGAGCGGGCTCAGCCCATCGCCGCGGCAGTCCGCCGCGATGGCGACGGTCGCCTTGTCGGAGGCCTCGCGGACGATGCGGGCGGCGCGGTCCTGGGGCAGCCAGGCGCGGCCGGCGACGAAGCTGGACAGGGCGGCCGACAGCTTCACCACCAGCGCCTGGCGGGCGCCGGGGGACAGGTCCTCGCGCGCGAACAGCGCCTCGCGGATGTCCGGGTCCTCGCCGAAGCGCTCGATGATGCGGTCGATGGAGAAGGCCGGCACGGCCGCAGTGTCCAGCGAGACCACGGCAAGACAGGCCTCGAGGCAGCCGACCTCGGCGATGGCGGCCGCGACGGGAGCGGGGACAAGCTCCCGACGTGAGACGGCATACTGGACCAGAGGCTCGCCTGCGCCGACGAGGTCGACGAGTTCGGCATCGAGCAGAAGGGGCGAATGCCGGGCGACGATGGCGGCGATCTCCGCCTGATCCTGCAGCAGGCCGACAACGACCGTGTGGGGGGCATCCTCGGAGGCGGCCAGCGTCTCGGCCAGCGCCCGGCGCACCAGGGGCGAGGGATCGTCGAGCAGCATGACCATGGCCGCCTCGGCGGCGGCCTGGTCTTCGATACCGAGGTCGGAGTGCAGATAGGCCCGGGCGAGTGCCGAGGTCGCATCCGCCCTGTCCCCGGCCGGGGCGGTCTGGATCCACCGCAGGAAGTGACGAACGATCATTGCATGCGCCTGAACGGAGGCAGGAAGGGGTGCGAGGGAGACTCCCCTGCAGTCATCAGGCTAGCCGGGCGGCGCTTAACAAAGCGTTCACCATGCCCCTTAAGCCCGCGTTCACCATGGCCATCAGCGCCGGATGTCGGGTCGCAGGAAGCTCGACAGGTCCATCGGCTGGTTCGACGGCCGGCGCACCGTCTCGATGCGCACCGGATAGAAGGGGCCGCCGACCGCCTGCGGCGCAGCGCTGGCGCCCGCCCCCGCGGCGGGTGCCGACAGCGCCGTCGCGAGGTTGACCTGCCGGGCGGCCGTCGCCGCGTCTCGGCCGAGCGATGTCCAGGTGGCCGCAACGAAGGCATTGATGGGACCTCCGCCGCCCGCGAACAGCGAGTGGAAGGGACGCGTCGGATCGGCATTGATTCTCGGGACCGCCGACCAGCCGCTGGCCTGCTCCTGCGCGGAGGTCGCGGCCGCCACCGTCTGGGCGGCCGGCGTGCCTCCCCCCGTCGCGGCGACCGTGGTGGACTGGCCCGAGGCGAGAACCTGATAGACCTCCGCGATGGTCCGCGGGCGCCCCTGGTCGAAGAAGATTCGGCGGTTGGCGCCG
Source organism: uncultured Hyphomicrobiales bacterium (assembly GCA_964587395.1). Taxonomy (GTDB): domain Bacteria; phylum Pseudomonadota; class Alphaproteobacteria; order Rhizobiales; family Phreatobacteraceae; genus Phreatobacter. The sequence continues at coordinate 5,768 of CAZPMD010000046.1, forward strand.
GCGGCATCCGGGAAGAGTCGCGCGGCGGTCGCCTGCGGATTGGACTGGTTGGCATTGATCAGCCGGGCGGCGCCCCCCGAGCCGAGGAAATGCGCCATGTAGAGTTCGCCCTCGGTCGGGTCGCGGCCGGTGGCCGAGCGCAGTTCGGCGGCATTGCGGTTGGTGAAGGCGCCGGCCATCAGGGCGGAGACGGCGGGGTCGTCCCTGAGGGCGAGGATCTGCTGGCGCGCAGCCGGATCGGCGACCGTCGGCCGGCCGCTGGCGTCGCGGCCGATCTGCTCGGCAAAGCGCCCGAGGCCCAGGTTGCGCCCCTCCTCCCTGACCATGGTGAGCCAGGTGGAATCGATGAACTGGTAGAGGCCGCGGGCACTGGAGGTCGGCGCCTGCGCCGTCGGCTGCAGGCTCGATTCGCGCCGGGCGGTGCGCAACAGGTAGTCGAAGCCCGTGCCGGTCTTCTGCGCGGCGGCCTGGATGGCCGAGACCACACGGCTCACACCGGCCTCGGCCGCTGTGGTCGGGCGGCTCTGCGGTTCGGCGGATGAGCGGAAGAGAAACATCTCGGCTATGTCCCCAGCGACGAGGCCTTGGCCGTCAAGGTGGGCCAATATGGTAAATGAAATCGTAACGACCTGACCTAACGGGAGCCGATCATGACGGCGACGATCCTGATCACCGACGACAAGCGCCATCCGCGCGGGGGCATCTACTTCGACGACTTCGCCGTCGGCCAGTTGATCAAGCACCGCATCACCCGCTCGGTGACGCAGATGGACAATGTGCTGTTCTCCACCCTGACGATGAATCCGCAGCCGCTGCACATCGACCGGCAATTCTCCGAGGCCTCCGAATGGGGCCAGCCGCTGATGAACTCGCTGTTCACCCTCGGTCTGCTGATCGGCATCTCGGTGCCGGACACGACCAACGGCACGCTCTTCGCCAATCTCGGCATGACCGACGTGAAGTTCCCCCACCCGCTGTTCGAGAACGACACGGTGCATTGCGAGAGCACGGTCACATCGACACGCGAATCGAAGTCGCGCCCGACCATGGGCGTCGTCGAGTTCCATCACCGCGCCTATAACCAGCACGACAAGCTCGTCGCCGAATGCACCCGGCAGTCGCTCGTCCTCAAGCGCGGGGCCTGAGCCGATGCGCTCGCTGCTGTTCGTGCCGGCCGATTCGGAGAAGAAACTCGCCAAGGGGCTGGAGAGCGGTGCCGACGCGCTGATCCTCGACATCGAGGATTCCGTCTCGGCCGCCAACAAGCCGCTCGCCCGGGAGACGGCGCGCGCCTTCCTCGCCGAACATGGTCCGCGAAAGGATCGCCCGCTGCTGATGGTTCGCGTCAATGCGCTCGATACCGGCCTGACGGACGAGGACCTGGAAGCGGTCGTCGCTGCCCGTCCCGACGCGATCATGCTACCGAAGAGCGAATCGGGCCGGGACGTCACCCATCTCGATGCCAAGCTGACGGCGCTCGAGGCCATCGCCGGCATCGACGAGGGCACGATCAGGATCACGGTGGTGGCCACCGAGACGGCCAAGGCCATCTTCACGCTCGGTACCTACCAGGGCTCGAGCCCGCGCCTGTCGGGCCTCACCTGGGGCGCCGAGGACCTCTCCGCCGACATCGGCGCCGAGACCAACCGCGCAGCCGACGGGCGGCACACCGAGCCGTTCCGGCTCGCCCGCGGGCTCTGCCTGATGGGCGCGGTGGCGGCGGGCGTCCAGCCCATCGACACCGTCTTCCCGGCCTTCCGCGACACGGATGGCCTGAGGCGCGAATGCGAGGAGGCCCGCCGAGACGGATTCACCGCCAAGATGGCGATCCATCCGGCGCAGGTGCCGGTGATCAACGCGGTGTTCACGCCAACGGCCGAGGCCCGCCGGCGTCGTCAATATCGGCGGCGAGATGTTCGACCGGCCGCACCTGACGCGGGCCGAGCGGCTGCTGAAGCGTGCGGGGCGGTAGGACGACAGGCGGTGGCCGCGGGAGTTGGCGACCTGCAGGACCCCAGTGCGTCCTTCGAGGCTCGCCTTTCAGGCTCGCACCCCAGGATGAGGAGGGGCGTGAATTGCCCCCAGGCTCAGACACTCTCAAACGTCCGACCTCATCCGCGCTGATGCAGGTCCCCCATCGTCCGCACCCTGAGGCGGGAGCCTCCGGCGGTGCGCCAGAATCGTCGGAGGCGAGCCTCGAAGGACGCACCTCGGTGATGCAGGGCGAAGTCCGGCATCGGCGCTGAGGCGCCCTATTCCGCCGCGAGGACCAGATCGTCGCGGTGGATGACCTCGTTGCGGCCCTTGTAGCCGAGGATGGCCTCGATGGCCTTCGAGCTCTTGCCCATGATCTGGACGGCGGCCACCGCGTCATAGGCGACGAGGCCGCGGCCGATCTCGGCGCCGTCGGGGCCGCGCACCACGACGCAGTCGCCCCGCTCGAAGGCGCCGTCCACCTTGGCGACGCCGGCCGGCAGGAGGCTCTTGCCGCCGCGCAGGGCCTCGACGGCACCGGCGTCGAGCCAGATGACGCCGCGCGGCTCCAGCGATCCGGCGATCCACTTCTTGCGGCTGGTGACCGGATGGGTCGGGGTGAGGAACCAGGTGCAGGGGCCGCCGGCCTCGATCCGCGCCAGCGGCGCGTCGTGCTTGCCGGAGGCGATGACCATCGTCGTGCCGGCGGTGGTGGCGATCTTGCCGGCCTCGACCTTGGTGGTCATGCCGCCGCGCGACAGCTCCGAGGCCGCCCCGCCGGCCATGGCCTCGATCTCCGGGGTGATCCGCGGCACGACCGGAATGAGCGTCGCCGAGGGGTCCTTCTGCGGCGGCGCCGTGTAGAGGCCGTCAATGTCGGAGAGCAGGACGAGACAGTCCGCACCCACCATGGTGGCGACGCGCGCCGCGAGGCGGTCGTTGTCGCCGTAGCGGATCTCGTCGGTCGCCACCGTGTCGTTCTCGTTGACGACGGGAACGGCGCGCACCTGGAACAAGGTCTCCATGGTGTTGCGGGCGTTGAGGTAGCGGCGGCGTTCCTCGGTGTCGTGCAGGGTCACGAGGATCTGCCCGGCGACGATGCCGTGGCTTCCGAGTACCTCCGACCAGGCGCGGGCGAGCGCGATCTGGCCGACGGAGGCGGCGGCCTGGCTCTGCTCCAGCTCCAGCGGGCCCTTCGGCAGCTTCAACAGGGTGCGGCCGAGCGCGATGGCACCGGACGAGACCACCAGCACGTCGGCGCCGCGGGCGGCGTGGCGGGCGATGTCGGCGCCGAGCGTCTCTAGCCAGGCCTGTTTCAGGGCCCCCTTCGTCCCGTCGACGAGCAGCGAGGAGCCGACCTTCACGACGATGCGGCGGAAGGCGGCGAGCTGCGGCGTTGCGGCGGGAGAGGACATGGGAGCCAGAGACGCAAAGCCCGCCGCAGGGCGCGGCGGGCGTCATCGGCAGGGATTTAGACGATCGGCGACGCGGAATGCAACGCCGTCAGTTGGCGCTGGGCACCCGGTCGTCGATGCCGCGGATGTAGAAATTCATGCCGAGGATCTGCTCGTCGGTCAGCGCACCGTTGCCGCGGCACTCCACGGTCTGGCCGTCCTGCCGCACGACCGGGCAGCGGAAGGGATGCAGCGTGCCGGCCTTGATGGCGGCCTCGGTGGCCTCCGCCATGGCTTTCACGTCGGGCGGCATGTTCGTGTAGGTGGCCATCTGGACCATGCCGCTGTTCAGCCCGCCCCAGACGTCGCCGGAGGTCCACCGACCGTCGAGCATCGCCTGGATCCGCTGGATGTAGTAGGGACCCCAGTCGGCGATGATCGCGGTGAGCTGCGCCTTGGCACCGAAGCGGCTCATGTCGGAGTTCTGACCAAAGGCAAAGATGCCGCGCTGCTCGGCGATCTGCATGGCGGCAGGTGAATCGGTGTGCTGGGAGATGATGTCGGCGCCCTGATCGGCGAGCGCCTTGGCGGCGTCGGCCTCCCTGCCCGGGTCGAACCAGGAATTGACCCAGACGATTTTGATCTTCATGTCGGGGCGGACCGACTGGGCACCCAGCATGAAGGCATTGATGCCGGAGACCACTTCGGGGATCGGGAAGGAGCCGATATAGCCGATCGTCCCGGTCTTCGACATGCGCGCGGCGATCTGGCCGAGGATGTAGCGGCCCTCGTAGAAGCGGCCGGCATAGGTGGCGAGGTTCGCGGCGCGCTTGAAACCGGTGGCGTGCTCGAAGCGGACATTGGGATGACGGCGGGCGACGCGCTCGGTCGGGTCCATGAAGCCGAAGGAGGTGGTGAAGACCAGCCGATGGCCGGTGCGGGCGAGCTGTTCGATGACCCGCTCCGCGTCGCCGCTGGCAACACGCTCGACGAAGGTCGTCTCGACCCGGTTGCCGAAGTGGCGCTCGACCGACTGGCGGGCGATGTCGTGCTGATAGGTCCAGCCGTGATCGCCTACGGGACCGACATAGACGAAGCCGATCTTCAGTCTCTCCTGGGCCATGGCGTAGCCGGCGCCGACCGTCGCCCCCACGGCGGCGAGCGCTGCGGCGAAAAGAGTCCTTCGATTCATGGAGCAACTCCCATCGGGCCCGCCCTTTCGCGGCCCTCGCGGCGAATGGTGGCGCGCCCCGTTGCGGGGATCAAGCCTTTCGGGCGACAACAGCACAGACGGCCGACGGATTGCCCATGACCTCACCTGCAAGTGCTCCCGGAGCGCCACGAGCCGGACGCCGTGCACTGCAAGGCCTGCGGAACGGTGCTCAACATTCCGAACGAGGATTGAGGGGGCTGGCCCCGGCCCCTCAGGGCTTGCGTGCCTCGTTGAAGTTGCCGCCACCCGGCGGGCGGGTCATCTTGAACATCTGCTCGCTGCCGACGTGGAAATACTGGTCGTAGCCGCCACGCATGACCGGGTGCATGCGGCCGGTGTTGACGATGCCGTTCTCGATGAAGTCGTCGTTGATGTAGATGCCGACGACCTGGCCGATGACGAGGTGATAGCTCGTCACGCCTTCCAGCGAGGTCAGCGGCACGGTCTGCAGCCACTTGCATTCCAGCGCCGCCGGCGAGGCCTTCACCCGCGGCGGCTTGACGAACTTCGAGGGCGCCGCCTCGAGGCCGGCGAATTCCATCTCGTTCTCGCCGCGCGGCAGCGGCGCCGAAGTGACGTTCATGGCGTCGCGGAGTTCCCACGAGACGAAGGAGCAGGTGAACTCGCCGGTCTCCTCGGCGAAGGCCAGCGCATCCTTGCGGCCCCCCGAGCCGAAGCAGACCATGTGCGGCTTGTCGGAAATGGCGTTGAAGAAGGAATAGGGCGAGCAATTGATCCGGCCGTCCTTGTCGATGGAGGTGATCCAGCCGATCGGCCGCGGCGAGACGATGGCCTTGAACGGGTCGTGCGGAAGGCCGTGGTCGGCCGCGGTGACGTTGTAATGCATGGGGAAACCAGCCTTCAGAGACGTGTGACGATGGTGGCCATGTCCGGGCGCTGGCGGTCGTCCGCCCTGGCGCCCGGCGTGCCGATATGGACGAAGCCGGCGACCTTCTCCTCCGGCGCGAGGCCGAGCCGGTCGAGGAAGCGGCGGTCATAGGCGGGCCACTCGGTGACCCAGTTACCGCCGAAGCCGAAGGCGGTCGCGGCATGGAGCAGGTTGAGGCACACGGCGCCAGCAGAAAGAAGCTGCTCCCACTCCGGGATCTTCACGTGCGGACCGGCGCGCGAGACGACGGCCACGCAGACCGGCGCACGGGTGAAGCGGGCACGGTCGATCTCCAGCTTCTTCTCTTCGACCGCAGCGTCGTTCGCCCGGGCGACCTCCTCGAGCATGACGCCGAGGCGCTGGCCGGCGGCGCGGTCGATGACGATGAAGCGCCAGGGGGCGAGCTTGCCATGGTCGGGCACGCGGGCGGCGATGGTCAGCATGTCGGCGAGCGTCGCCTCGTCGGGGCCTGGCCCCTCCATCAGGGCGAACGGAGTCGAGCGGCGAGTCCGGAGGTGGTCGATGAGGCGGCTGTCGCTCGTCATGGGCATCCCTGCGCAAGGCTGGCGATCAACTAGGCAACTTCTCCGCCTTCGCCAAGGGGCCGGCGCGAACTTCCGCGTGACCGACTTGCCCGCAAGCCGGACCCGCGCGAAAAAGGCCACAATCCGCAACGAGATGATGGACGCATGAACCCCGGCCTCCGACACAGCCTCGCCGTCCTGGCGTTCGCAGCCCTCGCCGGCCTGCCGGCGGGTGGTGACGCGGCCATGGCCCAGGGCTTCGAGCGCCCGCCCCTGCCCCGCATCACCGCGTCTCCCCATTCCGACCTGCCACCCATCGCCGTCGAGCCGCAGCGGCGGCGGCGCCACATGCCCGGCGGCGCGGCCACGCCGTTCTTCACTCTGCCGGACGGCGCGACCCCGTTCACCCCGCAGATGGGCACCTCGCCCACCATGATCCCCTCACTGCCCGGCAGCCCCTCCCTGCCGCCGCAGTTCGCCGACGGCACGGAGGTGACGCTCGACGCGCGCTTCCGCACCGGCGGGCAGCACGTGCGCGAAGGCCTTCACTGGCGCGTCTTCGGCGACCAGCCGGAGCCGAACGGCGCCTTTGCTCTGGTTGCGGAAACGCGCAATGCGCAGGCGCTGCTGCGCCTGCGGCCGGGCAACTACATCCTCCACGTCGCCTTCGGTACCGTCTCGCAGGCCAAGCGCATCCGCATCGGCAGCGAGCCCTATCGCGAGACCCTCATCCTCAACGCCGGCGCGGTCCGTCTCGTCGGCAAGGTCGGCGGCAGCGACATCCACAATGTGCAGCTGTCCTTCGATATCTTCGCCGGCGGCCTGTTCGACGGCGGCGAGCCGCGTCTGGTACGACGGCAGGCGCCGGCCGGGGACCTGATCGCCCTCGGCGAGGGCACCTATCACGTCGTCTCGACCTATGGCGACGCCAACGCCACCATCCGCGCCGACATCCGCATCCGCGCCGGCCAGGTCACCGATGCGACCATCCACCATCGGGCCGCGGCCGTCAGCCTGAAGCTCGTTCAGCAGCGCGAGGGCGGCGAGGCGATCGGCAATGCCGCCTGGACGGTGCTCACCCCCGGCGGCGACGTCATCAAGGAATCGATCGGCGCCTTTCCCTCCATGGTGCTGCAGGAGGGCGAGTATCTCGCCATCGCCCGCCACGAGGGCCGCGTCTTCAACCGGCGCTTCACCGTGGAAGCCGGCAAGGACCAGAACATCGAGGTGGTGGCGCGGTAGCCCGGGCAAGCCGGTGACACGGCGCCGCGCGATCTGCGCGACGCCGGTCGGGCGGATCAGCCCGCCGCCTGCGCCCTTCTGACGTCTGGCGGCGTCGCCTCGTCCTTCAACTGCGCCACGAGGGCCTCGAGCCCGAGGGTCTCCTGCGCCTGGCTGCCGAAGCGGCGGACCGAGACGGTGCGCTCGGCGGCCTCCTTCTTGCCGACGGCGAGGATGACCGGGATCTTCTGCAGCGAGTGCTCGCGCACCTTGTAGGAGATCTTCTCGTTCCTGAGGTCGGCATCGACCCGGAGGCCGGCCTTGCGGCAGGCGGTCATGACCTCCATCGCGTAGTCGTCGGCTTCCGAGGTGATCGGGCAGACGACGACCTGCTTCGGCGCGAACCAGAAGGGGAAGGCGCCCGCATAGTTCTCGATCAGGATACCGATGAAGCGCTCCATCGAGCCGCAGATGGCGCGGTGGACCATGACCGGCGGGGTCTTGTCGCCGCTGGCGTCGATGTAGAAGGCGCCGAAGCGCTCGGGCAGGTTGAAATCCACCTGGGTGGTGCCGCACTGCCAGTCGCGGCCGATGGCATCGCGCAGCACATATTCGAACTTCGGCCCGTAGAAGGCGCCCTCGCCCGGGTTGATGGCGGTCTTGATGCGGCCGCCCGACTCGGCTGCGATCCGCTCCAGCACCTTGCCCATGACGCTCTCGGCGCGGTCCCACAGCGCATCGGCGCCGACGCGCTTCTCCGGGCGGGTCGAGAGCTTCACGACGATCTCGTCGAAGCCGAAATCGGCATAGGTGGAGAGGATCAGCTCGTTGATGCGGATGCACTCGGCTTCCAGCTGCTCATCGGTGCAGAAGACGTGGGCGTCATCCTGGGTGAAGCCGCGCACACGCATCAGGCCATGCAGGGCACCAGACGGCTCGTAGCGATGGACGAGACCAAATTCCGCAAGCTTCATAGGTAGATCGCGGTAGGATTTCAACCCATGCTTGAAGATCTGCACGTGGCCCGGGCAGTTCATCGGCTTGATGGCGAACCAGCGCTTGTCCTCGGCATCGTCGCCGGCGGACTGGGCCGCGAACATGTTCTCGCGATACCAGCCCCAGTGTCCCGAGGTCTCCCACAGCGACTTGTCGAGGAGCTGCGGGGCGTTCACCTCGTCATAGTCGTGCTCGGCGAGGCGCCGGCGCATGTAGGCGACGAGGGTCTGGAACATCGACCAGCCCTTGGGGTGCCAGAAGACGACGCCCGGCCCCTCCTCCTGGAAGTGGAAGAGGTCCATCTCGCGTCCGAGGCGGCGATGGTCGCGCTTCTCGGCCTCCTCCAGCATGTGCAGATAGGCCTTCAGATCCTCGTCGGTGCGGAAGGCGGTGGCGTAGATGCGGGTCAGCATCGGGTTGTTGGAATCGCCGCGCCAGTAGGCGCCGGCAACCTTCATCAGCTTGAAGGAGTTGCCGATCTGGCCGGTGGAGGCCATGTGCGGGCCGCGGCAGAGGTCGAACCAGCCGCCCTGGTCGTAGAGCTTGATGTCCTGTCCGGCGGGGATCGCCTCGACCAGCTCGACCTTGAAGGCCTCGCCCTTGTCGCGGAAGATCTGCATCGCCTCCTCGCGCGAGACGACGCGCTTGGTGAAGGGCTTGTTGGCCGCGATGATCTTGCGCATCTCCGCCTCGATCGCCGCGAAATCCTCGGGCGTGAAGGGCTCGTTGCGGAAGAAGTCGTAGTAGAAGCCGTTCTCGATCACCGGGCCGATGGTCACCTGGGTGCCCGGCCAGAGCTTCTGCACCGCCTCGGCCATGACATGCGCGGCATCGTGGCGGATCAGTTCGAGAGCCTCCGGGCTCTCGCGGGTGACGAACTCGATCCTCGCGTCGCCGCCAATGGGATCGGAGAGGTCGGCCACCACGCCGTCGAGCTTCACGGCGAGCGACTTCTTGGCGAGCGAGGGGGCGATGGCTTTCGCGACGTCGAGGCCGGTGACGCCGGCATCGTAGGAGCGCTGGGCGCCATCGGGGAAGGTCAGGACGGGCATATGGGTGTCTCCGCTCACTCCTGCCGACGAAGCAGGTAAGGGGTGGGTCATCGGAATCGAGGCATCCCCCGACGGAGTTGCGGCTGACAGGGCGGCATCCGGCGCGGGATGGTGGGGAAATAGCCGAGCCGCGGAACAAGGGCAATGCGCTCGCGGCTTGCCGGGTATGGCAGGGCCGCTAGCCTTGTCCCATGCGCGCCCTTCGCCGACTCATCCCTCTCCTGATCGTCCTCGCCGGCGGCTCGCTCCCGGCCCGCAGCGAAGACCCCTTGCCGGGCAGGCCGCAGGTCACCGCCATGACCTTCACGCTGACCCAGGGCGGAGCGGACGCTTGCGGACCCGGCTGTTCGCGCTGGATCGCCGCGGAGGGTGCGATCCTTGCCGCGACGCCGTTGGCGTTCCTCGAAGTGTCGCAGGCCCTGGGCGGGGAAAAGCCGCCGGTCCTGATCCATTCCGATGGCGGCGTGGTGGAGGCCGCCATGGCGCTCGGCCGTCTCGTCCGCCGCACCGGGCTCGTCACCATCGTCGCGCGCACCGACCGGTCAGGCGCCCTGCCCCGGCCCGCCCTCGACGGCTCGTGCCACGGGGCCTGCCTCTACCTGCTGCTTGCGGGAACCGAGCGGGCCGCCGCACCCGGGGCGGTCCTCTCCATCCAGCCGCTGGCCTTTTCCGGACCGGCCACCGATCCCTTCCCCGACGCCATGCAGGCGCGGCTGACGACGGCCGCCCTCGTCCGGGTGCGTGCCTATCTCAGCGAAATGGGCATCGATCCGGACCTTGCCCGCTATCTCGACGGCACGCGCTACGACGGCTTTTTCCCGACGCGCGGCTTTCTCGACAGCCACGCCATCCTGACGCGCGACCCCTAACGCGCCGGGTCGGCGGCCGCGATTCTGCACAACTGCCCTATCAGCGGACGCGCTTGTCGAGACCGGCGATCCTGATGATCCTGACATCCGGCCATCCGGTTTCGGATGGCTGTCGGCAGAGGCGGGGCTGGTGATGAGATTGTCACATCGTATCGGGCGCGCCGGACGCGCAGTTGCTGGAATGCTGATGCTGGCGGGCGTCGCCCTCGCGCCTCCAGCGGCCCGTGCGGAGACCGTGCTGCGCGCGGCGATGCATTCGGACCTGCGCATCCTCGATCCGATCTGGACGACGGCGCTGATCAGTACCCACCACGGCTTCATGGTCTACGACACGCTGTTCGCCGTCGACGAGAAGCTCGAAGTGAAACCGCAGATGGTCGATAGCTGGACCGTCAGCGACGACAAGCTCACCTGGACCTTCACGCTGCGCGACGGCCTCGAGTTCCACGACGGCCAGCCGGTGACGGCGGAGGATTGCGTCGCCTCGATCCGTCGCTGGGGCGCCCGGGACGGCATGGGCCAGAAGCTGATGGCGGTGACCGCCGACCTGCAGGCAACGGGACCGAAGACCTTCGTGCTTCGGCTGAAGGAACCCTACGGCCTCGTCCTCGCCTCGCTCGGCAAGCCGGCCTCCAACATCCTCTTCATCATGCCGCAGCGGATCGCCGCGACCGATCCCAACACCCAGATCACCGAGGCGGTGGGCTCCGGCCCCTTCATCTTCCTGCGCGACCAATGGAAGCCCGGAGAGCGCGCCATCTATGTGCGCAACCCGCGCTACCGCCCGCGCGCCGAGCCGCCGTCCGGAACGGCGGGCGGCAAGGTTGTCAGGGTGGACCGCGTCGAATGGATCTGGATTCCCGACGCCCAGACGCAGGTCGGCGCGCTCCAGCGGGGTGAGATCGACCTGATCGAGGCGCCGCCCCACGACCTGCTGCCGCTGCTGAAGGGCGACGCCAGCGTGGCGCTCAAGGTCCTGGCGCCGATGGGACGGCAGTATGCCTTCCGCTTCAACGTGCTGCACAAGCCCTTCGACAATCCCCGCATCCGCCAGGCCGTGGCCATCGCCTTCAACCAGGAGGATTTCCTCCGCTCGACCATCGGCGATTCCGACTACTACGTGCTGTGCAAGTCGCTCTATCCCTGCGGCTCGCCGCTGGCCATGGATGCCGGCTTCACCGACCGGCTGGAGGGCAACATCGCCCGTGCCCGCGCGCTCGTGCAGGAGGCTGGCTATGACGATTCGCCGGTGCTGCTGATGCGGTCCACCGATGTCGGATCGCTGTCCAACCTCGCACCCGTCGCCAAGGCACTGATGGAGCGGATCGGCCTGAAGGTCGACCTGCAGGCGATGGACTGGCAGACGCTGGTCGCCCGTCGCGCCCGGCGTGATGCGCCGACGGCCGGCGGCTGGAGCGCCTTCCTCACGTCCTGGGGCTCCATCGACGTGCTCGATCCCGCGTCGACCAGCTTCCTCAATGCGAGCTGCGAGCGGGCCGCCTTCGGCTGGCCCTGCGACGCCGAGCTCGAACGGCTGCGCGACGCCTATGCCCGCGAGACCGACGCGGCGAAGCAGCGCGCCATCGCGGAAGCCGTTCAGCGGCGCGTGGCGGAATATCCCACGCATATCCAGCTTGGGCAGTATCTCCAGCCGACCGCCTATCGCACCAATGTCGTCGGCCTGCTCGCGGCCGGCAACCTCGCGCTGTGGAACGTCGAGAAGCGCTAGGGGTCGGCGTATGACCTGGTCGATCGTCGCCCATGATCCGGCGAGCGGCGCCTTCGGCGTCGCGGTCGCGACCTGCGCCTTCGCTGTCGGAGCGAGCTGCCCCTTCGTGCGATCGGGTGTCGGGGCGGTCTCGACCCAGTCGATGACCAACCGCTATCTCGGGCCCGCGATCCTCGACGCCCTCGCCGCCGGCCTGTCGCCCGCCGAGGCGATCGACAGGGCGCTCACTCCCGACGAGGGACGGCACCTGCGCCAGGTCCACGCCGTGGATGCGCGGGGCCGCACCGCCGCCTGGACCGGGCGGCACTGCGTCGAGTGGTGCGGCGATGCCACCGGGCCGCATGTTTCGGTCGCCGGCAACATGCTGGCGGGCGCCGAGGTCGTTGCCGCGACGTTGCGGACGTATCAGGCGGTCGGCGAGGCCGATCTCGCGGCGCGGATGATGGCGGCGATGGAGGCGGGTGAGGCCGCGGGCGGTGACCGGCGCGGCCGACAGTCGGCCGCCATGCTGGTGACCACGACCGAGGATTTTCCCGACCTCAACCTCAGGGTCGACGACCATGCCGATCCGCTCGGCGAGTTGAACCGTCTGCTCGGCGTCTGGCAGAAGACCTGGCCGCCACGGCGCGGCTGGGCGCCGACGAAGGCCAATCCCTCGGGCGCCGCGGACATGGATGTCATCGAGGCCGGGTGGAAGTCCCAGGGGCTCGACCTGCGGTTTCGCCGCTGACGGGCCATCAATGCCCGCCGGGGCTCTCCACCGCCTCGCAGACCGGCCCGCCGCGGCGCCAGCGCCAGTTGCCGTAGCGCCAGGGCAGGAACCAGCGGGCGCCCGAGGGGCGCTCCAGCGGCGGATTGTCGATGCCGGCGGTGCCGTAGGGATGACAGCGGCAGAGCCGCGCGAGGCCCATCCAGCCACCGGCCCAGAGGCCATGGCGCATGACCGCCTCGTCCATGTAGGCCGAGCAGGTCGGCATGTGCCGGCACCAGCGGCCGACGAGCATGGAGATGGTCAACTGGTAGGTGCGCAGCAGCGCATGGCCGAAGAGCCGCGGCCAGCGTCGCGGCCTCCAGTCGTCGAAGAGACTGTCGAGATCGCGGCCCGCGCTCATTGTGCCGGCGCGGCGGCCCTCGCTCCGCCAGACCTCGCGGCCTCGGCCTTGCCGATGGCGTCGACCACCGCATCGAAGGTCAGAAGTGTCGAGGCGTGACGCGCCTTGAAGTCGCGGACCGGCTCGAGCACGGCGATGTCGGCCCAGCGCCCGCCGGGCGGCGGCCCGTTCTCCTTCAGCATGCGCCTGACATCGTCGCGCAGCGCCCGGAGTTCTGCGGCGGTCGCGCCGACGATATGGCTTGCCATGATGAACCTCGCCGGCGTTAGCCGAAGCGCCCCGTG
>CAZPMD010000046.1:19034-30562 GCA_964587395.1 uncultured Hyphomicrobiales bacterium
CTCAGCATGCGCCTGACATCGTCGCGCAGCGCGCGGAGCTCGGCGGCGGTCGAGCCGACCACGTGGCTGGCCATGATGGCGGAGGAGGCCTGGCCGAGTGCGCAGGCCTTCACGTCATGGGCGAAGTCGGTGACCACATCGCCGTCCAGGGCGATGTCGACGGTCACTGTCGAGCCGCAGAGCTTCGAATGGGCGGTGGAACTGGCGTCGGGCGCGGCAAGCCGCCCCAGACGCGGAATGTTCGCCGCCAGTTCGAGAATGCGCTTGTTGTAGACGTCGTCGAGCAAAGGCTTCGCTCCATCGGGCAAGATGAACGTTCGTTCATGGAGCGTTCAGGCCCTTGCATCATATATGCGTCTCAGGAAGGCGTTAAAGCCCGGCGGAAGACCGGGTTCTGGAGGGAGCGACGACGGACTGTGGCAACTTGTCGCATGCAAGCCATGCGCGCTTCTGCCGATCCGGAACGTTCTCATCAGGCGTAGCAGAAAACGTACCCACACGGAGTATGAGTGCCATGGATGCCGTTGTGACGCCCCTTCCCCTGCAGAAGGGCGCGGAGGCTGCCCGCCGCCGCCGTCCCAGCCGAGAAGAAGCCGAAGCTGCCGTCCGCACCCTCATCGAATGGGTGGGCGACAACCCCGACCGCGAAGGCCTCGTCGATACGCCACGCCGCATGGTGAAGGCGTGGGAGGACCTCTTCCGTGGCTATGACCTGTCGGCAGCCAAGGAACTCGGCACGATCTTCGAGGAGGTCGGCGGCTACGGCGATGTCGTTCTCGTCCGCGACATCCCCTTCTTCTCCCACTGCGAGCACCACATCGTGCCGATCAGCGGCCGGGCCCACATCGCCTACTACCCGCGCGAGGGCGTGGTGGGCCTGTCGAAGCTCGCCAAGGTCGTCGACATCTATGCCCGCCGCCTGCAGACGCAGGAGAACATGACGGCCGAGATCGTCGGCGCCATCGAGGAGAGCCTCAGGCCCCGCGGCCTCGCGGTGCTGGTCGAGGCCGAACACATGTGCATGTCGATGCGCGGCGTGCAGAAGCAGGGCGTCTCGACCATCACCACCGGCTTCACCGGCCTGTTCAAGGACGATCCGTCCGAACAGGCGCGCTTCATGCAGATGATCCGCGGCTTCCGCTGAGATTGACCTCGGATCCGCCGACGACAACGCCCGCCACATCGGCGGGCGTTGCGCATTCAGGGCCTCAGAGCTCGACCGTCCCGCCCGACTTCGGCACCGCCACCTTGGTCTTCGAGCCCGCCATGCCGGCCACGAACTTGTCGGCGGTTGGGTCGAGCAGCCCGAAGGTCGCGTAGTGGCACGGGATCACCGTGTCGAAGGCGAAGAACTTGCGGCAGGCGAAGGCGGCGGCATCGCCGCCCATGGTGAAGCGGTCGCCGACCGGCACCAGGGCATGGGTCGGCTTGTGGTACTCGGCGATGAGGCCCATGTCCGGCATCATGTCGGTGTCGCCCATGGCATAGAGGGCCACGCCGCCCTTCTGCTTGATGATGATGCCGTTGGGATTGCCCAGCGCGTGGCTGACGCCGTCGTGGAAGTCGGCGGAGGAATGCAGGGCGTTGGTGAGCGTCACCGTGAAGTCGCCCTGGTCGGTGGTTCCGCCAGTGTTCATCGGGTCGAAGGCCTTGAGGCCCTTGTGCGCCAGATACATGCAGAGGTCGTAGTTGGTGACGACCTTGGCACCGGTCTCCGCGGCGATCGCCAGCGTGTCGCCGACATGGTCGGAATGACCGTGGGTGAGCAGCACGTGGGTGGCGCCGGCGATCGCCTCGGCGCGGTTGCCGGTGAAGGACGGGTTGCCGGTCAGGAAGGGGTCGATCAGCACGACCGATGCGCCGAAATCGAGACGGAAGGCCGAGTGGCCGAGCCAGGTGAGTTTCATGGGGTTCCTCCTGAAGGGACCGGATGGGAGTGGCGGTCGAAGCGGAGTATAGGCTGCCGCGTGACACCCTCAATGCGGCGACAAGGATTCGGGACGCGGAATGGCCATCGTCGAACCCGGCGCTCTGCGCGACACGGTTGCCCCCGGCCGCCGGCTCTTGGGCCTCGACCTCGGCACCAAGACCATTGGTCTCGCGCTCTCCGACGTGATGTGGACCATCGCCACGCCGCTGGAGACGATCAGGCGGGTGAAATTCACCCCCGATGTCGAGCAATTGCTGGCGCTGGCGGGGAAGCACGATGCCGGCGCACTGGTCATCGGCCTGCCGAAGAACATGGACGGCACCGAGGGCCCGCGCGCCCAGTCCACACGCGCCTTCGTCCGCAACCTCGTGCCGAAGACCGACCTGCCCATCGTCTTCTGGGACGAGCGCATGTCGACCGCCGCGGTCACCCGCACACTGCTCGAGGCCGACGCCTCGCGGGCCCGCCGCGCCGAGCTGGTCGACAAGATGGCCGCCGCCTACATCCTCCAGGGGTTCCTCGACCGGCTGGGCTATGGGGATTTTGAAGGGCGCTAGCGACGGCTGTCGCTCCCCTGCACGACGGCAGTGCGTCCTTCGGAGCTCGTTCGCTCCGCGCTCACTCGCACCTCAGGATGAGGGAGGCCGCGCGCTGCTCGAACGGGAAAACCGCACAGAACGCCGCGCTGGGCCACGCTGATGCCGACCGCCACCCTCCTCATCCTGAGGTGCGAGCGACAGTGAGCCTCGAAGGACGCACTCGGGTTGTGAAGAACCCCGGCCGTCTCGTTCAGGCCTCACTGAAATCCAGCGTCCAGTTCTGCCCGACGAGGTTGACGCCGAAGGAATGGTGCTTCTCCTCCGCCACCAGCACGAACCCCTCGGCGACATAGATGCGCCGGGCCGCGGCGAGGCAGTCGTTGGTCCAGAGCGTCATGCCGCAATAGCCGGCGTCCCGCGCGAAGGCGATGCACTCCCTGACCAGCCGGCGGCCGAGGCCAGTGCCGCGCACGGAGGCGTCGACATAGAGCATGCGCAGCTTGGCGATGCCCCTGCCGCCATCGACGCAGAAGACGGAGCCCACCACCTCGCCGGCCCGCTCGGCGATGAAGGCGCGCTCCCGGGCCGGGTCGTTACCCTTGAGGAAGGCGGCGCCGATCTCGGCGACCAGCGCCTCGAACTCGTCGTTCCAGCCGTATTCCCGCGTATAGACCCGCGCCTGCCCGGCGACGATGGCGCCGATGTCGCCGGGGCGATGGCGACGGATGACGACATCCGCGCCCGTCCCCGCCATGAGGCCGGAGAGCGTCGCCATGGCACCGACGAGGCGGTCGCGGTCGCCGGGGCCGAGGCGCGCCAGCATGGCCGCAACCTCGGCACGGGAGGCGCTGTCATAGGGCGCGAAGGCGGCACGGCCGGCCTCGGTCAGGGCCAGCACCTGGCGACGGCCGTCCGCGGACGAGGGGGTACGGGCCAGGAAGCCGTCGGCCTCGAAGCGTTTCAGCATGCGCGAGAGATAGCCGGCGTCGAGCCCCAGTTCCTCGCCGAGATCCCGCGCGGTCAGGCCGTCACGGCTGAAGAGTTCGTAGAGCACCCGCGCCTCGGTCAGCGACCAAGGCCCGCCGAGGTAGCGGCCGAGCAGACCGATGGCGCGTGTGTAGAAGCGGTTGAAGCCGCGCACCGCGGCGATCTGGCCATCGAGGTCGTCCGACATCACATGAAGCCCTCCGGATGACCGGAGGCTTCACGATTTAGTTGACGGAGTCAACTATCAGCGCAGTTCCAGCGGGCGTGGCAGCATCTCGGTGATCTGGACGCCGATGCGGTTGCCGTTGATGACCACCTGCCCGCGGGCGATGGGCATGTCGTTGGCGAGGATTTGCACCTCGTCATCCTCCGTGGCATCGAGTTCGATGATGGCGCCGCGGGCCATGCGCAGCATCTGGTGGATCGGCATGACTGTCGTGCCGAGGACCACGGAGATGTCGAGAGAGACGGTTTCGAGCTGGGCCATGTCGCCTTATGCCAAATGCACTTCACGGGGTTCGGGCACAGCCTGACGAAACATGGTGAACGAGTGGTAAACGACCGTTCCAATCTGGTGCTGCAACTCGCCGCCCCGTCCGGTGCGCCGCCGGTGGAATGGGTCATCAGCGAGGCGCCCGTGCCCTACGAGGCGGCCCTGGCGGCGATGGAGGCGCATGTCGCGGCGATCTCAGCGGGCACGGCTCGCGAACGCGTCTGGCTGCTGGAACATCCCCCGCTCTACACCTCCGGCACCTCGGCCAGGGCCGGCGGCGTGGTGGATGCGCGATTCCCTGTCTTCGAGGCCGGGCGCGGCGGGCAGATGACCTATCACGGCCCGGGGCAGCGGGTCGCCTACGTCATGCTCGACCTCAACCGGCGCAAGCGGGACCTGCGCGTCTTCGTGGCGGCGCTGGAGGACTGGATCATCGCCACCCTCGCCGCCTTCAACATCCGCGGCGAGCGGCGCGAGGACCGCGTCGGCGTCTGGGTCCGGCGGCCGGAGAAGGGCGAGTGTCACGAGGACAAGATTGCCGCCATCGGCATCCGGGTGAAGCGGTGGGTGACGCTGCACGGCATCTCGCTCAACGTCGAGCCGGATCTTTCCCATTTCGACGGCATCGTGCCCTGCGGCATCGTCGATCCGCGCTACGGCGTCACCAGCCTCGTCGATCTCGGCCTGCCGGTGACCATGCCCGAGGTTGATGCCATCCTGCGGACTGCCTTCGAGGATCGTTTCGGACCGACGGCGGCGCCGGACGAAAAAGCCTCCGCCGCCTGAGCCGGAGACACCGCCATGCCCGCATCGAACGTCCAGACCTTCCGCGCCATGGCCTACAACAACGCCTGGGCCAACCACCGGCTGCTGACCGCATGCGCGGCGCTGACGCGGCAGGAGTTCACGGCGACCCGCACGGGCTTTTTCCCGAGCCTTGCGGCGACGCTCAACCACATCCTGATCATCGACTGGTTCTATGTCGACGCGCTGGAAGGCGGCGACCTCGGGCCGAAGGCGTGGGCGAACGAGATCCCTCATCCCCTGCTGGCCGACCTGAAGCGCGAGCAAACCGCAGTGGACCGCCGGCTCATCGCGATCTGCGAGTCGCTGACGGACGAATTACTGAACGGCGAGGTCCGTGTGAACCGCGTCACGCGCTGGCAGGTGGAGCGGCGCGACCGCCTCCTCATGCATCTCTTCCAGCACCAGGTGCACCATCGCGGCCAGGCCCATGCCATGCTGGCCGGAACGGCGGTGAAGCCGCCGCAGCTCGACGAGTTCTTCTCCGTCGGCGAGGCGCCGCTCAGGGCGGAGGAGTTCGCGGAGCTGGGGTTCAGCGAAGAGGCGATCTGGGGGCCGGAGCGGGTCCGCTAGACCGTCGGACGGATCTCGAAACCCTCCACCTGCTCCCGTTCGGGATGGCTGAAGGTGATCGCCTTCTCGTCGATGGCGTCGACCCTGGCCCCCGCGGGACCGTTCATGGCATCGCGCAGGAGCTGCGCATAGGCCTCGTCGCCCGCAAAGACCAGCGCCTCGACCGTGTCGTCGCTGCGGTTGCGCACCCAGCCCGAGACCCCGAGCTCCAGCGCCCGCCGGCGGAACCACTGGCGATAGCCGACACCCTGGACGCGGCCGCGGATGGTCAGGTGGATCGCCATGTCATGACCTCGCATTTCCTTCACGCGAACCGGTGCCCACTTCGCTTGGAAATGCTTCGGCTACCACGGCAGCACGCCCTCCCGCGCCTTCAGCGCCCCCTCGGCATGGGTGATGAAGTCGCGCGTCACCGGCACCGCGTCGCGCTTCTCGGAGAGGAGGAGCTGGTAGACCATGTTGGAGCCGTCGCGGAAGCCGAGCTCGACGGCGGCGAGGTAGAATTCCCACATGCGGGCGAAGCGCTCGCCCTGCATGGCCACGACCTGATCCCGGACGCCCTCGAAATTCTCCCGCCAGGCCTTGATGGTCCAGTAGTAGTGCAGGCGCAGCACCTCGCAGTCGTCCACCCAGAGCCCGCAGCGCTCGGTGGAGGCGAAGACCTCGGAGAGCGCCGGCACATAGCCGCCGGGGAAGATGTACTTGCGGATGAAGGGCGCCGTCGTGCCGGGCGGCGACATGCGGCCGATGGCATGGATCATGGCGTAGCCGCCCTGGCCGCAGAGCCGCTTCACGGTGGAGAAGTAGTCGTCGAAGTGGTTGACGCCGACATGCTCCATCATGCCGACCGAGACGACGCGGTCGAAGGTGCCGGTGAGCTCGCGATAGTCCTTCTCGAAGAAGGTGACGCGGTCGGCGACGCCCGCCTGCGCGACACGGTCCTTGGAGGCGGCGAGCTGGTCCGGCGAGACGTTGATGGCGGTGACCTTCGCCCCGCAGACGGCGGCGAGATAGGTCGCAAGCCCGCCCCAGCCCGAGCCGATCTCGGCGACCGTCATGCCGGGCTCGATGCGAAGCTTCGCCGCGATGTGGCGCATCTTGGCGATCTGCGCATCCTTCAGCGCCATGTCGGGCTGCGAGAAGTAGGCGCAGGAATAGCTCATCGTCTCGTCGAGCCAGAGCTCGTAGAAGGCGCGCGGGTGGTCGTAGTGGCTGGAGACGTTGGCAGCCGCCTGCCCGACCTTGTTCGACTGGTGCCGCCGCTTCAGCGCCCGCCAGACCTTGCGCAGCGCCTGCTGGACCGGATGGGAACCGAGCCCCGCGCGGTTCACCGAGAACAGGGTGAGAAGGTCCAGGACCCTGCCGCCGTTCTCGATGGTCAGGCGACCATCCATATAGGCTTCCGCCGAGGCCAGTTCCGGATTGAAGAACAGCTCGCGCTGCACCCGCGCATCATGGAGCTTCACGGTGACGTCGGGGCCGTTCTCGCCGGACCCGAAGCTCTCCGTCGCACCGTCATGGTGGATGACCGTCAGCCGGCCGTTCCTGACGAAACGCGAGAGCAGATGGGCGAGCATGCTCATGGGGATCAGCCTCGAAAGCCGTGCCGCGCGAAACGGCCGAAGCCCGCCGTATAGCGGGCCGGAAGGTTCCAGGCGAGCGCCGAGCCGAGCACGGCCTCGTGGAAGTAGCGGCGGCGCGGCCTCAGGCCCTCGCGGACATCGCCGCCGTGATAGACGAGGCAGGAGACCGTGCCGGTCGCCATGCGGACCGGGACCACGCGCTTTATGTACCAGCCCTCGTCAACCCCCTCGTAGCGGTCGAGCACGGCGACGTCGCGCGCCGCGATGCGCCAGACCACACCCCAGACCTGCGCCCCGGCGCGGCCGCGGATCGCCGCATAGCCGTCGGAGGTGAAGAAGATGCGGTGATGGTCCAGCCGGCCGATGCCCAGCGGCCGCGCATTGGGCGCCCGCCGGGCCATCTGGGGGACATGCATGTTCGAACCGTAGGCGAAGTAGAGCATGGGATCCTCCTAGAGGCTGGCGACATCCGCCTCAACCGGGAGGGATCAGGTCTATTGCCTGTTATACGGCCATGCCGTATAGAACGCAGATGCACGGCGTGCTGTCCACCCCCACTTTCGAGAGCGATGCGAAACGCGCCGGCCTCACTGAGGAGGAATTGCAGCATATCGCAACCGTCATTGCGGCTGACCCGCTGGGTGGCGATCTCATCCCGGGAACCGGTGGCGCGCGCAAGGTGCGCTTTGCAAGACCCGGATCCGGAAAGAGCGGCGGGTACCGAACCATCCACTACTTCGGTGGCGATGACGTCCCGGTCTTCCTGCTGGCGATCTATGGCAAGGGCGAGAAGTCCAGTCTTTCTAAGGCCGAGCGGAACGAACTTGCGGCCATCCTGCCGACGATCGCGGCGAGCTACAGGGCAAGACAGGTGAGGAGATAGGTCGATATGTCGAGACTCGGATCGCGACTCGTCCAGAGCGCTCAGGAGGCTCTTGCGATCGCCCGCGGCGATGCAACACCTGCGAGGAGCTATGAGGCCGGCGACATCGATGTCGCTGCCATTCGCAAGCGGCTCAGGTTGTCCCAGGACAAATTTGCCAAGCGCTTCGGGCTGTCCGCGGCGACCGTCAGGGACTGGGAGCAGAAGCGGCGCAAGCCGGACCGCATCGCCATGACTCTTCTCAGGGTCATCGACCACGCGCCCGAGACCGTCGAGCGCGCCTTGGCTGCTGAGCCCGGCGGCTGACCGGCAGGTACGGACGAGCGCCCGGCGCGCGACTGGCTTTCGGCGGGTACCCTCCCGCCACGCGCGCCGACGTGCTTTGGTGCGAATCCAAGAAAAATTCGAGGAAACGCATCATGGCCAAGAGCCCGACCAGCAGATCGAAGGCGCCGCGCGGCATGCGCAAGGGGCTCACAGCCTATGGCGATCCCGGCTTCTCGCTGTTCCTGCGCAAGGCCTTCATCAAGGCGGCCGGCTTTTCCGACGATGCGCTCGACCGGCCGATCATCGGCATCACCGACACCTATTCCGACTACAATCCCTGCCACGGCAACGTCCGGCAGCTGGTCGAGGCGGTGAAGCGCGGCGTCATGCTGTCGGGCGGCCTGCCCTTCGCCTTCCCGACCGTGTCGATCCACGAGAGCTTCTCCAACCCGACATCGATGTTCCTGAGAAACCTCATGGCCATCGACACCGAGGAGATGATCCGCGCCCAGCCGATGGACGCGGTGGTGCTGATCGGCGGCTGTGACAAGACCGTTCCGGCCCAGTTGATGGGCGCCGCCTCCGCCGACGTGCCGGCGATCCAGCTCATCACCGGGCCCATGCTGGTCGGCCACTACAAGGGCGAGGTGCTGGGCGCCTGCACGGACTGCCGCCGGCTCTGGGCCATGCACCGCGCCGGCAAGATCGACGAGGCCGAGATCGAGGCGGTGTCGCAGCGCCTGGCGCCCACCGTCGGCACCTGCATGGTCATGGGCACGGCCTCGACGATGGGCTGCCTCACCGAGGCGCTCGGCATGGCCCTGCCCCATACCGGCACCATTCCCGCCACCCATGCCGACCGCATCCGCGCGGCGGAGGCCTCGGGACGCGAGGCCGTGAAGATGGCGGCTGCCGGCCGCAAGCCGAAGGACATCATCACCCAGGCCTCGCTGCGCAACGCCATGGTGGTGCTGCAGGCCATCGGCGGCTCGACCAATGCGGTGGTCCATCTCGCCGCCGTCGCCGGCCGGCTCGGGCTCGCCTGGGATCTGGAGGAGCTCGACAGGCTCGGCCGCGAGGTGCCGGTCCTCCTCGACCTGAAGCCCGCCGGTTCCAACTACATGGAGCATTTCCACTGGTCCGGCGGCGTGCCGCGCCTGCTGCAGGAACTGAGGGACCACCTCGACCTGGACGCGCCGACCGTCACCGGCGAACGGCTCGGCGACTGGGTGGACCGCGCCGAGCAGGTGCCGGGCCAGACGATCATCCGCTCCCTCGGCCAGCCGCTGAAGAAGACCGGTGCCCATGCCGTGCTGCGCGGCTCGCTGGCGCCCGGCGGCGCGGTCATCAAGGCGGCGGCGGCGACGCCGAAGCTCATGGTCCATACCGGTCGCGCCGTGGTCTTCGAGGACGTCGAGGACATGACCAACCGCATCGACGACCCAGACCTCGACGTCACCGCCGACGACATCCTCGTCATGCGCAATGCCGGGCCGAAGGGCCATCCCGGCATGCCGGAGGCGGGTCTGCTGCCGATCCCGAAGAAGCTGGCGCAACAGGGCGTCACCGACATGATCCGCATCTCGGATGCACGCATGTCGGGCACGGCCTACGGCACCATCGTGCTGCACGTGACGCCCGAGGCCGCCGAGGGCTCGCCGCTGGCCCTGGTGCGCTCCGGCGACCGCATCAGCCTCGACGTGCCCAACCGGCGGGTCGACCTGCTGGTCGACGAGGCCGAACTCGCGGCGCGGCGCAAGGCCTGGCGGAAGCCGAAGCACATGCGCCAGCGCCAGCGCGGCTACAAGAAGCTCTACCTCGACCACGTCACCCAGGCGGACAGGGGCTGCGACTTCGACTTCCTGGAGAAATGAGGCGCACTCCCGGCGTCCCGCGGGGCGCCAGATCCACGGACATCAGGTTGGAGCGGCGCACCCCTCATGCGCCGGCGCCGCTTGCCTCCCGTAGCGCCACGTGATCGAAGACCCTCCCCGCCCTCGCGACCGCCCCCATGTTCCCGATCATTGTCAGCCTCACCCCCGTCTTCCTCATCATCGTGCTCGGCGCCTGGCTGAAGGCGATGCCGCTGATGGAGGATGCGGGCTGGCGCGGCCTCGAGCGCGCCACCTACTACGTCTTCTTCCCGGCGATGATCATCATGACCATGGCCAAGGCGGACCTGCGCAGCGTGCCGGTCGTCGCCATGGGATTCGCGCTGATCGCCGGCATCCTCTGCATGACGGTGATCCTGCTGGCACTGCGCCCGCTGCTGGCACGCTCGCTCGGCATGGACGGCCCGGCCTTCACCTCGGTGTTCCAGGGCGCGACGCGGTGGAACTCCTTCGTCGCCATCGCGACGGCCGGCGCGCTCTATGGCCAGGTGGGCCTGACGCTGACCGCCATCTCGGTGGCGGCGATGATCCCGCTGCTGAACGTGCTCGCCGTGGTCATGCTGCAGCATTATGCCCAGGACAAGCCGATCGTCCTCGGCCCGACGCTGAAGGCCATCATCACCAATCCCTTCGTCTGGTCGTCGGGGATCGGCATCATCATCAACCTGATCGGCATCCCGCTGCCGGTCATCGCCATGCGCTTCGGCGACATCCTCGGCGCGGCGGCGCTGGGCACCGGCCTGCTGCTGGTCGGTGCGGGCCTTGACGTGAAAGCGGCGATGAAGCCGCGCGCCATCACCTGGATCACCACCGTGCTGAAGCTGGCGCTCATGCCCGCCATGGCCGGTGGCATCGCCATGCTGCTCGGCGTCTCGGGCGTGGCGCTGCAGGTGGCCATCCTGTCGGCCGCCATGCCGACGGCCTCGGGCTCCTACATCCTCGCCCGGCAGATGGGCGGCGATGCGCCGCTGATGGCGGAGATCCTCACCGTGCAGACGCTGATCGCGGTGCTCACCATCCCGCTGGTGCTGACGCTGGCCGGCTGACACGAAAACGGCCCCCGCGAGGGGGCCGTCGTCATGCCGGGCGCGGCGTTCCGCGTCACTGATATTCGCGGAACGTGTGGGGGTAGCGGTCGTCCACCGCGGGACCACGGCGGTAGGCCCGGCGCGGCTCCTGGTAATAGACGCGCGGCGGCGCCTCGTAATAGTAGCCCGGACGGCCGTAATAGCCGTAACCCGGACCGTAGTAGTCGCCATAGGCCTGGCGACGCTGGTCGGCGGCAATCGCCGCAGCGCCGAGACCGATGACGCCGAGCGCGATGCCCGCGCCGATGGCGGCACCGCGGTCGCCACGATGGCGGCGATACTGGGCCTCGGCGGGAGCGGCGACGGCTGCGACACTGGCGGCGACGACGAACGCCGCGACAGTGGCCTTGAACTTATTGGAAAGCATGACAATGCCCCTTTCCGTTTGCCTGGGAGCCCGTGGCGCGACGCGCCTCGACCTCAAGCTTCCCCTGTCAAACGTTGAGAGACCCTAGAAGTTCCGCGCTGAACCCGCTCTGAATGAACGGT
>CAZPMD010000047.1:0-952 GCA_964587395.1 uncultured Hyphomicrobiales bacterium
CTGCACCCGTTTGAAGAAGAACGAGCGGCCCTCGCGGAACACCACGTCGCCCTGGCTCGAGCGGCTCTTGATCCGGATCGGTCCGATCTGCCGGCAGGCCAGCGACACCTCGGACAACTGCTCGGCAAAGCCGAAGGCACCCGCCCAGCCGCCCTTCTCGGGCACGGTGAAATGGCAGGCGACCCCCTCCACCTCCGGGTCGTCGATGCCGTAGGTGGCGAGCCTGTCATTCGGCGACAGCAGGCGGAAGACGGTGGAGCGGCGGAAGATCAGCTCCGGCGACTGGGCCGCTGCAGGAAGCACCGGCACGGCGACGAGGCAGGCGAGGGCGGCGGCGAGGATGCGGCGCATGGGCGGGCTCCGGATGAGAGGTCGATTGGAATCCTACCGCCATCGCTTGGCAATGGGGTGTCGTTGACTGTTCGAGCCAAGGAACGGCGCCGGGCACGGGTCGTTCCCCTGGCAGACAGCTCTCGTCCGGGGGAGGACACCATGGAAACGACCGAACTGCACCGCGGCCGCCTCATCGATCACATCCAGCTCGTGGTGAAGGACCTCGCCGCCAGCCGCCGCTTCTACGACGCCGTCCTCGCCGCGCTCGACATTCCGCTCGGGGGCGAGGCGGATGACTATTTCGGGGTGGACGAACTCTTCATCTCCTCCGCCGACAGCAAGGCGGCGCAGGGGCATCTGACCGGCCGGCATCACCTGGCTTTCCAGGCGAAGGACCGCGCCACGGTGGACGCCTTTCACAAGGCGGGGCTCGCGGCAGGAGCCAAGGACAACGGTGCGCCCGGCATCCGCGCCTATCACCCCGGTTACTACGCCGCCTTCCTCATCGATCCCGACGGCAACAACATCGAGGCCGTCTATCACGGCGAGCACACCCGCAGCGCGCCGTCGGTGAAGATCTCGTTCTGAGCCGGATCTGACGGCTCCTGCCGGTGGACAG
>CAZPMD010000047.1:962-30502 GCA_964587395.1 uncultured Hyphomicrobiales bacterium
GGCGGGGCGCCCCGCCGTTCCCCGCTTGTTCCGCGCGATGCTGCCGCCTATCGAGGAAAGATGACCCCTTTCCCGATTCGCGAGGCCTGACCCCATGGGCGAACGCGTGACACCGCCGCCGGGCGGCGACGACGGCATCGAGACGATCAACCTGCGCGAGGCGCTGGAAGAGCGCTATCTCGCCTATGCCCTCTCAACCATCATGGGCCGGGCGCTGCCCGACGCCCGCGACGGGCTGAAACCCGTCCACCGCCGTATCCTCCATGCGATGCGGCTGCTGAAGCTCGATCCGGGCACCGCCTTCAAGAAGTGCGCCCGCATCGTCGGCGACGTGATCGGCAAGTTCCACCCGCACGGCGACCAGTCGGTCTATGACGCGCTGGTGCGCCTCGCCCAGGACTTCTCCCAGCGCTATCCGCTGGTCGACGGGCAGGGCAATTTCGGCAATATCGACGGCGACAACGCCGCCGCCTACCGCTACACCGAGGCGCGCATGACAGAGGTCGCGCGCCTCCTCCTCGACGGCATCGACGAGGACGCGGTCGACTTCCGCAAGACCTACAACGAGGAGGACGAGGAGCCGGTCGTCCTGCCCGGCGCCTTCCCGAACCTTCTCGCCAACGGGTCGCAGGGCATCGCCGTCGGCATGGCGACCTCGATCCCGCCGCACAATGCCGCCGAGATCTGCGATGCGGCGCTGCACATCATCGCCAATCCCGACTGCACGACGCGCGACCTCATCGCCCATGTTCCGGGCCCGGATTTCCCCACCGGCGGCATCATCATCGAGGGCCGCGCCGCCATCGAGGAGGCCTACGAGACCGGGCGCGGCGCCTTCCGTACCCGCGCCCGCTGGCATCAGGAGGACACCGGGCGCGGCACCTATCTCGTCGTCGTCACCGAGATCCCCTACGGCGTCACCAAGGGCCGGCTGATCGAGAAGATCGCCGAACTCATCAACGAGAAGAAGCTGCCCCTCGTCGCAGACATGCGCGACGAGAGCGCCGAGGACATCCGCCTCGTCTTCGAGCCGAAGTCGCGCAATGTCGACGCCAGCCTGCTCATGGAAAGCCTGTTCAAGCTGACCGAGCTGGAGAGCCGCATCCCGCTCAACATGAACGTTCTCATGAAGGGCAAGGTGCCGAAGGTCGTCGGCCTGAAGGAGGTGCTGCGCGAGTGGCTCGACCACCGCCGCGAGGTGCTCATCCGCCGCTCGCAGCACCGCCTCGCCGCCATCGACAAGCGGCTCGAGGTTCTGGCCGGCCTGCTCGTCGCCTACCTCAACATCGACGAGGTCATCCACATCATCCGCACGGCGGACGAGCCGAAGAAGGCTCTCGTCGCCCGCTTCGACCTCACCGAGGTGCAGGTGGAGGCCATCCTCAACATGCGCCTGCGCTCGCTGGCCAAGCTCGAGGAGATCGAGCTCCGCAACGAGCATGCGGAGCTGACGAAGGAGAAGGAGGGCATCGAGAAACTGCTGGGCTCCGAGGCGCTGCAGTGGAAGCGCGTCGCCGAGGAGGTGAAGGGCATCGCCAAGGCCTACGGGCCGGAGACGCCGCTCGGCAAGCGCCGCACCACCTTCGGCGAGGCCAGCGAGGTCGATGTCGACGCCTTCGCCGAGGCGCTCGTCGAGCGCGAGCCGATCACCGTGGTCGTCTCCGAGAAGGGCTGGATCCGCGCCCTCAAGGGCCATGTGCAGGACCTCTCGACGCTGACCTTCAAGACCGACGACCGGCTGAAGCTCTCCTTCTTCGCCGAGACGACGTCGAAGCTCCTCGTCTTCGCCACCAACGGCAAGGTCTTCACCCTTGAAGGCTCCAAGCTCCCCGGCGGGCGCGGCGCAGGCGAGCCCATGCGCCTGATGTTCGACCTCGAGCAGGAGCACGACATCGTCGAGGTCACGCCCTATCGCGGCGGGCGCAAGGCGCTGTTGGCCTCCCGCGAGGGCCGCGGCTTCCTGGTCGCCGAGGACGAGCTCATCGCCAATACCCGCAAGGGCAAGGGCGTCATGGGGGTGGACATGCCGGACGAGCTCGCCGCGGTGCGCTTCGTCGAGGGCGACCACGTCGCCATCGTCGGCCTCAACCGCAAGCTGCTCGTCTTCCCGCTGAACCAGGTGCCGGAAATGGCGCGCGGCAAGGGCGTGCGCCTGCAGAAGTACAAGGAGGGCGGCATGGTGGACCTGAAGACCTTCACCCTCGCCGACGGCCTCACCTGGAAGGATTCCTCCGACCGCACCTGGACGGTGTCGCAGGCCGACCTCTTCGAATGGATCGGCAACCGCGCCGATGCCGGCAAGCTGCCGCCCAAGGGCTTCCCCAAGACCAACAAGTTCGGTTGAATGATCGCCATCGCCCCGGCATGGGGCGGAGGGGATCAGGCATGTTCGGACTTCGTTCGGTATCGGCCGCGGTTGCGGCGCTCGTCCTGGGGGCCGGGCTGGCGGGAACCGCCGCCCTCGCGCAGACGCCGTCCGGCTCCACGCTTGCCCGCATCAAGGAGCGCGGCCACATCCTCTGCGGCGCCAGCCAGGGCGTTCCGGGCTTCTCGCAGCCGAACGACGCCGGCGTCTGGCGCGGCTTCGACACCGATTTCTGCCGGGCGCTGGCGGCCGCCATCTTCGACGACCCCGACAAGGCGCGCTACCTGCCGCTCGCCTCCAAGGACCGGCTGATCTCGCTGCAGGCCGGCAATATCGACGTGCTGTCGCGCACCACCACCTGGTCCATCGGCCGCGAACTCGGCCAGGGCCTCGCCTTCACGGCGATCAACTACTACGACGGCCAGGGCTTCATGGTGCGCAGGGCGGCCAATGTGAAGTCCGTGCGCGACCTCAACGGTGCCACCATCTGCGTCTCGCAGGGCACGACCAACGAGCTGAACCTCGCCGACTACTTCCGCACCAACGGCCTCACCTACCAGGTAGTCACCTTCGGCAGCCTCGACGAGGTCGCGAAGGCCTATGACACCGGCCGCTGCGACGCCTACACCACCGACATGTCGCAGCTGGCCACCAACCGCCTGCTGCTGACGAAGCCCGACGACCACATGGTGCTGCCGGAGGTCATCTCCAAGGAGCCGCTCGGACCCTGGGTGCGCAAGGGCGACGGCCAGTGGTTCGACATCGTCCGCTGGACGCTGTTCGCCCTCATCTCGGCGGAGGAGCTTGGCGTGACCCAGGCCAACGTCATGGAGATGACGAAGAGCAGCAATCCGGAGATCAAGCGCCTGCTCGGCGTCGACGGGGCCTTCGGCGAACAGCTCGGCCTCACGCGCGACTGGGTGGTGCGCATCATCCGCCATGTCGGCAACTACGGCGAGAGCTTCGACCGGAACCTCGGGACGGGAAGCCGCGTCGGCCTGCCGCGCGGCCCGAACCAGCTCTGGACCCGCGGCGGACTGCAGTATTCGCCTCCGTTCCGGTGATCCCCATCACCGCACGGTGATGACGCTGCGGCAGCTTTGGCCTTGCCGCAGTGAGGTGGACGTGATCCGCTTTCGGGACCAGCTGCCCCGGGAGGCCATGGAATGCGCCGCACATTCGCCGTCGCCCTCGGCATGTCTCTGCTGGCCGGCCTCGCCGTTCCGGCTCTCGCCCAGTTCGCCCAGACGACACGGGTGAATGTTCCGCCGGCCTATGCGACCGGCTTCGCGCTCTACGACAAGGTCGACAAGCCCGATCGCAAGATCGTCCGCTTCCTCTATCTCTCGCCCAACGCCGCCGGTCTGCGCGATGCCGGCCGGCCGCTGCCGGACGGAACTGTGATCGTCATGGAGGATCACGCGGCGGAAACGGATGCAGCCGACAATGTCGTCACGGCTGCGGATGGTCGCCTTGTCGCGACAAGCCGCATCACCGCCATCGCCGTGATGGAGAAGCGCGTGGGATGGGGCGCAACGGTGCCGGAGGCGATCCGCAACGGCGACTGGGACTATGGCGCCTTCGATGGTTCGGGCCAGCGCCGCGCCGTGCCCACCGAGGCCTGCTTTGCCTGCCACAAGCCGCACGGCGCGCGCGACTTCACCTTCTCGACCCTGACGCGGCCGATCGACTAGCGGCCTTCAGCCTCGACCCTGACCCATCCCTCGGGCGCCAGCCGCTCCTGCGGCAGGAAACGCGCCTTGTAGTCCATCTTCCGCGACCCCTCGACCCAGTAGCCGAGATAGACATAGGGCAGCCCCATGGTCTTGGCGCGGGCGATGTGGTCGAGGATCACCAGCGTGCCGAGCGAGCGATCCGTCTGGTCTGGTTCGTAGAAGGAATAGACCAGCGACAGTCCGTCGGAGAGGATGTCGGTGAGGACGCAGGCGAGGATGTCGCCCTTGCTGCGGCCGTTGATCGCGGTATCCGCGTCGCGCCTGCGGTACTCGACGAGGCGCGTCTTCACATGGCTGTCCTCGACCATCATCGCGTAGTCCAGCACGGTCATGTCGGCCATGCCGCCGTTGCGGTGCCGCGCGTCGAGATAGGCGCGGAAGGTCGAATACTGCTCGGAAGTCGGGATCGCCGGGCGCATCTCGCCGACGAGGTCGGCGTTCCGCAGCATCACCTTCCGGAACGAGCGGCCCGGCCGGAAATCGGCCACGGGGACACGCACCGAGACGCAGGCCCGGCATGTCTCGCAGGCCGGACGGTAGGCGATGGACTGCGAGCGGCGGAACCCGCCCTGGGTCAGGATGTCGTTGAGCTGTGGTGCCTTGGGGCCGACCAGATGGGTGAAGACCTTGCGTTCGGACTGGCCCGGCAGATAGGGGCACGGCGTCGGCGCCGTCAGGTAGAACTGGGGGGTGTCGCGCGGCTGCTGCGTCAAGGTCGGGTCCGGGGCGATTCGGCTGCGGGCGAGCCCTGCCACCATCAAGATAGTCGCGCCGCCGCCCCCGTCAAAGGTCGCCGCCACCGCAGTGTTCAGCCGAGCTGGCCGCCGCCGGTCTCGATCCGCACCGCCGGCAGGCCCTCGGCCTCCAGCGCGGCGAGGATCTCGTGAAGATGGGAGCCGTCCCGCACCTCCAGCGTCACGTCCAGCTTGGTGCCCTTGGCTGGTGTATCGAGGAAGAGTCGCCGGTGCTCGACCTGCAGGATGTTGGCGCCGAGCCGGCCGATGAGGGTCGCGATGATGCCGAGCACGCCGGGTCGATCCGGGATGGCGATGCGGATCGAGGCGATGCGGCTCTCCCGCTCAAGCTCCCGCACCATGATGGAGGCGAGGATGCGCGGGTCGATATTGCCGCCGCAGAGGATGAGCCCGACCTTGCGGCCGCGGAACCGTTCCGGGGATGCGAGCATGGCGGCGAGGCCGGCCGCGCCGGCGCCTTCGGCGATGGTCTTGAGGCGGGTGAGATAGAGGTTCACCGCCCTTTCGAGATCGCTCTCGCTGGCGATAACGATGTCGGCGACATGGTCGCGCACGACGGGAAGGGTGGAGCGCCCGACGATCTTGACCGCAATGCCCTCGGCCAGCGTCGGCCCGCCGACAGCCCGGCTACCGGCATGGATGGCGTTCCACATCGACGGATAGAGCGCCGCCTCGACCCCAACGATCTCGATCGAGGGCCGGATCGCCTTCGCCGCCACGGCGTTGCCGCCGATCAGCCCGCCGCCGCCGATGGGGATGACGAGCATGTCGAGGTCCGGCACGTCCTCCAGCATCTCGCAGGCGATGGTGCCCTGTCCCGCCATGACGGCGAGATCGTCGTAGGGGTGCACCCAGACGCGGTTCTCCTTGGCCTGGATCGCCTCGGCGCGCGCCTGGGCTTCCGACAGGGTCTCTCCGTCGAGCACCACCGTCGCGCCGTGGGAGCGCGTCGCCGCCACCTTCACGAAGGGGGTCGTCTCCGGCATGACGATGGTGGCGGGGATGCCGAGGCGGCTCGCATGCAGCGCCACGGCCTGGGCATGGTTGCCGGCCGACATGGCGATGACGCCGCGCCGACGTTCATCCTCCGTCAGCGAGGACAGCTTCACCACCGCCCCGCGCTCCTTGAAGGAGTTGGTGACCTGCATGTTCTCGTATTTGACGAAGACCTCGGCGCCGGTGATCGCCGACAGGGGAGGCGCGGGCAGCATGGGCGTCCGCATGACCTGCCCGGCAATGGTGGCGCGGGCCTCCACGATGGCGGAATAGGTCAGGCTCACGGCGCTCTCCGGGGGCGGTTGGCGTTGCCTCTGTCTTAGCCCGGTCGCGTAGCTTCCGCGAGGCCCGACCGGCCGCGTGCTTCCGACCGCGGTGGAGCCGGGCTCTGTCCAAGCCACCAGCGCTTCAGGATGACGAAGCGGATCCCGGGGAAGGGACCGCGCTCCGTGATCAGGTCGACCAGTTCCGGACGCCCGCGCGCATCCCTGCCGTCGAAATGGCAGATCGCGTAGTGGACGGTGCGCGCCCTCCCGGGCCGTTCCACCAGATAGTCGATCCGGACAGCCAGTCGCTCGTCGCCGACCGGGTCATGGCGGGTCTCGCGGATGGCGGTCAGCGGATCGTGAAGCGCCGGCAGCACCTCCCGGCACAGGGCGAGCTGGTCCGGCGCGACGAGGGGGGTGCAGGCGGCGAGCGTCAGTCCCGCCGCCGCTGCGGCCATGCGGAGGGGTGTCACGCCGAGGCGCTGAGAAGGCCTGCGACGCGGGGGGCGAAATAGGTCAGGATGCCGTCGCAGCCCGCCCGCTTGAAGGCGATCAGGCTCTCCAGCATGGCGCGTTCACCGTCGATGGCGCCGGCGCGCGCCGCCATCTCGATCATCGCGTACTCGCCAGACACCTGGTAGGCGAAGGTCGGCACGCCGAAGGTGTCCTTCACCCGCCGGCAGATGTCGAGATAGGGCATGCCGGGCTTGACCATGACCATGTCCGCGCCTTCCGCGATGTCGATCTCGACCTCGCGCAGAGCCTCGTTCGAGTTGGCCGGGTCCATCTGGTAGGTGCGCTTGTCGCCGACCAGCGTCGTCTTGGTGCCGATGGCGTCGCGGAAGGGGCCATAGAAGGCCGAGGCATATTTCGCCGCATAGCTCATGATCTGGACGTCGGTGAAGCCCTGCGCGTCGAGGGCCGACCGGATGGCGCCGATCCGCCCGTCCATCATGTCGGACGGCGCGATGCAGTCGGCGCCCGCGTCCGCCAGTGCCAGCGCCTGGCGGCAGAGAATGGCGACCGTCTCGTCGTTGAGGATGCGGCCGTCGCCCGTCAGGACGCCGTCGTGGCCATGCGACGTATAGGGGTCGAGCGCCGCATCGGTGATGAGCCCGATCTCGGGCACCGCCGCCTTGATGGCGCGCACGGCGCGGCACATCAGATTGCGGTGGTTCTCGGCCTCCGAGCCGACCGGGTCGCGCAGGGCCGGATCGACATAGGGGAAGGGGGCCAGGGCCGGGATGCCGAGCCGCGCCGCCTTCTCGGCCTCGCGCACCGCCTCGTCGATGGAGACGCGATCGACCCCGGGCATGGTGGCCACCGGCGTGCGCGCCTCTTGGCCATCGACGAGAAAGATCGGCCAGATCAGATCGTTGGTGGTCAGGACGTTCTCGCGCACCAGCCGGCGCGACCAGTCCGCCTTGCGGTTCCGTCGCATTCGGGTCGCCAGATCCAGCTTCGGCGACGTCCCGGCGGACGTCTCGGTTGCAGGCTTGTGGAAAGCGCGAAGGGTCATGGCCGGTCTCCGCGGCTGCTGCGGCCGCTGATCATGACAGATCAATTACCACTCTGGAATCGTTCGGAACAGCCCTGAGGGGCGCAGTCAGTCCAGCTTCGCCCACACGGCCCCCGGAGCGGCCCGGCGATGGGTCAGCCGCGGGCGAGCCAGCGAAGCGGAACGTTCAGCGCAGTGGCAATGCGGTCGAGCGTAGCTTCGTCGGCCCTCTTCTTTCCAGACTCGAGGTCGGAGATGAAACCCTGCGAGACGTGAGCGTTGCGGGCCAGATCAGCCTGCAGCACGCCACGCCAGAGGCGAACGGCCTTCATCACCGAGTGACCACGGAGAACGTTGGAACTGACTTCGGAGGGAAGCACTTCGTCGGCGCCGGCTGTCAGCGCGGCCATGCGCGCGTCATAGACGGCCACGTCAGCGTCGTCTTCCCCGGCATCGGCGGCGCGCGCCAGCAGGGCCTCGTACTCTGCCCGCGGAAGCACCACCATCTCTTCGCCGGAGGGCGTCTTGAAAATCTGAACGTCCATTTTCAGATCCTTCCGTAGGTCGTGGATGCCCGCCGCCCGATGTAGACGGCGAGAATGGTCGTCCGATCCTCGTTGAAGATCACGCGGTACTGCCCGATACGCATCCGATAGCCGGGACGGCCGTTGAGAGCCTTGATGTCGCCGGTTCCGTCGATTGCGTAGGCCGACAGGGCCCGACCAATCGAATTCCGAGCCTCGAGCGGAAGAGCGTCGAGGTCCTTCGCTGCCGCAGCCGTCAGGACGATCGTCTTCATACTGAATGTTGAGCGATATTATCGCAGATGGCAAGCGATAATATGGCCGATGCTGCATCACCGGCGAGACGGTGCCCTTGCCACGTTCTCCTCCCCCGCCCGGCGGAATTGACCGACCCACCCGTGCCCCATAAGCCATCAGGGAGCCGCAGGTGAGGTGTCGCGCCGATGGATTTCGCTCTCTCCGAGGACCAGGAAGCCTTCCGTCAGGTGGCGCGCGACTTCGCGCGGGACGAGATGGAGCCTCACGCGCGCGACTGGGACGCGGGTTCCGTCTTTCCCGAGGACACCCTGCGCAAGGCCGCGGGCCTCGGCTTTGGCGGCATCTATGTGCGCGACGATGTCGGCGGCTCGGGCCTCACCCGCCTCGATGCGGCAGTGATCTTCGAGGAACTGGCACAGGGCTGCGTTTCCACCACGGCCTATATCTCCATCCACAACATGGCCGCCTGGATGATCGACGCCTATGGCCACGAGGACCTCCGGCGCCGTTACGTTCCCGACCTCTGCGCCATGAAGACCTTTGCCAGCTACTGCCTGACCGAGGCGGAGGCGGGGTCCGATGCCGCCTCGCTGCGCACCCGGGCTGTCAAGGACGGCAACTCCTGGGTCATCAACGGCGCCAAGGCCTTCATCTCGGGTGGGGGGCGGTCCGACGTCTATGTCGTCATGGCGAGGACCGGCGGAGAGGGCGCCCGCGGCATCTCCTGCTTCGTCGTCGACAAGGATACGCCCGGCCTGTCCTTCGGCGCCCAGGAGAAGAAGCTCGGCTGGAAGAGCCAGCCCACCGCCGTGGTCGATTTCGACAATGTGCGCGTCCCCGCCGAGAACATGGTGGGCGAGGAGGGCCAGGGTTTCCGCATCGCCATGGCCGGGCTCGACGGCGGGCGCCTCAACATCGCGGCATGTTCGCTCGGCGGTGCGCAGTTCTGCCTCGACCGCACCATCGCCTACATGGGCGACCGCAAGCAGTTCGGGCAGGCGATCAAGGACTTCCAGGCGCTGCGGTTCCGCATCGCCGACTATGCCACCGAACTGGAGGCGGCCCGCCTGATGGTGCGCCGCGCCGCGGTGGCCGTCGGCGACAAGGAGCCGCGCGCGACGACGCTCGCTGCCATGGCCAAACGCTTCGCCACCGATGTCGGCTTCGAGGTCGTCAATGGCTGCCTGCAGCTTCACGGCGGCTACGGCTATCTCAACGATCACCCGATCGAGCGCGTCCTGCGCGACGTGCGCGTCCACCAGATCCTCGAGGGCACCAACGAGATCATGCGCGTGATCGTCTCGCGCGACCTGCTCGGGGCGTGATACAGGCAGGACATGACCGAAGCACCGATCCAGGCCGCCCCCGAACCCGAGGTTCTCGTCGAGCGCCGCGGTTCCGCCGGCCTTCTCACCCTCAACCGCCCGAGGGCGCTCAACGCGCTGACCCTCACCATGGTGCGCGAGATGCGCCGCGCGCTCGACGCCTGGGCGAGCGACCCGGCGGTGACGCGCGTCGTGGTGGTGGGCGCCGGCGGCCGTGCCTTCTGCGCCGGCGGTGACATCCGCGTCCTGCACGATCTCGGCAAGGCTGGTCGCCATGACGAGGCGCTGCAGTTCTGGCGGGAGGAATACGAGCTCAACGTCCTCATCAAGCGCTACCCCAAGCCCTATGTGTCGCTGGTCGACGGCATCGTGATGGGTGGCGGCGTCGGCGTCTCCATCAATGGCAGCCACGTGGTCGCCGGCGAGAAGTTCGTCTTCGCCATGCCGGAGGTCGGCATCGGCTTCTTCCCTGATGTCGGCGGCACCTATTTCCTGCCGCGCATTCCCGGCGAGATCGGCGCCTATTTCGCCCTGACCGGCGAGCGCATGAAGCAGGGCGATGCCCTGTCCACCGGGCTCGCCACCCATGCCATGGCCTCGGACCGCTTCGGCGAGGTCCTCGATGCTCTCTGCGGGCGCGAGACGGTCGACCTCGTCCTCGAAGGTTTTGCCGACGTCGCCACCCAGCCGGCCAGCGTCACCGCACGCCGGGCCGCCATCGACGCCTGCTTCCGCTTCGACACGTTGGAGGCGATCATGGAGGCGCTGGCCGCCGCCGAGGCCGCCGGTGACGAGTGGTGCGGCCAGACGCTGCGGACGATGATGACCAAGTCGCCGACCTCCATGAAGATCGCGCTCGCGCAGGTGCGCGCGGGCCGCTCCATGGAGTTCGAGGCCGCGATGAAGACCGAATTCCGCATCGTCTCACGCATCTGTCGCGGGCACGACTTCTACGAGGGCGTGCGGGCCGTCATCATCGACAAGGACAATGCGCCGCGCTGGTCGCCCGCGAGCCTCGCGGAGGTGACACCGGCCATGGTCGATGCCCATTTCGCCCCGCTCGGCCCCAGCGAACTGGCGCCGCCGGTCCCGGTGCGGTCGTGAGCCGGCCGCGATGAGCGCCACCAAGCTGCGGGACATGGCCGATGAGCCGATCCACGTCGCGGACGAGGAACGGCGCATCGACTGGGCGCGCATCTATCGCATCTTCATGCGGACGCTCGCCGTGCTCGTCATCGGCCGTGGCCTGATGCAGTGGCTGGTGATCTGTGGCGGGCCGAACGCGGACGGCATCGGCTTCGAGGATTTTCCCCCCGGGCTTCAGGCCTCCACGGTCTTTTTCGCCGTGATCGAGCTGGTGGCAGGCGTTGGACTGTGGCTTGCCTCCGCCTGGGGTGGCGTGGTCTGGCTGCTCGGCACCGCCGTGGCGGTCGCCATCGATCTGGCCATGCTGGCCGGCATGCAGGGCTGGGTACAGGTGGCCGCACGGCCGCTGCCCGCGACCCTCGCCGATTGCGTCCTGGTCCTGTTCTTTGCCGCCGCGGCCATTCTCGCGGCGCGGCAGGCGGAAGAGGCATTCACCGAATAGGCCGCAGCGGCCGCCCACCGGCCCGGACGCCAAGAGCCGGACGGTCCATTGAACAACGGGAGGACAACATGAGCACCATCGCCTTCATCGGCCTCGGCAATATGGGCAGTCCCATGGCCGCCAACCTGGTCAAGGCCGGCCACCGGGTCGTCGGCACAGACGTCAGCCCGGCCGCCGTCGAGCGCCATGTCGCCGCGGGGGGAGTGGGGGCGGCCTCCATCCCCGAGTCCCTGGCGGGTGCCGATGTCATTGTCACCATGCTGCCCTCGGGCCGCGAGGTAAGCGCCCTCTACCGCGGCGAGGCCGGGATTATCGCCAGGGCGAAGGCGGGTGCGCTGCTGATCGATTCCTCCACCATCGACGTGGACACGGCGCGGGCCGTGGCGAAGGAAGCCGCCGCCCGCGGCCTGTCGATGATCGACGCGCCGGTCTCCGGCGGCGTCGGCGGTGCGAGCGCCGGCACGCTCACCTTCATGTGCGGCGGCGAGGATGCCGCGTTCGCCGCGGCCAAGCCCTATCTCGACGCGATGGGCAAGACCATCGTCCATGCCGGTGGTCCCGGGAACGGCCAGGCGGCCAAGATCTGCAACAACATGATCCTCGGCATCACCATGATTGCCACCTCGGAGGCCTTCGTGCTGGCCGAGAAGCTCGGCCTCGATGCCCAGAAGCTCTTCGACATCGCCTCCAAGTCCTCGGGCCAGTCCTGGTCGCTCACCACCTACTGCCCGGTGCCGGGCCCGGTGCCGACCTCGCCCGCCAATCGCGGCTATCAGGCAGGCTTCACCGCCGCCATGATGCTGAAGGACCTGAAGCTCGCCCAGGACGCGGCCCGCTCGGCGGGTGCGGTCACACCGCTCGGCGCTGAGGCGACCGCCCTCTATGGCCTCTATGCCGGCCAGGGCGAGGCCGGCACGGACTTCTCGGGCATCGTCAACTTCCTGCGCGGCCGATGACCGCAGGCCTTCCGTAGCGGCATCTCCCGTCGCCGCCGGTGACCGCGCGGAAGATGGTCTGAAAACTCTTCCGCTGGGTCATTGGCCCCATGCTGAACAGGTGTTGAACGCCATCCGGACAAGCCTCTGGATGGCGGCTCCCCGGATTGGTTGACAGGCGATTGCCGGGATTTGAACAGTCCGTAAAGATCGCCGGCGATGCCCTTGAGAATCCGTGATTCCGATCCTTTATCGAACGTTGCCGCGGCGCCGTCGGGTTTATGAAAAGACAATGAGATATTGCTGAGAAATCAATGCAATATCTTGTTGAGCAAGTAATGGTTAAACTGCCTTCACGCTGTTTGTTCGGGGGCTCTTAAAATTCGCCGTCCTAGATTGGCATCACACGAGCGGTGAACAGGGCCGCTCGGCCGAGGGCCCAAAAAACGCCCCGGCACCCACCAGGACAAGAGGCGTCCCATGAGCATGTTGACCAAGACGCGTGATGTCGCGTCGCCGCCGATCTCGCCCGAGCGACTTGAGCGTTTCGAGGCCATCACACCCGTCTATATGGAAGCGCTGACGCTCATCGAGCGCCTGCACCGCCGGTTGCTGGACGTGATCAAGGACGAGTTCGACCGGCGCGACCGCTCGGACATCAATGCCGTGCAGGCCCTGCTGCTGTTCAACATCGGCGACCGGGAACTGACGGCCGGCGAACTGCGCACCAAGGGCTACTATCTCGGCTCGAACGTCTCCTACAATCTCAAGAAGCTGGTCGAGATGGGCTACCTCTCCCACCAGCGCTCCCGCATCGACCGCCGCTCGGTGCGCATCAGCCTCACCGACAAGGGGCACGAGATCGCCGAGATCGTGACTGCGCTCTATGCGAAGCACGTGCGCACCGTCGAGCAGGTCGGCGGCATCGCCCTCGACGACTTCAAGTCGCTCAACAAGTCGCTGCTGCGCCTGGAGCGGTTCTGGACCGACCAGATCCTCTATCGCCTCTGACCGCACGGGATCGGCCATGCATATCCTCTCGTCCGACTGGACCATCCTGGCCGCCGGCCTGGCCATGGTTCTCCTCCTTGCCGAGAACATGCTCGGCGTGACGGGTGCCGCTCTGCTCTTGAAGGCGCGCCGCGACCAGCCTGAATGAGGGTCTCACCGACCTCCTGAGACCCCCATCACTGACGAGGCCGGTGTGCCCGCCGGCCTCTTTTTCTTTTTCCGCGCCCCGACGCCGCGTGCTCAGCCGGGCTGCGGATGGGGCCTCACGCCTTTTTGCGCAGCCGATCTGCGCATTATGCCTTGAGTTGGTCACATTGGTTGCCCTAGGTGAAACTCAACCGCCGCTTGGCATTCCTTAAGGATAATGGTGTTTCCTCCTGCGAGGCGGGATGGAACCCACCGATCATTCGGAGCCGATATCGTGACCGATCGCTCGACCGCGTCCACCGGATACCGCCTGCACCGGCGTAGCCTCCTGGGAGGCATGGCCTCTTTGGCCGCCCTCGGCGCCGTGAACCCGGCATTGGCCCAGAACTCTCGCCGCGAGGCGGTGGCCGAGTGGTCCGACAGCTTCGACGCCGGCTCGCGGTCGCGCTCCACCCGCAACCCCTATCCCGTGCTTGGCCCGCATACCGTGCAGGGTCTCGAGCAGGCCATCGCCCAGTACCAGCAGATCGTCTCGCGCGGCGGCTGGCAGCCCGTGCCGACCCGCGAGCGCCTGCGCATCGGCACCCGCCGGCCGGCCGTCGTCGCCCTGCGCGAACGCCTGATCGCCTCGGGTGACCTCGACGCCTCCTCCGGCCGCTCCGACATCTTCGATTCCTTCGTCGACACCGCCGTGAAGCGCTTCCAGACCCGCCACGGCATCTCTCCGGACGGCCAGGTGCGCGAGTCGACCTTCGCCGCCCTCAACGTTCCTGCCGAGATGCGGCTGCGCCAGCTCGAGACCAATCTGGTGCGCGTGCGCGCCCATTCCGGCTTCCTCGGCAACCGCTTCATCGTCATGAACATCCCCGCCGCCCAGCTCGAGGCGGTGGAGAACGGCACCGTCGTCTCGCGCCACGTGACCGTCGTCGGCAAGATCGACCGCCAGTCGCCGGTCATCTCGACCCGTGTCCAGGACATCAACTTCAACCCCTACTGGACGGTGCCGGCCTCCATCATCCGCAAGGATCTGATTCCGAAAATGCAGTCCGAGCCGGACTACCTCGCCAAGAATCGCATCCGCGTGTTCAACGGCCAGGGCCAGGAGGTTCCGCCGGAATCCATCAACTGGAATTCCATGGATGCGATGAACTACCGCTTCCGTCAGGACCCCTTCGAAGGCAACTCGATGGGCAACGTCCGTATCAACATTCCGAACCAGCACGCGGTCTACATGCACGATACGCCCTCCAAGGGCCTGTTCGGCGAGGACCAGCGCTTCCACTCCTCGGGCTGCGCCCGCGTCCAGAACGTGCGCGAGCTCATCGCCTGGATCCTGCAGGGCACGCAGTGGAGCCGTTCGGAGATCGACCGCATCTTCCGCACCACCGACCGCGTCGATGCCAAGCCGCTTCAGCCGGTTCCGGTCTACTGGGTCTACATCACCGGCTGGGCCAATCCGGACGGTCTGGTGCAGTTCCGCGACGACATCTACCAGCGTGACGGCATTGGTGCGCAGGCGGCCGGTGTCAGTGCGCAGCCGGTGGCGCTGCGCTGATATCGCCTTCGCCCTTCCAATGATCCCGAAGCCCGGCCTCGCGCCGGGCTTCTGTTTGGGCGGAGAGGCGCGCTGCGTGGTCCGGAATGGGGCTGCATCGGGGGACACACGCCGCCATGGCGACGCCCTCACTCCGACGGCCGACCCGTGGCACACTCTCGCCATGCCCGAATCGTCCGCCCGCACCGTCTATTTCGAGCACACTCCGGTGGGGGCCTATGTGCGCGTCGCGGCGATCTGCGCCGAGACCGGAACGGAGGTCGTGGTCATGGGACCGGTCCATGCCGCCCTCCACGACCTCGAGCGCCTCGCCCGCCGCAAGCTTGAGCGCCGGCTGGCGCAGGATGCGGGGGAGGGCGCCTGACATCGGCACAAGGTGTGGTGGTCCGGTCCGCCTGGACCTTGGACTCGCCACCGGCGCTGTGCTACCGGCTTGGCCCATCTTCCCGACCGAACCGGCGCGCCATCCCGCGCCCACGGAGTGATCCGGATGTCCTCGTCTTCCGCTGCCGCCTACCAGCCCTTCGACGGCTTCTTCTCGGCCTCGCTGGCCGACAGCGATCCCGTCATCTTCGATGCCATCCAGAAGGAGCTCGGTCGCCAGCAGCACGAGATCGAGCTGATCGCCTCCGAGAACATCGTCTCGCGCGCCGTCATGGAGGCGCAGGGCTCGGTGATGACCAACAAGTACGCCGAAGGCTATCCGGGCAAGCGCTACTATGGCGGCTGCCAGTTCGTCGACATCGCCGAGACCGTCGCCATCGAGCGCGCCACCAAGCTCTTCGGCTGCAGGTTCGCCAACGTCCAGCCGAACTCCGGCAGCCAGGCGAACCAGGCCGTCTTCATGGCGCTGATGCAGCCGGGCGACACCTTCATGGGCCTCGACCTTGCCGCCGGCGGCCACCTGACCCATGGCTCGCCGGTCAACGTCTCCGGCAAGTGGTTCAAGGTGGCGCCCTACACGGTGCGCCGCGAAGACCAGCTCATCGACATGGACGAGGTCGAGCGCATCGCCCACGAGACGAAGCCGAAGGTCATCGTCGCCGGCGGTTCGGCCTATGCCCGCTTCTGGGACTTCGCCCGCTTCCGCGCCATTGCCGATGCGGTCGGCGCCATCCTGTTCGTCGACATGGCCCATTTCGCCGGGCTGGTCGCGGGCGGCGCCCATCCCTCGCCCTTCCCCCACGCCCATGTGGCGACGACGACGACCCACAAGACCCTGCGCGGCCCCCGCGGCGGCATGATCCTCACCAATGACGAGGACCTCGCCAAGAAGTTCAACTCGGCGGTCTTCCCCGGCATGCAGGGCGGCCCGCTGATGCACGTCATCGCGGCCAAGGCGGTGGCCTTCGGCGAGGCGCTGCGCCCCGACTTCAAGACCTATGCCCATGCCGTCGTCGCCAATGCCAAGGCGCTTGCCGACACGCTGAAGTCGGCCGGCTTCGACCTCGTCACCGGCGGCACCGACAACCACCTGATGCTGGTCGACCTGCGCCCGAAGAACCTCACTGGCAAGGCCTCGGAGGCGGCCCTCGGCCGCGCCTGGATCACCTGCAACAAGAACGGCATCCCCTTCGACCCGCAGAA
Organism: uncultured Hyphomicrobiales bacterium; assembly: GCA_964587395.1. GTDB lineage: Bacteria > Pseudomonadota > Alphaproteobacteria > Rhizobiales > Phreatobacteraceae > Phreatobacter. Next base: position 17,509 of record CAZPMD010000047.1, read on the forward strand.
GCCCTTCGTCACCTCGGGGGTCCGCCTCGGCACGCCGGTCGGCACGACCCGCGGCTTCGGCATCGCCGAGTTCAAGCGCATCGGCGAACTCATCGCCGAGACGCTCGACGGTCTGTCGAAGGCCAATTCGGACGAGGGCAATGCCCAGGTCGAGGCCGCGGTGCGGGAGAAGGTGAAGGATCTCACCGCCCGCTTCCCGATCTATTCCTGACGGGGCGCCCACACCGTGCGCTGCCCCTTCTGCGGCTTCGCTGACACGCAGGTGAAGGACTCGCGTCCGACCGAGGACGGCTCCGCCATCCGCCGCCGGCGGGTCTGCACCGAGTGCGGCGGCCGCTTCACCACCTTCGAGCGGGTGCAGTTGCGCGAGCTCATCGTGGTCAAGCGTTCGGGCAAACGCGTGCCTTTCGACCGCGACAAGCTGATGCGCTCGATCCAGATCGCGCTGCGCAAGCGGCCGGTCGATCCCGAGCGTGTCGAGCGGCTCGTCTCGGGCATCGTCAGGCAACTCGAGGCCTCGGGAGAGAGCGACATTCCCGCCGAGAACATCGGACGCATCGTCATGGAGGCGCTGAAGGCGCTCGACGACGTCGCCTATGTCCGCTTCGCCTCGGTCTATCGCAATTTCCGCGATCCGCGCGAATTCCAGCAGCTCATCGGCGAGATGGCCGAGGACGGCGATCCGCCGGCCGATCCCAAACGCCGCTAGCATCATGGCCGGCGTCGCCTTCACGGCCGCGGATGCGCAGTTCATGGATCACGCCCTGCGCCTGGGCCGGCGCAATCTCGGGCATGCCTGGCCCAATCCCTCCGTCGGTTGCGTCATCGTCAAGGACGGCATCATCGTCGGTCGCGGCGTGACCCAGCCGGGTGGTCGCCCTCACGGTGAGACCACGGCCATCGCCCATGCCATTGCGGTCTCGGGGACGCAGTCGACGCGCGGCGCCACCGCCTATGTGACGCTCGAACCCTGCTCGCACTACGGCAAGACCGCGCCCTGTTCCGACGCTCTCGCCCGCGCCGGCATAGCCCGCGTCGTCTGCGCCATCGGCGATCCCGATCCGCGCGTGCACGGGCGCGGCTTCCACATGTTGCGGGCCTACGGGATCGGCGTCGAGGTGGGTCTGGGCAGCCAGGAGGCGGCGCTCGACCATCGCGGCCACTTCACCCGCGTCAGGCTCGGCCGACCCTATGTGCAGCTGAAGATGGCCCTGTCCGCCGACGGCTTCGTCGCCGCTGCCGGGGGCGCCCGCACCCAGATCAGCTGCCCGGCCGCGACCGCCCAGTTGCATCTGGTCCGCGCCATGGCCGATGCCATCATGATCGGCATCGGCACCGTGCTGGCGGACGACCCCATGCTCACATGCCGCCTGCCGGGGATGGAGGACCGTTCGCCAGTGCGGGTCATCATCGACTCGCGCCTGCGCCTGCCACTCGCCTCGCGTCTCGTGGCGACGGCGCGCGAGGTGCCGACCTGGGTCATCTCCACCGTCGGTGCGCCGCCCGAGGCCGAGCGTGCCCTCCGCCAGGCAGGCTGCGAGGTCATGCTGGTCTCCCGCCGCGATGACGGTTCCGTCGATATGGGCGCCGCGCTGCGCCTTCTCGCGGTCCGCGGCATCACCCGCGTCATGAGCGAGGGCGGGCCGATCCTGGCGCAGACCCTGATGCGCTCCGATCTTGCCGATGAGATCATCGTCGCCCGCTCGCCCGATGCCCTCGGCGCCGGCGTGCCCGGATTCGTCGAACCCATGCCCGGGCGCTACCGTCTTGCCGGAAGCCGCATGGCGGGGTGCGACCTGCTCGAGACCTTCCGCCCCGACCCGCCCACGCCCTGAGGAGCCCCGTCCCATGTTTACCGGCATCATCACCGACGTGGGCGAGATTGTCGCCGTCGAGGAGAAGGGCTCGGCCCGCCAGCTCACCGTCGCCTGTTCCTATCCGGCGGAAAGTCTGCCGCTCGGCGCCTCGGTCTGCCACATGGGCATCTGCCTCACCGTCACATCGCTGACGCCTGACGGGGAGCGCACGCTGATCACGGTGGATGCGTCGGCAGAGACCCTCGCCCGGACGACCCTCGGCGCCTGGACGGTGGGCCGGCCGATCAACCTCGAACGCTCGCTCAGGATCGGCGACGAACTCGGCGGCCACATCGTCACCGGCCACGTCGATGGCGTCGCCGAGATCGTCTCGCGCGAGGATCGCGACGGCACGGCGTGGTTCGTCTTCCGCGCCCCGCGTGACCTCGCCAAGTTCATCGCGGAGAAGGGGTCGGTGGCGCTCGACGGAACCTCCCTGACGGTCAACGGGGTGACGGGCGATACCTTCACCGTCACCATGATCCCGCACACGCTGGCGGTGACCACATGGGGCGCCGCCAAGGCGGGCGACCGCGTCAACCTCGAGGTCGACATGATGGCCCGCTACTCGGCGCGCCTTGCAGAGGCGAAGGCTGAGGGCTACTAGAGCGCTCCCATTCCGAAGGATCTGCCATGGCCGCCCCGCGTTCAGCGCCCGAGCACGTGATTCCGACCCATGCCCGCGTCCTGATCGTCGAGGCGCGGTTCTATGACGATCTCGCCGACGCCCTGCTCGAGGGCGCGATCGCCGCGCTCGACGCGGCCGGCGCCACCCATGAGACCCACACCGTGCCCGGGGCGCTGGAGATTCCGGCCGCCATCGCCATGCTCATGGACGGCGCAGCCGCCCGCGGCCGGCCCTTCGACGGTGCCGTCGCGCTTGGCACCGTCATCCGCGGCGAGACCACCCACTACGAGATCGTCTCGGAGGAGAGTTCGCGCGCCCTGATGGATATCTCGGTGTTGCGCAAGCTGCCGCTCGGCAACGGCATCCTCACCGTCGAGAACGACGCCCAGGCCTGGGCTCGCGCGAGGCAGAGCGAGATGGACAAGGGCGGTGGCGCGGCCAGGGCCTGCCTTGCGATGATCCGGCTGAAGCGCCTGGCGGAGAAAGCCTGATGGCCGATCCCGCTCCGAAACAGGCCAACAAGCGTGGTACGGCGCGTCTCGCGGCCGTCCAGGCCCTCTACCAGATGGACGTCGCCGGCTCTGACATCAACGACGTCATCGGCTCGTTCCAGACCTTCTGGATGGGACGCGAGGTCGAGGGTGAGACCTATCTGCCGGCCGATCACCAGTTCTTCCGGGACATCATCCAGGGGGTCATGCGCGAGCAGCAGCGCATCGACGTGGCCGTAGACCGCATCCTCGCGGACGAATGGCCGCTGCGCCGCATCGAGGCGGTCCTGCGCGCCGTGCTTCGGGCCGGCGCCTACGAACTTTTCGAGCGGCCCGATGTGCCGGCCAAGGTGATCATTGCCGAATATGTCGACGTGGCCGACGCCTTCGTCGACCGCGAGGAGGTCGGCATGGCCAATGCCGTGCTCGACAAGATCGCCAAGCGCGTGCGCGCTGCCGAAATGGGCGAGGCGCCGAAGGGCTGAACGGGCAGGGCCTCCCTTTCGCCCGGGCTTTCGGCCATCATCCCCGCATGACGCGTCCGTCCGAAGACGACCTGATCGCCCGCTTCTTCGCCCCGCTCGCCACGGCGGCGGGAGCCGACGGACTGACCGACGATGCCGCCGTCGTCCCGGAGGGCGACGGCGATCTCGTCGTCACCAAGGACATGGCGATCGCCGGGGTCCATTTCTTCCCGGATGACCCGCCGGACCTGATCGCCGCCAAGGCGCTCAGGGTCAATCTCTCCGATCTCGCGGCGAAGGGTGCCGTGCCCGCGGGCTTCCTGCTCGGCCTCGGCCTTCCGCCGGACTGGACCGAGGCCTTCCTCGCGGCCTTCGCCGACGGGCTTCGGCGCGACATCGAGACCTATCGCTGCCCGCTGTTTGGTGGCGACACGGTGAAGATGCCGGGCCCATTGACCCTGTCTGTCACCGCCTTCGGCCGGGCACAGCGCACGGTCCGCCGCCGCGGTGCCCGGCCCGGCGACATCATCTGCGTGACCGGGACGATTGGCGATGGCGCGCTGGGCGTCCTCGCCCGTGGCGCCGAGCGTGATCCGGCGGCGGCGCCGCCCTGGCTCGGCGCGCTCACGGCCGACCAGCGCCGGCATCTCATCGACCGCTATCTCGCGCCGCGGCCGCGCACGGCGCTAGCGGCGGCCGTAAGCCGATATGCCCATGCGGCCATGGACGTATCCGACGGCCTTGCCGGCGACCTTGGGAAGATGATGGCCGCGTCCGGCTGCGGCGCGGTCGTCCGGATCGCCGACGTGCCGTTGTCGTCGGCAGCCCGGGCGGCGCTCGCCGCCGATCCGGCCCTCAGGCACCGGGTCATGACCGGGGGCGACGACTACGAAATCCTGCTGTCCTGCCCACCGGAGGAGTATGCCGGGCTCGCCGTCGCGGCCGGGCAGGCCGGGGTGTCGCTTGCCGTCATCGGCGAGGTTACGGCCGCCGGCCGGGGAGACTTCCTCGACCCTGACGGCAAGGCCGTCGCGTTCGGGTCAGGACGGTACGAGCACTTCTGAGCGTCTGGCGCGCCTGCGATCCGTGGCTGTCCAACGAAAAGGCCCCGGCGATGACCGGGGCCTTGTGCATTCGACATGGCGGAAGGAATCACTCCCAGGTCATCACCACGTGGCCGGGCGAGACCTCGCGGTACTGGCGGGCCGGCGGCACGTAGTCGGGCGCACGCACCGGGCTCTTGATCTCGTCGTTGGAGACGCCGCGCTTCTGCAGGCGGCGGGCGGGATCGGGGATCGGCACCGCCGACATCAGCTTCTTGGTGTAGGGGTGCTGCGGATCGCCGAAGACGGCGGCGCGCGGGCCGATCTCGACGATCTCGCCGAGATACATGACGGCGACGCGATGGCACATGCGCTCCACCACAGCGATGTCATGCGAGATGAAGAGATAGGCGAGGCCCATGCTCGCCTGCAGGTCGAGCATCAGGTTGACGACCTGCGCCTTCACCGAGACGTCGAGCGCCGAGACCGCCTCGTCGGCGACGATCAGCTTCGGTCCGAGCGCCAGGGCGCGGGCGATGCAGATGCGCTGGCGCTGGCCGCCCGAGAACTCGTGCGGATAGCGCGAGGCCATGTCCGGCGTCAGGCCGACGCGGGTGAGGAGGTCGGCGACGCGGTCGCGCGCCTCGGCGCCCGTGGCGAGGCCGTGGGCGTAGAAGGGCTCGGCGATGGCGGAGCCGATCGACATGCGCGGATTGAGGCTGGCGAAGGGGTCCTGGAAGATGATCTGCATGCGCTTGCGCATGTCGCGCAGCTTGCCGCCTTCCATCGTCAGGACGTCCTCGCCGTCCACCACGACCGAGCCGGCGTTCGGCTGGATCAGGCGAAGGATCGAACGGCCGGTCGTCGACTTGCCGCAGCCCGATTCACCGACCAGCGCCAGCGTCTCGCCGGCATGGAGCGAGAAGGACACGTTCTCCACCGCGTGGACGCGGCCGGAGACCTTGCCGAACAGGCCGGAATGGATGTCGAAACGGGTGGTGAGGCCGGAGACCTCGAGCACGGGGCGCTCGGCGGCCTTGACCGTGTCCGGCGTCTCGACCGGCACGTCGCTCTCGCCCGTCGTCTTGTCGACGATCGGGAAACGCATCGGCCGGGCAATGCCCTTCATCGAGCCGAGCTGCGGCACGGCGGAGAGCAGGGCCTTCGTATAGGGATGGGCGGGGGCGGCGAAGATCTGCTCGGTCGGGCCGGCCTCGACCGCCTTGCCCTGGTACATGACAACGGTGCGGTCGGCGATCTCGGCGACGACGCCCATGTCATGGGTGATGAAGAGGACGGACATGTCCTCCTCCTCCTGCAGGACCTTGATGAGCTCGAGGATCTGCGCCTGGATCGTCACGTCGAGCGCCGTGGTCGGCTCGTCGGCGATCAGCAGCTTCGGCCGGCAGGCCAGCGCCATGGCGATCATGACGCGCTGGCGCATGCCGCCCGAGAAGCGGTGCGGATACTCATGGAAGCGCGACTTGGCGGCGGGAATGCGCACCTTCTCGAGCAGGCGCACGGTCTCGGCCTCGGCCTCCTGGCGCGACATGCCGCGGTGATAGATCAGCGCCTCGGCGATCTGGAATCCGATGGTCAGCACCGGATTGAGCGACGTCATCGGCTCCTGGAAGATCATCGCGACTTCGTTGCCGCGCACATGGTGCATCGCCTTCTCGGGCAATGTCGTCAGCTCGCGCCCTGCGAGCTTGATGCTGCCTTCGACGCGGCCGCTCTGCGGCGGGATCAGCCGCATGATCGAGAGCGCGGTCACCGACTTGCCCGAACCGGACTCGCCGACGATCGCCACCGTCTCCTTCGGGCCGACGTCGAAGGACACGCCGCGCACCACGGCGTTCCACTCACCCTCGCGCATGAACGAGGTGACCAGGTTCGACACCGACAGGACAGGGCCGGTATCGGGGGCAGGGGCCACGGAATCGGCGGCAGTCTGGGGCTGGGCGTTCACGTCGAATATCACTCGTTCTTGAATGCAGGGGGGCGGGCCTTGGGGGGGCCGCCGGACCCGCATCCTTATGCAACAACCATTCCATTGCAACCCGCGTCGGGCATGCCCGCGATGCTGCCGGAGCGCTTGGCACAGAACGCCCGTTCCGCAGGGTCTTGTCGCCCAAAGGCGCGCCAGCGCCCGCCGCGAGGGTGGGCAGCAACGACTCCGGGACGGCGCTTCCGCGGCGCCGCGGGGTCGGCTAGGTCTGCCGCGGTCGTTTCGGAGATCGCCCAATGGCAGCCAGGCCGCTCGTGATGTTCCCAGATCCGCGTCTCAGGCTGAAGGCGGAGCCCGTCGAAGTCTTCGGGAGCGTCCTTCAGGAACTGGCGCAGGACCTGATCGACACGCTCGTCGCGGCGCCCGCCATCGGCCTCACCGCCTGCCACATCGGCGCGCGGCAGAGGCTCGTCGCCATCCGCCTCGCCGACGACGCGCTCATGCGACTCTATGTCAATCCGCAAATTCTGTGGACATCGCCGGAAACGAAGGTCGAGCGGGAGGGCTCGGTCTCCATGCCCGGCATCTCGGAAGAGGTCGAACGCCCGGCGCGCATCGGTCTGTCGTGGAGTACGCTGGCGGGCAGCGAGGAACGCGGCGAGGCCGATGGTTTCCTCGCCGTCGTCCTGCAACACGAGATCGACCAGCTCGACGGCATCTTCTGGCTCGACCGCCTGTCGCGGCTGAAACGCGAGCGGGCGGTGAAGCGCTACGAGAAACTGCGCCGGTCGGCGGTCTAGCGACAGGAGCAGCGCGAGCCGGGCGTGAAGTTGTTCCGCCGGGCAAAGTTCTGTGCGTCCGTGAGGTAGTTGAACTGGCCGAAGGCGCAGATGCCGGAACCGCGGGCGATGCGCATCTGCTCGAAGGAGCGGCTGTCGATCTCGATCTTGCCGTTGGCGCAGTAGACGCCATAGGCGAAGGCGGAGGCAAGGATCGGCAGGCGGCGCATGGAGGCTCCTTGGGCGACACCGGGACGCGGGGGCGGCACCATGCTGGCGGCGGCATCGATCCGGATGATGTCGGGATGACGGGCGGGATGTTTCCTTCCGCTCGCCACATGGCCCTCACCACCTGGGTTTGCGCTTCTCGACGAAGGCGGCGAGCCCTTCCTGCGCCGCTGGCGTTGTCGCCACGTTGCAGAAATCCTCGACCGCATTGGCGATGGAGCGCCGGTAGTCGAGGTCGTTCTGGCGCATGAAGGCGGCGCGTCCGAGCCGCATGACAGTCTCCGACTTGGAGGCGAAGGTCTCGGCCAGCGCCATGGCCGCGGCGTCCGCCTCGCCCGCGGGAACCAGGCGGCTGACGAGACCGAGATCGGCGGCTTCCCGGGCGCCGAAGGAGCGCCCGGTGAACAGCAGTTCGAAGGCGCGGTGACGCCCGACGATGCGCGGCAGATGGGCGAAGTGGATGGCCGGGATGACGCCCACGTCGATCTCGGGATATCCGAACGTCGCGTTCTCGGAGGCCACCAGCACGTCGCAGGAGATCGCCATGGTCACGCCGCCGCCACGCGCCGCCCCGCCCACCGACGCGACGGAGGGTTTTCCGAGGTCGTACTGCGCATCGTAGAGGTCCGTGTAGAGCGCCTGCAGGAACTCGCGGACTTCCTCGCCCGACTTGCCGAGGATGACGTCGAGGTCGAGCCCCGCGCAGAACCGGTCGGCGATCGCGCTGGTCAGCACGACGGCGCGCAGGCTCCGGTCGGCCGCGGCCTCGCGCAGCGCCGCGACCAGCGCCCGGATCATGGCAAGGCTCATCGCGTTCACCGGCGGCCTGTCGATGACGATCCGTCCGATGGCGCCGGCTCGTTCGAGACGCACCGAAGGAGAGGAGGCGGGGCTGTCGGGCATGGCATATCCTGCGTCGCCGAAGGGACTCCGGCCACAATGGCGGGAGGGGAAGCCGGGGTCAGCCGGTCCGTCCGGCGGAGGGCGGAAGGTGCCTCGGGGTCCGTGACCTTCCGCACCGGCAATTGCGGGCGGCTCGGCTATGCTGTTCGCAGCGCATGAGCGCGAATCGGATCGGGAGCAGGGCAATGGCAGGCAAGTTCGTGCTGACCAAAGGCAAGAGCGGTCAGTTCCACTTCACCCTCAAGGCATCGAACGGGCAGGCGATCCTGTCCAGCGAGCACTACACGACGAAGGCTGCCGCGACGAACGGCATCGAAAGCGTCCGCAAGAATGCGGGTGACGACGCGCGCTACGAGCGCAAGATGTCGAAGTCCGGGGCTCCGATGTTCAACCTCAAGGCGACCAACGGCCAGATCATCGGCACCAGCGAGACCTATTCGTCGGAAGCCGCGCGCGATGCCGGCATCGAGAGCGTCAAGAAGAACGCTCCTGACGCGAAGCTGGACGACACCACGGCAGCCTGACGGTTCCCCTGTCCGCCATACCTCGACCGTCCTGCGCGGGTGCTCCACCCGCGCGGTACGTTGCGCCGTTTCACCCCTCTGTGGCGATTTCCTTGCGCTTGGCGTTGATCCACGGGATGAGCGCCGTCGAAAGGATGATGGCCGAGGCCAGCACGAAGAAGGCCGAGATCGGCCGCTCGATGAAGGTCATCCAGCTGCCGCGCGACAGGATCAGCGCCTTGCGCAGGTTGTTCTCGAACATCGGGCCGAGCACGAAGCCCAGCACCAGCGGCGCCGGCTCGAAGCCCCAGCGCGCCACCAGCCAGCCGACGACGCCGAAGACGATCATCACGTAGACGTCGAAGATCTGGCCTGACGTCGCATAGACGCCGATGCAGCAGAACAGCAGGATCAGAGGGAAGAGGATGCCGTAGGGCACCTGCAGGCACTTCACCCACAGCCCGATCAGCGGCAGGTTGAGGATCAGCAGCATGACGTTGCCGACATACATGGAGGCGACGACGCCCCAGAAGAGATCCGGCCGCTGCGTGATCATGGTCGGGCCGACCGGAACGTTGTGGATGATGAGCGCGCCGAGCAGCAGGGCGAGCACGGCATTGGGCGGAATGCCGAGCGTCATCAGCGGTATGAAGGCCGACCCCGCCGCCGCGTTGTTGGCCGCCTCCGGCCCAGCGACACCCTCGATGGCGCCCTTGCCGAAGCGCTCCGGCGTCGCCGAGAGCCGCCGCTCCATCGCATAGGAGACGAAGGAGGAGATGACGGCGCCGCCCCCCGGCAGGATGCCGAGGACGAAGCCGAGAGCCGTGCCGCGCACGATCGCCCAGCGGCTCGCCAGCCAGTCCGCGTGGGTCAGCCAGAGCCGTCCGACCTTGCTCTCGACCACCGTGCGGTCGGTGCCGCTCTCCAGGTTCTTGAAGATCTCGGCGACGTCGAACAGCCCCATCACCACCGGCACGAGGCCGATGCCGTCGAGCAGTTCCAGCCGGTCGAAGGTCAGCCGCGGCAGGGCATTGATGGAATCGATGCCGATCAGGCCGAGGATCAGGCCGATGCCAGCCATGACCAGCGACTTCAGCACCGAGGCCTGCGACAGATAGGCGATGAGGCAGAGGCCGAGCAGCATGAGCGCGCAGTACTCGGCGGGGCCAAAGGCAAGGGCGACCTTGATCATCAGCGGCGCCAGCAGGATGAGGCCGAACAGCGCCACGGTGCCGGCGAAGAACGAGCCGATGGCGGCGACGAAGAGCGCCGCTCCGGCGCGCCCCTGCTTCGCCATCTCGTGTCCGTCGAGACAGGTGACGACGGACGCCGCCTCGCCCGGGATGCGGACCAGGATGGAGGTGGTCGAGCCGCCATACATCGAGCCGTAATAGATGCCGGCCAGCATGATGACGGCGCCCGTCGGCGGGATGGCGAAGGTGGCGGGGAGCAGCAGCGACATCGCCGCGATGGGGCCGATGCCGGGCAGCACGCCGACCAGCGTGCCGATCAGCACGCCGGCGAAGCAATAGAACAGGTTGTCGAAGGACAGGGCGATGAGGAAGCCATTGCCGAGCTGGCCGAGGAGATCCATGGCTCAGCTCCCGAATATGGTGCCGGCAAGGATGCCGGCGGGCAGGTTGCTCGACAGCATCCGCGCGAAAACGAACCAGCAGGCGAGGGCCGAGACTGTGCCCATGCCCAGCGACAGCGGCAGGCGGTAGCCGCCGACGAAGGCGAAGAGCCCGGTCAGCAGCGCCGCCGATGTCGGGATGAAGCCGAGAGGCTGAAGCAGCAGGGCGTAACCGATGAGGGCGGCGATGCAGATGAGCGGCATGGCGACCGGTCCGCTGCCGCCCGCCGCCTCGGTGCCGGCGCGTCCCGTCGGCGCGAAAAGCCCGGTGATGCCGAGGGCCGCGCCGGCGACGATCATCGCCACACCGATCCACCAGAACATGAAGCCCGAGCCCGGCTCGGTGGGTTCTCCGAGGCCGAGGTCGACGCCCTCCCGCACCAGGAAGGCGCCGAGGCCGGCAATGGCCGCGGCGGCCACCAGGTCGGGAATGCGCATCGCCGCCGCCTGTCGCGATCAGCTGCGGCGCAGGTTCAGGCGTTCCACCTGCTGGCGCATATCCTCGTACATGGTCTGCACGAAGGCCGTGTAGGACTGGGTGTCCATGTAGTCGACCTCCTGGTCGAGCTGGTCCATGACACGCAGATGCGACGGCTCCTCGATGCCCTTCTTGAAGGCGTCGTGCAGCACCTTGACGATGCCGGGGTCCATGCCCTTGGGGCCGGCGATGCCGAAGGGCGAGTTGGAGACGATGTCGATGCCGCTTTCCTGCAGCGTCGGCACGGTCGGCCAGCTCTTCGTACGCTTCTTGCCCCAGGTCGCCAGCAGGCGCAGCTGTCCCGCATTGACGAGCGGGGCCCAGCCGCTGGAATCCGCCTGCGCGGTGACGTGGCCGCCGAGCACGGCGGCATTGGTCTCCGAGGCGCCGCGGAACGGTACATGGGTCCACTTGATGTTCTCGCGCGCGGCGATGTCCATCATGGTGATGTGCAGCGATGTGCCTGCGCCGGGGGTGCCGTAGGTCACCGTGTCCGGGTTGGCGCGGGCGAACGCGATGAGGTCCTTCATCGTCTTGTGCGGGCTGTCGGCGCGGACCGTCGTGCCGAAGCAGTAGCCGGCGACGTGGACCACGTAGCTGAAGTCGGTCAGCGGGTTGAAGGCCACCCGCGTCATGTGCGGCAGGCGGAACATGGTGATCGGCATTTGCGCCAGCGTGTAGCCGTCGGGCCGGGCGCTGGCGGCCATCTGCGCCGGGCCGAGCGTGCCGCCGGCGCCGGGCTTGTTCTCGACGATGATGCGCTCGCCGAGATGGGCCTGCGTCGCTTCCGCCAGGGCGCGGAAGCCCATGTCTGTCGAGCCGCCCGCCGTCCACGGCACGATCAGCGTCACCGGCCGGCTGGGAAAGCGTGTCTGCGCCAGACCCGGCGCGGCGAGGCCGGAAAGGGCCAGCGTCGAAGAGGCCGCGATGAAGCGGCGTCGGGATGGCGTCCAGAGCGTCTTGGTCATGCGTCGTCCTCCTGGTCGGGCGGCCCATGCGCTCTTCTGTGGCGCTCGTGGCATCCCGGCGTTTCAACCCGCTTCGAGTAGACCGGACTTCGCCGGCCTGTTCAAGGCGGGTCCGGCGGAGGGCGCGGATCAGCTCCTCAGTCCCGGCGCTTCCTGACCGGTGCGGGCGACATATTCGGTATAGCCCCCGCCATAGGTGTGGATGCCCTCAGGCGTCAGTTCCAGCACGCGGTTGGACAGCGCGGCGAGGAAATGCCGATCGTGCGAGACGAAGAGCATGGTGCCCTCGTAGTCCTTGAGGGCGGTGATCAGCATCTCCTTCGTCGCCATGTCGAGGTGGTTGGTCGGCTCGTCCAGCACCAGGAAGTTCGGCGGATCGTAGAGCATCCGCGCCATCACGAGCCGGGCCTTTTCGCCGCCGGACAACACCCGGCAGCGCTTCTCGACGTCGTCGCCGGAAAAGCCGAAGCAGCCGGCCAGCGCCCGCAGCGATCCCTGTCCCGCCTGCGGGAAGGCGTCCTCCAGCCACTGGAAGACGGTCTGCTCGCCCTCCAGGAGCTCCATCGCGTGCTGGGCGAAATAGCCCATCTTGATGCTGGCCCCGAGGTTCACCGTGCCCGCATCCGGATCGGTCGCGCCGGTGACGAGCTTCAAGAGCGTCGACTTGCCGGCGCCGTTGACGCCCATGACGCACCAGCGCTCCTTGCGGCGGATGCTGAAATCCAGCCCCTCATAGATGGTGCGGCTGCCGTAGCGCTTGTCGACGCCCTTCAGGTTGACGACGTCCTCGCCCGAGCGCGGCGCCGGCTGGAACTCGAACATCACCGTCTGGCGGCGGCGCGGCGGTTCGACCCGGTCGATCTTGTCGAGCTTCTTCACCCGGCTCTGCACCTGCGCGGCATGGGAGGCACGCGCCTTGAACCGCTCGATGAAGGCGATCTCCTTCGCCAGCATCGCCTGCTGGCGCTCGAACTGCGCCTGCTGCTGCTTCTCGGCGAGAGCCCGCTGCTGCTCGTAGAAGGCGTAGTCGCCGGAGTAGGAGGTGAGGGAGCCGCCGTCGATCTCGATGATC